>DAOQKI010000158.1:0-7092 GCA_035334485.1 Opitutaceae bacterium
CCATCTCTTCGGCTACACCCCCGCCGCCATCCGCGCCGCCAGCTAGGCGATCGCCCTGCGGTTAAGCCGCAAAGAGGCGCAGAAGGCGCAGAGCAATCCGGGATTGGTTCGAGGCCGACGATGGCATGAAGAGACCGCCCGGCAGACCAGACGATTGGATACGGCGGGCGACCCTCCTGCGCCTTATGTGCCTCTTTGCGGTCAAATCAGGCGCCAAGGTCAGCCATTGACGGCGCGTTCCGCGGGCTTGTCGTCCGCGGCGCCGCTGCTAGACCTGCTGGCGCCCCATGCTCAACCCCGTCGCCGATGGTCTGTGGGAACTGAATGAACCGCTCGCCGCCCTCGGCATGGCGCTGGGTCATCGCATGACCGTCGCGCGGCTGCCGGATGGCACCCTGTGGGTCCACTCGCCCGTCGCGTACCGCCCCGAGATCGGCGACGCGCTGGCCCGCCTCGGCCCGGTCGGCCATGTCGTCGCGCCCAATTGCGTGCACGACACCTACCTTGAGGGCTGGTTCGCCGCCTATCCCGGCCGCCGCTTCCACGGCGCCAAGGGTTTCTCGAAGTTCCGGCCGGACCTGAAGTTCACCGACACGCTGGGGGCCTCCGCCCCGGCCGAGTGGGCCGGCGTGCTCGACCAGCTACTCGTTCGGGGCATGCCGCGCGTCAACGAGGTGGTCTTCCACCACCGCGCCAGCCGCACGCTGATTCTCGCCGATCTGGCGTTCAACCTCAGTGGCGACGCCATGCCGCTCCTGAGCCGCGTCATGCTGCGTCTCAACGGCTGCTACGGCTGCTTCGCCGCCTCACGTCTCCTCCGCACCACGATCCGCGATCGCGCCGCGGTGCGGGAGTCGCTCGACCGGATCCTCGCCTGGGACTTCGACCGCATCATCGTCGGACACGGCCGCAACGTCGACTCCGGCGGCAAGGACCTCCTGCGCGACGCGTACCGGTTTCTTTAAGGTGGAGCGTCGGCCTCGGGTCTCATTTTCCGCGGCTGGGCTTCATTGGTTCTCTAGTGGTTTGGACCGCACCCCAACGTTTGTCATCCTGAGCGCAGCGCGAAGGATCCAGTGTGACGCAGCAGCTCCTTGGACTGAGTCTAACTGGATCCTTCGCTGCGCTCAGGATGACAGACGCCGAGCCCAGCAGTTCTGACAACCGGCCATAGGCGACGCGCCCAGTATTGTGGTGTGTTCCGCGTCCCGCGTGGTTTGCTGGACCGTCCCCATGCGTTTCTACAAGTATCACGCCCTCGGCAACGATTACATCGTCCTCAATCCCGCCGACTTCCCGGCCTGGCAGCCCGCGCCGACCGTCGAGCAGATCCGCGTCGTGTGCCACCGCAATTTCGGCGTCGGCTCCGACGGCATTCTCTGGGGCCCGCTGCCGTCCCGGCAGAGCGAGTTCGGCCTCCGCATCTTCAACCCCGACGGCTCCGAGGCCGAGAAGTCGGGTAACGGCCTGCGCATCTTCTCCCGGTTTCTCTGGGACCAGGGTCTCGTCAAGAAGCCGTCGTTCACCGTCGAGACGCCCGGCGGCCACGTGAAGACGGTCATCCAGGACGGCGGCCGGCTCCTCACGATCGAGATGGGACAGGTCTCGTTCGACAGTGCCAAGATCCCCGTCGTCGGCGCGCCCCGCGAGGTGCTCGGCGAGACGATTCGCATCCAGGACCGCGACTTCACCTTCAACGCCGCCACCATTGGGAACCCGCATTGCGTGATTGTGCTGCCCGAGATTTCCGAGGCCCTCGCCCGCCGGTACGGCCCCGACCTGGAGGTGCATCCGAATTTCCCGCGCAAGACCAATGTCCAGTTCCTCAAGGTCCTCGACCGGCACAATGTGCAGATCGAGATCTGGGAACGCGGCGCCGGTTACACGCTCGCCTCGGGCAGCAGCTCCAGCGCCTCCGCGGCCGTCGCGCACCGGCTCGGGCTCGTCGATCGCCAGGTCACCGTCCACATGCCCGGTGGCCAGATCGGCATCGAGATCGGCTCCGACTACTCGATCCTCATGACCGGTACAGTGAACAAGGTCGCCGAGGGCACGATGCACCCGCAGCTCTTCGAGGTGAAGGTCTAGCGGAGGCGGGAAAAGTAACAGGACTCAGGGACCAAGTATCAGGAGTCCAGCGGCCGGAGGACCGGCCAACAGAACACCTCTGGCGCAGGGGCAGAGAACCGATTCAGGACCCAAGATGGCACTCGGCCATCAGCGCGCCATCCTCACCAGGTCCGGCAGGCTCTCCTGCCACACTCTTCCTGCTACTTCGCCCCTGTTACCTGTTACTTGTCGCTTCCGCCCCATCAGTATTTCACCGAGCACCCATACGGCTGCGACGCGGTCTTCTCGATGGGCTTGCCGGCCTTGACCGACGCGAGCGCCGCGCGGACGTAGTTCGTCGCCTTCGCGATGTCTTCCACCTTCGGCGAACGGATGCTGTCGATCGCACCTTCATAAACGAGCGTGCCGTCGGCCGTGATCACGAACATGTGCGGCGTCGTCTTGGCCGCGTACAGCCGGCCGATCCGGCCGTCTTGGTCTCGAAAATAGGCAGTTGGCGCCGCTCCCGTACGCTTCATCCACGCCGCCACCTGCGTAGCGTCAAAATCGCCCTGCGCGCCCGGCCGCCCCGAATTGATCGAGAGCCACACCACACCGTCCGACGTGGCTTCCTTCTGGAGCGTCGGCATGTTGCCGCTGCCATAGTGCTTCACCACGAACGGACACTCGGGATTCACCCATTCCAGCACCACGGTCTTGCCCTTGTAGTCCGACAGCTTGTGGCTCACGCCGTGGATGTCCGTGAGCGTGAAGTCCGGCGCCGGCTGACCGATGACCACCTCCGCCCGGGCCAGGCCGGCCAGCAGGAGCGAAAGGGTCGCGAAAAACGACAGGAGACGAAGTGGGGGTTTCATAGGGCAGTGATTCGCGACCATGGTGCCACATTTCTCACCGGTTTCAAATCCTCCGACAATTCTCCCCTCCCCAGTTTTTCCAATTTCTCCCTCTCGGGCTTCGAATTCCGATCCTCGAGCTTCGAATTTTCATCGTCGAATTTCTCCCCCGGGCCATGACCACATTTCAGTTTGCCGCGTCCGCCGGTGCACCTAGCCTCGGCGCGTGACTGGCTGGCTTGCCGATTTCTTCCGACTCGCCTGGGGCCTGCTCTACTGGAACGCCCGCAAGTCGTGGTTCCAGTTGCGGCGCGGCCGCTCGCCCTGCCCGTGCCAAAGCCCGAGCGACTCGGGCCGCGCGCTTGAGACGCAATGCGAGGCGATGCTGACCTGGGGCAAGCCGGAGCGGTTTCGTCGCGTCTGCCCGCTGCTGGTCCAGACGCCGCAGGGCTGGCGCTGCGCCGCGAATACCGCCGACGTCCGCCCGTTCTGGGGCCGCGCGCTGGCCTACTACGGTGGCACGGTGCTCGGCGTCTACCTTTCGCTCGCACTGGCGGTATTCATTTTCCTGCGCGCGGTCGGCTATCCCGTCAGCATCATCCACGTCACGTGGCCGGGCTCCTGGCACCGGGTCGGCCAGGCTCGTGGGTGGTACTTCACCGAGCGCGCCCGCCAGGCCTTCGCCGCCAACCGCACCGCGGAAGCCGTCCTGTACCTTTCGAACGCCTATGAGTTCGACCCCGGCAACTATGTCGCGGGTCTCACGCTCGCCAAGGTCCTCCAGTCCGGCCAGCCGCTCGTCTCCAACCGCATCTACGAGCGGCTTTACCGCGAGCACCGCCTCCAGCAGGAGACGACGGCGGAGGACTGGTTCCGCGCGCTGCTCGCCCGCGGCGATTTCCAGGGCATGCGCGAGCTGGCCAAGGACCGCCTGCTGCACGACACGCCGAGCACCTCCGCCTGGATGCGCGCCCTCGTCTTCGCCTCCGAGCACGGCGGCCGCGACGACATCCTGCGCTCGATCCGCGATGAACCCACGCTCTCGGCCTGGCGCCCGCTGATCGACGCCGAGCTGCTGGCGCTTGCCGGCCGCACGGCCGAGGCCCGCGCCGCGCTGGACCGCCCCGGCTGGGAGCGGGTGCCGCCGTACGGCACGTACTACCGCATCTCCCGCCTGATCCGCGCCGGCGACCCCTACCGCGCGCTCGATGTGCTCGGGTCCGCCGCCGGCCGGCTGGACCCCGAGACCACCTGCACTCTCCAGCTTGAGGCGTTCGCCCGCCAGGATGCCCGCCGCCCCCGCCAGTTGCTCGTCGACCAGCTGCTCGGCGGCCGGCTCACCGGACCGTCGATCAAGGTCCTCACCGCCCACCTCATCCGCAATCCCGACGCCGAGCTCTTCGAGCGGCTGTACGCCCGGTTCCAGCGCGATCCCCTGCCCTTCAACACGGAAAACGCGCCGGCCTACTTCGCGATGCTGTGCGCCGCCGGCTGCCACCACGACTGGATCAAGTTCGGCGAGATCGGGCGCAGCCTGACCAAGCACTCCGGCCTGTCTCCGGCGCTGCTCGTGACCGTCGAGAATTTCTTCCGCGGCCGCTCCACGTCCGACCGGGCCGTGTCGATCCTGCCGGTGCTGCCGCTGCCGGTCGAACTGGACTACGCCCTGATCGAACGCTTCCCCGGCAAGCAGACGCTCACCTCGAACCGGCCATGAGCGCGCCGCATTATCGTCCGCCGTTCTCCGCTCTCAATCTCGCCGTGCGCGCGGCGCTGGTCCTGCTCGGCCTTCTCGCGCTCGCCCTGATCTACCTGCTCTGGCCGCACTGGCGGCAGAATCCCGACCTCTCGCACGGGTACTTCATGCCCGTGATCTTCCTGCTTCTGCTGGCCGAGGCCCGGCGCGGCACCGCGCGCTACGTGCCCGCCTTTCCCGGACAGACCGTGGCCGTGCTCGGGCTCCTCCTCGCCGGCCTCGCCGCCCTCGCGGCCGGCGGGCTGTACGCCGCGACGCTCAGCTGGACCCACGATCTGGTCGCCTTCACCCTGACCGCGGCCTTCGTTCTGCTGCTCGCCGCCGCGCTCGCCGTCCTTGCCTCCGATCCGGTGCGCTGGATCCCGCTGAACTGGCCCGCGATCACCGCCGCCGGACTCTGGATGCTCTGCGCCCCGATCCCCCCCGGCACCTATTCCCGCCTCACGCTCGGCCTGCAGCTGATGGTGTCCGAGAACGTGCTCCGCACGCTCCACCTGCTCGGCATCGCCGCCCAGCGGCAGGGCAACATCATCCAGCTCGCCACCGCCACGGTCGGCGTCGAGGAGGCCTGCAGCGGCGTCCGCAGCCTCGTCTCGTGCGTCTTCGCCGGCTGGTTCTTCTCGGCCATGCTCGTCCGGCGCCCCGTCTCGCGCGCATGGCTCATCGTCCTGGCCGCGCCGCTCGCGCTCGTGATGAACTTCCTGCGCTCGCTGATCCTCACGCTGCTCGCGAACCGCGGGGTCGACATCGGCGGCACCTGGCACGATCTCACCGGGTTCGCCGTGCTGGGCGCCACCGCCATCCTCCTCGCCGGCCTCGCCTACCTCCTTGAAGGCGCTCCGGCCCGGCCCGCGGCCGGTGCCGAGCGGCCCGCGCCGCAGACGTACCCGCCGTTCCGGCCGCACACCTCGGCGCGGCCCCGCCAGCTGCTCGCCGTCGGACTCCTCGCCGCGGTCTCCCTCGTCGCGTTCTTCGTGGTCGGCACCCGGCCGTCGGTGCAGGACGAGGCCCCGGTCCCGGACCTCGCCAGCCTGCTGCCCGCCGCGGCACCGGGCTGGACCGTGGACACGAACACGGGGCTCTACCGGTTCAGCGAGACCCTGCACACCGAGTTCATGGCGCAGCGCACGTACACGCGGGCGTACGACAACGACGGCGACGTCGTGATCGTCTACCTCGCCTACTGGCGGCCCGGGCAGGCCAGCGTGAGCCTGGTCGCCTCCCACACCCCCGACGCCTGCTGGCCTGGCTCGGGTTGGGAGGCCCAGCCCGTCGCCCAGCCGCGCATCCACCTGCCGATGGCCGGCCGACAGCTGTCCGACGCCGAGATGCGGACCTTCACCAGTCGCGGCACCACGCAGAACGTGTGGTACTGGCACCTCTACGACGGGCATCCGCTCGCCCACGAGAATCCCAACTCGCCGCGCGAACTGCTCCGCCTCGCCTGGAACTACGGCTTCCGCCGCGCCGGCGACCAGCTCTTCGTCCGCATCTCCAGCAACCGCTCTTGGGAGGAGATCCGCCACGAGCCCTTCATGGAAACCCTGTTCGCCCGCCTGCAGCCGAGGGGATTGTGAGGGCAGTAGCGGGTAGCGAGTAGCGCGTAGCGAGCATGATTCCAGTAGCTGGTAGTTGGTATTTGGTAGCTGGTAGCCGGATGGCTGAACCTTTGCGCCTCCTGTGCCTCTTTGCGGCCACCCGGATCGAAGCTCGAAAAGCTGACAGCTGATCGCTGATTGCTGATTGCTGATTGCTGATTGCTGAAAGCTGAAAGCCTTCTGTGATCATCCGCAGCATCGACAGCGCCTCTGGCCAGCGGCGTCATCGGCGGCCATGCCCTTCTCGACCACGGCCTACGAGCGTCGCGTCCTCGCCTGCGTGGCGGCCGTCATTGTGCTGGGACTAATCGGCTTGGCTCTGCTTTGAGCGCCTTCCCTTTCGGCTCGCCTCCCCGCGGGGTGCATCCTCTGCTGGGTTTCGCGCGTATGAGCATTGGATGTCCGTCATCTCGCCATGCTGGTCCCTGCCCGCCGCCCTGCTCCCACCGCAGTCCGTCCGCCTCTCCCGCATGAAGGCCCCTGAGCCCCTCGATCTTTCCGCCGTGGTCACCGCGCGGGCCCGGGCCGATGCCGAATTGCTGGGCCGCTCCGCCCGCGGCGACCGGGAGGCCTTCGCGGAACTCTACGACCGTTTTTCGCGCCCGCTGTACGCCACCGCCCTGCGCATCACGGCCAATCCCACCGAGGCCGAGGATGTCGTGCAGGAGGTGTTCGTGACCCTCTGGGAGAAGGCCCGCGCCTTCGAGGACTCCCGCGGCTCCGCCTTCGCGTGGGCCGTCACCCTCACCCGCAACCGTGCCATCGACCGCGTCCGCCAGCGGAACCGCCGGACGGAACTCCTGAGCGAGACCACCGCCGAGGACGCCGGCACCCA
>DAOQKI010000159.1:0-7061 GCA_035334485.1 Opitutaceae bacterium
GCTGACGCCCGCGTCGCTGCGCGCGACGGTGCGGCGGCTGGCGGCCGGCGTGCACGGCCGGACGGGGCTGATCGTCCTCGCGCCGGTGCCGGTGAGCCTGGTCGTGACGTCGCTGTGGCGCGCCGGCGTGCCGGTGCCCGCGCAGGCGGAGGTCGTCGCGCTGCTGCACTCGCCCGAGGCGGTGAAACTCGAGCCGCCGCCGGCGCACTATCCTTCGCCGGTGCGGCGGCTCGTGCACCACCTGACGGAGGCGGCCGTGCGGTATTTCGACACGGGCCGCCTGCCGCCGCTGGCCAAGACGCTGCCGACCGAGCTCAGCGGCGCCGACTGACGGGGAGGGTCACGAGGAGACCGCGATGCCGCGTTTCTCGAGCTGGGACTTGAGACTGGCCTTGTAGCGGGTGAACGCCTCCTCGTCGCGGACGGTGGACGCGCCGAAGCAGAAGGTCGCGATGGCGCGGCGGTGCCGGGGCGTGCGGTTGACGTCGGTCCAGTGGATGGTCGCGCTGGAGTGGGCGACGGCGTCGCCGGGCTCGAGCTCGATCGGCACACCGTCGACGGCCTTGGGATCGAAGTTGAGGAGGCCCTGGCTGAAGCCGAGCACGCCGCTGGGGGCGTGGGGCAGGATGCCGAGCTTCTGGGAGCCGCGGGCGTACCAGAGGCAGCCGTTCTCGCGGTCGACCTTGTCGAGGGCGATCCAGAGGCCGCAGGCGATGTTGGGCTTGCGGCACCAGTAGAAGCCGTCCTGGTGCGCGGGGGTCGCGTTGGTGTCGTACGGCAGCTTGTCGAACCACTCGAGCCCCTGCGGGCTGCACTTGTCGCGCATGAAGTGCTCGAGCAGCGCGACATGGCTGCCCTGCTGGAGGAAGCGGTCGAACCACGGGTCGTGGCGGTTCAGCGACTGCATCTTGCGGAGCGTCTCGGGGCGGCTGTAGTCGTCGAAGAACGCGGCGTCCTTCGGAAGTGTCGGCACGACCTTGGTGACGTAGCGGTCGAGCTGGTCCTGGAGTTCCTTGAACTCGGCGGCGGGGAAGAGGCCGCGCACCACCACGAAGCCGTCGGCATCGTAGCGTTCGCGCAGCGCGTCGTAATCAAGCTTGGCGCACATGACGGAGGGGGTTGGAGGTTCAGGCGAGGTCCGCACCGGCGGGCCTCGGCGGGACTCTGGCGGCCCGGGGCGCGGTGACAAGGGGCGACGCTTGGCTCCCTTGGGGAACCAAGCGCCGGTCAGTCCTGTGGCTCGGCGTGGTCGACCGGACGCTCAACGAGATTGATGAGGTTGCCGACGCCGCGGAACGGCCGCAGCAGCCAGCCGCCCTGCAGCAGCGGGTAGGCCGGGCCGGTCTTCTCCGGCAGCCGGCGCACGAGCCAGAACAGCGCGGCGGTGGTGAGGAGCAGCGAGGCGAAGAACGCCTGGAAGACCGGCACGTTGACGGGCTGCGTCTCGGACGGGCCCTTCATGAACAGCCCCCACAGCACCGGTGAGCAGCCGCCGAGGAAGGTGATCACCGCGCCGTGGATCGACACCGGCAGCGCGCGGTCCTGCTCGGGCACGATCTTCGCGAGGTAGTTGAGATTGGCCGAGGTCCAGCAGCCCGACGCCGCGCCCTGCAGCGTGTAGAGGGCCGCCAGGATGATCGGCGAGCGCCCGCCGCCCTGCAGATAGAACAACCACCCGGTCGCGATCAGCGCCAGCAGCCCGTACGAGAGCCGGAAGAACGGCTTGGCGCCGTGGTGGTCCATGTGGGTCCGCATGAAGAGATTCGCGCCGATCAGGCCGACATAGGTCAGCATTGTGAGCAGGAGGATGCTCGACGCCGTCAGCCCGCCCGTCGCCCTCAGGTAGTACGCGGCGAACGGCGCGATCGGCGTGATCGTCATGTAGAGCGGGATCGACAGCCACAGGTAGGTGCGGAAAAGGCTCGGCTCCGTGATGAGCCGCGGCGTCTCGGTGACGATCTTCTCGAGGCTGAGCATCTTGGGACGCTCGACGTCCGTGAGCTGGTTGAGCTCGTGGTTCGCCATCCAGGCGCCGAAGACCGCGACGAGGTACTGCACGAGGAACGCCAGGTAGACCGGGAGCACGAGAAACAGGCCCGCGTACACGATGAGCGAGCCCATGATCGCGATGCCCGAGAGCATCTGGTCGGTCGCCCAGTATCGCCCGCGGATCGGCGCCGGTACGAGTTGGTAGAGCCACGTGGTCAGTGCCGCCGAGCCCACGGCGCGCGCGAGGCTGTAGACGAACATCGCGGTCACCATCGCGTAGATCATCCACGGCAGCGGCTGGCGGGGCGCGAGCACCGCCAGCCCGATCGGCACCACGAGGCACCACGCGCGCGCGCTCCAGCCGGCGAGCGTCAGGCGCTTGAAGCCGAGGTGAGGCAGGAAGGCCGTCGCGAGCACCTGCACCGGCGTCAGGAGAAACGTCCACGAGAACACGAGCCCGACCTGGAACGAGTCGGCGCCGAGTTGCTGCATGAACAGCACGGTCGGGGTGCCGATCGCGACCTGCCAGTTCAGCGCGTTGTAGAAGGAGAAATAGAGCCCGTGCCGGTGCGGGTAGAGCCCGGGGTCGCGCTTCTTGGTGGGAAAGATCATGGGCCGGAACAGGGTCGGACGGGACCTGTGAGCATGCGGGAGCCGCCGCCGGGTTCGAGTCCCGACTTCGGACGGGCGGTCACGTCGCCGTATGGACGAGGTCGCCGCCGACCCAGGTGTGGCGCGCGGAGAAATCGTCCTCCCACACGACCACGTCGGCGTCGGCGCCCGGGGCGATGACGCCCTTGCGTTCGAGCCCGAGCAGCTGGGCGGGGTTGGTGCTGCCCATCGCCCAGATCTGCTCGGGCGGGAGCTTCAGCCAGCGGTGCAGGTTCGCAATGCCGACGTTCATGGTCAGGGCGCTGCCGGCGAGAGCCCCGTGGTTCGGGTGGGCCGGGTCGTGGATCCGGGCGGCGTTGCCGCGGCTGACCTTCACGGGAAAGCCGAACGTGGTGGGATAGACCCCGTCGGGCAGCCCCGCGCCGATGTTCGAGTCCGTGATGAGCACGATGCCGCCAAAGCCCTTGGCGGCGAGGGCGGCGCGGACGGCCACGGGCGCGACGTGCACCCCGTCGCAGATGAAGTCCACGCGGCAGCGCGGGTCGGCGAGGATCGCCTCGACGGCCCCGCATGGCCGCACGCCCGGCTCGGTGATGTCGGGCAGCGGGAACACGTCGTAGAAATGCGTCGCGTGCCGCGCGCCCGCCTCGATCGCGCGCTCCGTCTCCTCCGTCGAGGCGCGGGTGTGCGTGATGAATGGCACGATGCGCTTCTCCACCAGGCGCTCGATCACGGGGAGGATGTTGGGCGTGTCCGGGCTGATCGACATGGCGGCGGTCCGCGGGCCGGTGGCCGCGAGCAGTTCCTCGAGCAGGCCGAGGTCGCCGGGGATGGTCTCGGCCCCGGCGCCCGGCAGCTTCAGGAACGGCCCCTCGAGGTGCCAGCCGGGCACGGCGACGCCGCGGGCGGAGTCGAGGGCCCGCGACAGCCGGGCGAGATGGTCGAGCGACGGGCGGTTCATCACCCGGTACAGCGTCGGCAGCACGCCCGTCGTGCCGAACCGCCCGAGAAAGGCCAGGCCGGCCAGGAGGTCCTCGGGCGACGACTCGTAGAGGTGGTGGCCCACGCCGTGGGTGTGGACGTCGATCAGGCCGGGCGTCAGCAGCCGGCCGCCGGCATCCACGCGAACGGTGCCTGCGGGCACGGCGGCAGGCACCGGGTCGATCGCGGCGATCCGTCCGCCGCTGAGCAGGAGGGAGCCGGCGGCGATGCGCTGGCCGGGAAAGACGATGCGGGCGTTGGTGACGAGAGTGGTGCTCATGGTGGCGAAAGGGTTCTCACATGCGGCCGATCTGGCCGACGGTCAGGCCGCCGTCGACCACGAGGATCTGGCCCGTGACGTAGGCGGCGGCGGGGGAAAGCAGGAACACCGCGGCGCCCGCGCAGTCCTCGGGCGCGCCGATGCGGTTGAGCAGGATCTTCTTCTCGTAGTGCCGGATCGTGGCCGGGTCCTGCGTCATCCAGGCGTTGAGCGGCGTGCGAATCAAACCCGGCGCGATGCCGTTCACGCGGATCCCGTGCGGCGCGAGCGCCTGGGCCAGCGTGCGGGTGAGCATGACCAGCGCGCCCTTGGAGGTGTCGTAGGCGGTGGCGTCGACCTCGGACTGGAAGCCGTTGGTCGAGCAGACCGTGAGGACCGCGCCGGGCCGGCGGCGCGCGACGAGCTCGCGGGCGAAGGCCTGGATCAGGAAGTAGGTGGCCCGCACGTTCAGGTTCAGCGTGCGCTCGAACAGCTCGGGCGGCTGCTCGAGAAACGGCCGGTCGAAGAAGCTCCCGGCGTTGCAGACCAGCAGGTCGAGATCGGGCAGGGCGGCCAGCGCGGCGGCGAGGAGCGCGGGGCCGCCGGCGGGATCGAGCAGGTCCGCGCGCAGGTAGGGCGCGCCGGCGGGCAGGTCCGGCGGGGCCTCGTCGCGGCCATGGAACGCGACGCGCGCCCCGGCGGCGCCGAGACTGAGCGCGATGGCGCGCCCGATGCCTTGCGAGGAACCCGTCACGAGCGCGGAGCGGGCGGCGAGGGAGAAGGTGGACATGGACCGGGGAAGCCTACGTCGGCGAGGCCAGCACGCCGAGCTCGACCGCGATCAGGTCGAGGGCCTCGGGGGACTCGTTGACGAGGACAAGTTCGTTCCAGCCGTCGCGCACCGCGCCGAGGTCGAGCGCGTAGTTCCACGCCGCGTGTTCCTCGACGTGGCGCGTGTACGGGCCGGCGGGAAGCAGCAGGGCGTCGGTGTCCTGCCGTGCAAACACCGGGTCGCCGCCGTTGAGGCTGACGCCGCAGGCGCGCGCCGCGCCGGCGCGGTCGACCACGAGCTGGGCCACCAGCCGGAGTCCGCGGTCGGACGGCTCCGCGCACATCGGAAGCCGGAGCGCGCGCCGCTGGCCGGGGGCCAGGCGGGCGGGCAGTTGCTCCGGGACGTCCCAGAGCTTCGTCGGCTGCGTGGACGCGGTGTTGAACGCGTAGTGCTTCGGGGTGCCACGCAGCGCGGCGAGATCGCCGAGCTGTCGGAGCGCCGCGTAGTCGGCACGCTGGCCGGGGACGCGGACCTGGTCGGTGACAAAAAAGTTGAAGGCCTCGATGCCCTCCGCGCCGAGCACGAGCTTGCCGGCCGCGTTCGCCCGCATCAGCGGCGCGCTGGCGGAGAGGTAGCGGGTGCCGCGCACCCGCTGCGGTCCCGGCGCGGCGGCCCGTGAGCGGAAGGCGTTGTCGCCCGCGAGCTGGAGCTCCTGGTAGGCGGGGCGCTCGGTGAGCGACGGTGCGACGGCTTCGAGCCAGTTGGGCGCGTCCTCCATGCCGCCGTAGATCGTCACGTCTGGGCCGAGTTCACGTCGCAGTTCATCCAACGGCAGTTCCCATGGCGTCTGCCAGTAATTGCTGAACGTGAGGAAATCGACGAGCCCCTGCCGGACCAGCGCGGGCACATCGATCCCGATGCTGCGCAGGTAGCCGAGATTCGCGGGCACGCGCAGGCCGACCGGCACGGCCCGCGGGCGGGAGGCGGCCAGCGCCTTGACGGACGCGAACCACGCGGTGAGCTCGTCGACCTGCCGCGCGGCGGCCGGTGCCTCGAGACACACGGGGTGACGCAGCCAGTCGAGCTCGAGCCCCTCGTAGTCGTAGTGCTCAAGGCCGTCGCGAATCATCGCGAACATGTGGTCGCGCACCTCGGGGCTGCCGTAGTTCAGGCCCATCCAGCTGGGCTGGGGGGCGTGACCCGGGAGCGGGACGCGGCCGGACAGGCGGTGACGCGGGTCGCGGAAAAGGCGGCAGTTCACCGGGCTGGCGGGCGCGCCGGAGAAGTGCGTGGCGTTCATCCGGTAACTCAGCCAGGGGCTCACGCCGTGCGCGCGGCAGGCGGCGGCGCAGGCGGCGAGCCAGTCGACGCCCGCGTCGGTCAAGTCGAGGTAGAGGTCGAACAGCGTCACGAGGTGCTCGACATACTGGTCGACCTGCGCGGGCGTGAGCGCGGCGTTGCCCGCGGCGATGGGCCGGACGTAGCCGCGGTCGCCGCGGCGGTAGCCGGCGAGGACGTACTCGACGGACTTCGACGGGTACCAGGCGACCTGGGTGTTCGGGTTGACGAGCAGCGTGTCGACGCCGCCGGCGGCGAGCGTGGCGACGTAGCGGTCGATGGCGGCGGGGCGGTAGGGTCCGCCCTCGGGCTGCCACAGCTCGGGATTGTAGAAGAGAAAATTGCAGTCGCCGTTGAAGAGGACGCGGTGGGCCGCGAGCGGCCGCGTGGGAGCGGCGGGGGTGGTGGCGCCGGCCAGGCGGGCGAGCGGGGCGGTCATGGCGAGGGCGGCTCCGGACTGCAGGAAGGCGCGGCGGCTCAGCGCAGAGGACATGACGCGGCTCACCAGGCGGTCCAGCC
This sequence comes from Opitutaceae bacterium, assembly GCA_035334485.1. Lineage (GTDB taxonomy): Bacteria > Verrucomicrobiota > Verrucomicrobiia > Opitutales > Opitutaceae > Opi-474. Next base: position 6,471 of record DAOQKI010000159.1, read on the forward strand.
GCCGTCGACGACGAGACTGTGGCCGGTCACGTACGCGGAGGCCTCAGACAGCAGGAACAGCGTGGGCCCGACGATCTCGTCATTGCGCCCGATGCGGCCCAACGCGGTCTTGCGGCCGATCCCGGCGACGAACGCCGGGTGGTTCTGCTGCACCGTCGGGTTGGGAAACGGGCCGGGCGTGATGCAGTTAAAGCGGAGGCCGGCGCGGCCGTAGTGGACGGCGAGGTAGCGCGCGAGCTGGAGGACGGCGGCCTTGCTGGCGCCGTAGTCGATGGGGTTGGGCGTGAGGGGCGCGGGATAGGCGCCCGGGTCGGGGGCGACGACCCCGTACATGCTGGCAAAGAGGACGACGCTGCCGGAGCCGCGGGGGCGCATCTGCTCGGCGACGGCGCGGGCGAGGACGAAGGCGGGGGTGAGCGCGGCGTCGAACGTGTGCTGGAACTCCGCGGCGGTGAGCTCCTCGAGCCGCTTGCCGGCCGACGACGCGAACGCGAGGTGCGCGAGGCCGTCGGGCGCCCCGTGCGCCTCGGCCAGCCGGTTCACGAGCGCGGGCAGCGCGGCGACGTCGGCGAGGTCGGCGTCGACCGCGAC
>DAOQKI010000160.1:0-7057 GCA_035334485.1 Opitutaceae bacterium
CGGTCACCGTGCAGGGCCGCACGCTCAGCAACGGCCGCGTCACCGCGCGCCTCAACGCCCGCGGCCAGCTCGCCGCGCTCACCGTCGACGGGCGCGCGATCGAGCTCGCCGGCCACGCCGCCGAGTTTGTCGTCTACCCGGAGCAGCCCGCCAATTTCGGGCCGTGGGACATCGACCGGCACACGCTCTCGCTCGGCCAGCCCGCGCGCCGGCCCGCGAAGATCACCGCCGACCGGCAGGGCCTGACCGTTACCCGGCCCGTTGGGACGAAGAGCTCCGTCGCCCTCCGCTTCTGGCTCGAACCCGGCGCCGGCGTGCTCCGGCTCACCGCCCAGCTCGACTGGCACGAGCCCGACACGATGCTGAAACTCCATTTCCCGACGACCTACCGCGGGCGCGAGGTGCGCTGCGGCACGCCGTTCGGCAGCGTGCTGCGCCCGCAGCTCGCCACCAGTCGCGAGGTGGAGGCCATGTGGGAATGGCCGATGAGCCGCTGGGCCACGGTCAGCGCCGAGGCCGAACGCACCGGCCTGTTCGTCGTGACCGAGGCCAAGTACGGGGTGAACTGCCGCGACGGAAATCTCGGCGTCACCCTGCTCCGCACCCAGAAGCACGTCGGCTACGAGGAGCACGCGAAGGCCTACCCGGCGCATCTCAGCCGCCTGCCGAAACCGACCACAACGTTCACGGACCTCGGCCGCCACACGATCGAGCTCGCCGTCGGTCACTACGACGCCACCGCGCCGCGCGCCGAACAGCCGGCCGTCGTCGCGGACCAGCTCTTCACGCCCGCCGTCCCGTACCGCGGTCGCCCGCGCGCCAGCGCGTTCGAGGGGCTCGACGGCGGCGAGACGCTGGTCCCGCACTGGGCCCAGCCGCGCGGCCGTGACGCCTGGGTGCTGCGGCTGCATGAGGTGAGCGGCCAGCGCGGCACCGCCCGCCTGCGGCTCGCCGCCGGCTGGACCGCACAGAAGATCGACCTGCTCGACCGGCCGCTCGGCGCCCCGCTCCGCGGCGGCCGGCTTCCGTTTGCCCCGTACGAGATCGTGAGCCTCCGCCTCACGCGCGCCGCGCGTTGAGCACCCGCCACCGGTTCATCGCGCCGTGTCACTCAATCCGTGACACGGCCGGGCCGGGCGGGATCAGGGAAAAAAGTTCGCAGGGCTACTTGAGCTCCAGGCGGACGCGGACCGTGAGGCGGCCCGACCGGCCGCGCTGAGTCAGCCCGAGGCGCGGCTGGGTCTCGGCATGCAGCGTCGCGGTCAGGAACTGTTCCTTGCGTTCGCGCAGGACCTGCTTCCACGCCGGCGCTTCCAACGGCAACTGCTCGAGCGTCGCCTCGACCGTCGCGTCCCAGCTGAGGATGGCCCGGGCCCGCCGACCCTCGATGACGGCCTGACGGCGCGCCGCGTCGAGCGTGACCGGCAGCGCGGTGGTCCAGCAGAACATCACGCCGTCCCCGCGCTCGAGTTTCCAGTCGTCGGTGATGGTCAGCTCGGACGCTGACGGGGAATCCCACGTGCGGGTCCAGCGGCGGTACCAACCTTCCCAGCCGGCAGCCAGGTCCATCGCCGCGTGAAGGTGCGTCGCGTCACCCTCGGCGCGCGGCGTGATGTCGGCCATGATGGGATTGGCCGGACGGGGTCGGGCACCGGCGGCGAGCGGCACGAGCATGTTGTGGCGCTGGCAGTGCTTGAGGAGGTCGGCGAGGGGGTTGCTGTAGTCGCAGCTGCCGAAGTCCCGCGCAAAGGTGTCGCCTGCACACTCGAGCACGAACGAGCCCTTGTCCTCGTGGGTGTGCGACGCGCCGGCCTGGTTGCCCATGAGGAAGAGCTTCACCCATTCGCCGCCGAGCCGACGGTGCGAGGCGAGCTGCCCGATGGTCGGCATCACTACGAGCGGCCGCAGCGGCGGGCCCTCGGCAGGTACTTCGCGCAGGAGATTCTGCGCCAGCAGGGTCATGGGCTGGCCGGTGCGCCGGACCGATTTGTGGAAGATCGTCACCCAGTGCGAGTCGGGCATCAGCCACGCCAGGAAGGCCGGCCCCTCCTGCGGGATGTACTGCGCGTCACAGATCAGGATCATCTGGTACTCGTCCGCCGTGCTCACCAGCACCTCGGCCATCTGTGCGGTGGCGCGCAGCGCGGCAGGACAAAGCTCGCGGGCCGACAGTCCCCGGGCCCGGGCATAGTAGTAGAACGTCAGGAGCGCCTGCCGGGCGGTGAACGTGAAGTACATCGGCCCCTCGGTGTAGCCGCCGTCGGGCAGGAGGATCTTCGCGAGGTTGTCCTGAAGCTCGGCCAGCGCGAGGTCGGTGTACGGCGCGACCCGCGACTTGGCCGGCGGCGGGTACCCGCCAAGCTTCATCGGCATCGTGCGCTCGAGCACGAGGTAGGCGTACATCCGGCCCGGCATGAACCACGCGGTCTGATTGCACCAGAAGAGGTACTCCCACCACCAGACGTTGTAGTTGTTCGTGCCCTGCCCCTCCTCCGCGAGCCGCCGCAGGATCACCTGCCGGCCGTAGTCCGTGAACCACTCGCCGCACAGGTCGAGGATCAGCGCGCAGTCGTACATCACCAGGCTCGGCACGAAGGCGCGGTGCTCCCACTTGCAGCCGGTCAGCCAGCTCATGAACGACGGGTCCCAGCGCGTGCAATGCGCGAGGCAGATCGCATACCGCGCCGCCAGCCGGCCGAGCGCCGGGTCGCGGAACAGCACCGCGGCCTGCGCCGCGTTGGCGCCGTGGGTGAGCAGGTGCTTGCCCACGTCCCGCTCCCGGCAGAACCGCGTGTCGTTCCAGAAATTCACATACTCCGACATCATCCGCTCCGGCACCAGGCGCCGGGCGTCCTCGGCGAGTTCCCAGAGCGGCGAGGCCGGGGGTCCGCCCGCCGCCGCCAGGCGCTCCCGCGCCTCGGCCAGCTCCGCACCCGTCAGGTGCAGGCCGTAAGCCGGCTCGAACGTCGGCGCGAAGTCCACGGGCTTGAGGTAGTCCTCCCAGGTCTCGGTGAAGCGCTCGAACTGCCGGAGGTGGCGCTGCAATTCCGCCGCGTGCTGGAGCCCCAGCCAGTTGAGCCAGCCGCAGGTGGCCCCGGGCGTCCGACGGGCATCGGCCAGAATCGTGATCTCCAATTCCGTCAGTCGCCGAGCGCCGTCGAGCGGCAGCCGCACCTCGCGCTTCTGGTGCGCGAACGGCTCGCTCGTGGTCACCCGCTCGCCCGCGTCGGTCTGCGCGCGCAACCGCACCCGCGATCCCGGCGGGGCCGAGACCGACAGCAGCAGCGTGTCGTAATCCGCGCACGCCAGGTCGTACGAGCGGCTCAGGCGCAGCGCCGGCGCGTCCGCATCCGCCGGCGCCTGCTGCCAGTCATACTGGACCGCAGCCCAGCGCTGCACGACCTGCAGGCCCGCCGCGCCGCCCTCGTGCACGCGCCAGTGCGGGAACCCGCTCAGATCCTCGTCGTAGAACACCTCGAAGATCGCCTCGGCCGAGTTGATGGGGGTGAGCAGCATCGCCGCGCCAATTTTCACGTCTTTTCACTAGTGGCGAGCGGGATTCTCCACAGTATCAGGGAACCCGCCGTCCCGTCCGGGACGGCCACCTCAATCCCCGCCCCTCCCATGGCCCCTGTTCGCTACGGCATCATCGGTGCCGGTGTCATCGCCAACCTCATGGCCCGCGTCTTCACCGAAGGACGCGACTCGGTCGCCGTCGCGGTCGCCGACGTGAACGCCGCGGCCGCGCAAAAACTCGCCGCCGCGGCCGGCGCCCCCCGCCTCTACGCGGATTACCGCGAGCTGCTCCGCGACCCCGACGTCGACGCGGTCTACATTGCCACGCCGCCCTTCCTGCACCGGCCGATGACGCTGGACGCGCTGCAGGCGGGGAAGCACGTGTGCTGCGAGAAGCCGTTCTTCCTCACGCAGGCCGAGGCCCGGGAGGTGCTCGCCGCGCAGCGCGCCGCGCCCCACCTCAAGGTCAACTGCTGCTCGTCGCGCTACCACAACTCCGGCACCGCCCGGCGCGCGCGGCAGGCGGTGGCCGCCGGCGAGCTCGGCACGCTCTACCGCGTTCACTTCGAGCAGGTCACCGGCGCGCCGAAACCCGGCGCGGTGCTGCCGCCGTGGCGCAACGATCCCGCCAAGAACGGCGGCGGCATTTCCTTCGACTGGGGCCCGTACGACCTCGACTGGCTGGCCTTCATTCTCGGCGACCGGTTCCGGCCCGAGCGCCTGTTCGGCACGCTGGGCAATTACTTCCCGCTGACCGCAGAGCGCGTGCCGCCCTGCCTCAACGTCGACGGCCGGCTGTCGGCCGAGATCCTCTGCGCCGACGGCCTGACGATCCACTGGGAGCGCCGCGCCGCCGAGCACGGCCCCGCGCGGCACAATGTCGAGTTCCGCGGCACCAAGGCGGGCCTCGACCTCGCGTTCCTGCCGATGGGCGAGAAGCTCGCGCTGCATCACTACGCCCATGTCGGTGCGGCCGACCTCGCCGAGACCAAGCTCCCCGACGCGCCGCCGGCGTGGGACGACACGCTCGTCCATCCAATCCGCGAGCTCAGCGCCGCGATCCTCGAAAATCGGTCCCCGGCCAGCTCGCTCGAGGTCCATGTCCGCATCCACGGCGTCTTCGACGCGCTGCTCGCCTCAGCCCGCACGCGCCAGGCCGTCGCCATCGACTGTTCCGTCTAAGCCGCGCAGCCGATCCACCCAATCCATCCCGCCCGATTCCCGCCATGGCGTTCCCCAATCCGCTTTATCTCTTCAACAATCACTTCACCGGCCACCGGCGGAACTATCCGTACCGCACGCGGCTCGCCGTCGCGGCCGACCTTGGGTTCGACGGCTACGAGTTGCATCCGATCGAGCCCGATGACGATCGCACGTGGGACGAGGCGGCGGCGGCCTTTCGCGCCAGCGGCCTCACCAACGCCGGCATGTACATCGTGTCCAAGGGCGCAACCGACGACGAGTTCCCGCGCATCGACGCCGAGATCGACCGCGCGCGGCGCATGATCGCCCGGCTGCACGCGATCGACCCGAAGGCGTTCGTCAACTTCACGGTCATGAGCAACCCGGCCGGCCAGAGCACGCCCGACTACCGGCACGCTGGCTCCGCCAAGGCCGAGGCGCGGCACTGGGAACGCACCGCCCGCATCGTGCGCGCGGTCGACGACGAGCTGGCAGCCCGCGGCATGAGCGGCAACCTCTACAATCACGTCTGGTTCATCATCGACACGCCCGCCGCCGAACTGCGCGTGCTGCAGGACGCCGGCGCGCGGGTCATCCGGCCGGGCATCGCGCTGTTTCACGCGTTCTTCCATCTCGGCGTGCCCGACCTGCCGGAGGTCCTCGCCCAGCCCGGCATGGACCGGCTCGGCTATTTCGCCGTGCTCAACGGCTGGCCGAAGCCCGCCGAGCCGTTCCGCACCCGCCCGCTCGACGACGGCAACATCGACGTCGCCGCCGCCCTCGGGCTGCTCTGGTCACGCGGCTACCGCGGTCCCGTGATCTCGCAGGCGTACGACCTGGGCGGCGATCCCTACGAGTCCGCCCGCCGCAGCCGCGACTACCTCCACGCCATCCACGACCGCTTCACGCGCAATCCCGACCTGAATCCGTTTGCGGCGACCAAGTGACAGGCGTCCAGCCCGCACCCCAACCTGCCACTTGGCCCCTGTCCCCTGTTACTTTTTCCAACCATGTCCCCCATCACCCAGGTAGAGATCGGCCGCTTCGACTATGCGGTGGCGGGGGAGTTCAAGTTCTTCCGGCCGGGTCCCGACGGTCAGGTGCGCCGGCCTTCGGTGCTGGTGCGGTTGACGGACGCCGAGGGGCGCCAGGGCTGGGGCCAGGCGGTGCCGGTGCCGTCGTGGACGTACGAGACAGTCGAGTCGGTCCTCACCACTCTGCGGCACTATCTCGCGGAGATCGTGTTGGGGCGGGATCCGGCGGACTTCGCCGGGCTGCACGCGGCGATGAACACGGCGATCCGCCCGGCGTTCTCGGTCGGCCAGCCGCTCTGCAAGGCCGCGCTCGACCTCGCCTGCCACGACCTCGCGGGCAAGCAGCGCGGTGTGCCGGCCTGGCAGCTGTTCGGTTCGCCGGCGCGGGCGCGCCCGAACCTCACGCTCAGCTGGACGGTCGCGTCGCCCAAGCTTGAGACCGTCGAGCGCCAGCTCGCCGAGGGCCGGGCCCGCGGCTACCGCAACTTCAACATCAAGGTGGGCGCGCCGCAGTCCGCCGCCTACGACCTCGACCTCGCGAAGCGCGTGCGGGCGTTCGCGCCGGACAGCTTCCTCTGGGCCGACGCCAACACCGGCTACACGGTTGACGAGGCGCTCGCGACCGCGCCGCGGCTCCGTGACGCCGGCGTCGACGTGCTGGAGTCGCCGCTGCCGCCGACGCAGATCCGCGGTTACCAGGCGCTGCGGCGCCAGGGGGCGCTGCCGGTGCTGATGGACGAGGGCATCCTCTCCGCCGTCGAGGCGGTCGAGTTCATGGAGCTGGGCATGATGGACGGCATCGCGATGAAGCCGGCGCGGAACGCCGGGCTCTGGCCGTCGGTGCAGATCGTGAATCAGCTCCACGCCCGCGGCCTGATGGTGCTCGGCTCGGGCCTCACCGACCCGGACCTCTCGCTGGCGGCCGCGGCACAGCTCTTCGCCTGGGCGGGGATCGACCGGCCCTGCGCGCTGAACGGGCCGCAATTTCTCGCCGACCGGCTGTCCGGCTCGACCCTGATTCCCCATGCCGACCAGTTGACGGTGCCGACCGCGCCCGGCCTCGGCCTCGAACTCGATCCCCGGGCGGCGGCCGCGCTCGAGCCGGTCGCGCGCCGCTGATTCCCCCGCATGTCCCGTCCAACCCGCCGCCTGCTGTTCGCCGCGAAGTTCGTGCTCGGCTGCGCGGCGGCGGCGCTGGCGCTCACGGCATTCATCGCCGCCACTGCGGCGTTCCTGCGTCCGGACCTGTCGCGCCGGCCCGCCCTGCCGTCCGCGCCGCCTCGATGGCCGCATTCAGCGCGAGCAGATTGGTCTGATTGGTGATT
>DAOQKI010000161.1:0-6998 GCA_035334485.1 Opitutaceae bacterium
TTTGTTGCAGGGTGGAGCAGCCTGGTAGCTCGTCAGGCTCATAACCTGAAGGTCGTTGGTTCAAATCCAACCCCTGCACCCAATTTAGAACGCCTCCCACTGCTCGGGAGGCGTTTGTTTTTCAGGGACTTGCGCGGGTTCGTCCACCCCTACTCGCACCTTAGCGCCACGATCGGGTCGACCTTGGCCGCGCGGCGGGCCGGGAGCCAGCTCGCGACCAGTGCCACGAACACGAGCAGCAACGCGACCGCGGCGAAGTTGACGGGGTCGTTCGGCCGCACTTCGTACAGCAGGCTGCCCATCGCGCGCCTCAGGAAAAATGCCCCACCAGCCCGATCGCCAGCCGTGCTCAGGCTGACCATGCCACGACCGAGTTCGTTCAGCGCGAATCGACCCGGCCGCATTCGCTAGTCACCGCTAGTGGCTGCTGCCGCACGCGTGGCTCGACGAGCACGAGTGGCTGGAACTGCACGAATGGGACGAGGAGCAGGAGTGGTGATTGCCGCCGCTGTCCGCGGCGGAGTCCGAATGCCCGTGGGTTCCGTCAGCCGGCGTGCCGGGATCCGCGTGGGAATGGCCCGAGTCGTGGTTGGACGACGAGAAGAGCGCCGTGAACCAGGTCCAGAACGAGCCGTCCTCGCGACCGCAGTCCGGCGACGCCGACCCGTCAGCCGTGCCGTCCACCACCGGTTTCTTCTTCTGCTTGGGGTTCATGACGCCACCGTTTCCAACCCCGTCCGCCGAGTCACTCCCATCTGGATGAACGGCACGCCCGGCCATCCCAGCGGTTTTCGCCGGCGCCCGTTGTCGTCGCCCTACCCGTCCCGCAGCACCGCGGCACCCTGTGTGCGGTCGAAGGCCCCGTCCCATTTCGCCACGACCAGCGTGGCCACGGTGTTGCCGATGAAATTGGTGATCGCCCGCGCCTCGGACATGAAGCGATCCACGCCGAGGATCAGGGTCATCCCCGCCACCGGCACCTTGCCGGTCGCCGCCAGCGTCGCCGCCAGCACGATGAAGCCGCTGCCCGTCACACCCGCGGCGCCCTTCGACGTGATCAGCAGCACCGCCAGCAGGCCCAGCTGCTGACCGAGCGAGAGCGCAGTGTCCGTCGCCTGCGCGATGAACAGCGCGGCCATCGTCAGGTAGATGCACGTCCCGTCGAGGTTGAACGAATAACCCGCCGGCACCACGAGGCCCACCACCGGACGCGAGCAGCCGGCGCGCTCGAGTTTTTCCATCAAGCCGGGCAAGCCGGCTTCGGAGGACGACGTGCCGATCACGATCAGGAGTTCGTCGCGGATATAGCGCAGGATCTTCCAGAGGCTGAAGCCGGTCAGGCGACAAATCGTGCCGAGCCCCACGAGGATAAACAGCAGGCAGGTGAGATAGACGCAGGCCATCAGCTGCGCGAGCGCGGCCAGCGAGCCCAGCCCATACTTGCCGATTGTGAAGGCCATCGCGCCGAACGCCGCCACCGGCGCCAGGCGCGCGACGAGCGAGACGATGCTGAAGAACACCTGCGCCACCTCGTGCAGCAGCCGCGCGATCGGCCGGCCGAGTTCGCCGAGCCGCGCCAGCGCGAAGCCGGTCAGCAGCGCCACCAGCAGCACCTGCAGGATCTCGCCCTCGACAAACGCCCCCACGAAGGTGCTCGGGATGATGTGCAGGATCGAGTCGACCGGCGTCATCTCCTTCGCCGCGCCGACGTACGCCGCGATCGCCTTGGCGTCCAGCGAAGCCGGCGTCGCATGCACGCCCTCCCCCGGACGGAACCCGTTGGCGACCGCCAGGCCCAGTATCAATGCAAGCGTGGTCACCGCCTCGAAATACAGCAGCGCCTTCACGCCGACCCGCCCCACCTGCCGCAGGTTGCCCATGCCCGCCAGGCCCGCGACCACCGTCGTGAAGATGATCGGGCCGATCAGCATCTTGATCAGCTTGATGAAGCCGTCGCCGAGCGGCTTGAGGGGCACGGCGCAGTCGGGAGCAAACACGCCGAGCAGCACGCCGAGCACGATCGCCACCAATACCTGGAGGTAGAGGCTCGAGAACAGGCGCTTCATGCGGAGCTGGGGATCGCGGCCGCGCTCAGCGCCGGCCGACCCGCAGACTCGGCGTTCGCTCCCGATCACGCAAGCGGAGACCACCGGCCGGGCCGCCAACCTGCGCCGTCATGACTGGAAACTGGCGGATTTTTTCGGCAAGATCGGCGCGTTAGCGCGTCTAACACACATATGGAGACCTCACCTGTCCGATTGGCCAGGCTCCTTGGCCTGGTGACCACAGTCGTGTTGATGGGCGCCGGTTGCGGCTCGCCGCCGAGCCCGGCCACCCTGCAGAGCGCCGACGGGATCCGATACGTCCGGGCTGGCACCGGACTCTATCCCACCGCCGGCTCGCCGTTGTCGCCCGCCGACATCCGCGCCGAAGTGAATGCCCGCGTGGCCCAGCGCAACTACGCGTTCAAGGTCGACCCGTCCGACCTCGAGGGCGGGCGCCTCACCGTGCCGGGCCTCGGCCGCGGCGACCTGCTGCGGATGGACAACTGGCTCCCGGTCACCGTCGAGACGCTGAGTCCCAACGAGGTGCTGCCGGTCCAGCGGGACGCGATGAGCGCGGAGGCCAACCGCGCGGCGCAGCGCGCCTACCTGGCAGCCTTCAACCAGCGCCTGTACCGCACGCTCGTCGAACGCAGCCTGATCCGCGAATAAGCCCGGCGGCCCCCGGCCGTCTCACGAGGCGGTCGTCCGGCCCAGCGCGACACTCACGATCTGCCGGAGCTCGGCCATCTCGAACGGCTTCTTGAGCCGCTCGATCCTCAGCCGCTCGAAGTCCATCTGGCGGCCGAACCGGCCGCTCATCATGATGACGGGCAATTCGGGCGTGCGCTCGAGGATGCGGGTGACCAGTTCCGGCCCGCTGATGTCGGGCATGTCACAGTCCACGATCAGCAGGTCGAACGCCCGCGGGTCGCGCTCGAACCGCTCCCACGCGCGGCGCGGCGACGTGAAGACCTCGGGCTCGTAGCCCCATTTCTTGAGCGCGAGCCGGGCGACGGTGGCGATCGAGGCCTCGTCGTCGACCACCAGCACGCGCTGGCCCTGGCCCGCCACCGTCGGCGCGGTTTCCACCGGCGCGGGAACGTCGGTCATCCCGGGCGCGAGCGGCAGGTGAATCCGGAAGGTGGTCCCGACGCCGACCTCGCTCTCAAGGTCCACGACGCCCTCGTGGTTGGCGATGATCTCCTGGACGATCGAGAGGCCGAGGCCGGTGCCCTCGCCCTTCCGCTTGGTCGTGAAGAACGGCTCGAAGACCCGCCGCCGCGTGGCCTCGTCCATGCCGGAGCCGGTGTCGCTCACCAGCAGTCGCAGGCTCTTGCCGACCGGCAGTGCGGCCGGGGCGTCCTCCACCACCTCCGCCGAGATGCGGATCCGGCCCGTGCGGTCGCCGATGGCGTGCGCGGCGTTGGTGCAGAGGTTGAGAAGGACCTGCTGGAGCTGGCTCGCGTCAGCCACGACCGGCGCCGCGTCGCAGCGCAGGTCCAGCGAGAGGGTGACGTTGGCCGGCAGGCCCGCCACGACGATGGGCACGGTGTCCCGGATCACCTGCAGGACGTCGGTGAGAATCTTCCCGTGGGTGCCCTCGCCGCGCGAGAAGTCGAGAATCCGCCGCACCAGGTCGCGCGCGCTCATCGCGCCGCTCCGCGCCTGCTGCAGCAGGGTCAGCGCCTCGTGGCCCGCGGGCAGGCTGGTCGACGCGAGCTCGACGAAGCCGTTGATGCCCGTGAGCAGGTTGTTGAAATCGTGCGCCACGCCCGCCGCGAGCGAGCCGAGCGCCTCCATCCGCTGCGACTGCTGCAGCTGCACCCGCAGGCGCTCCGACTCGGAGGTCGCTTCGACGATCTCGGTGATGTCGCCGGCCACGCCGATTATCCAGGCCGGCCGGCCCTGGCGGTCACGGTGGATCACGCCGTGCAGCTCCACCTGCCGCACCTGCCCGTCGGGGTGCGCGACGCGGAAGCGGACCTGATGCGACGCCTCGCCGCCGCTCAAGGCGGCCCAGGCCGCCCGCACCGCCGCGCGATCCTCGGCCGCCACGCGCTCCAGCATCGCGTCGAGCCGCGGCGCCTCCGGTCGCACCGGCAGGCCGAAGATGGCAAACATGCGCGGGTCCCACTCGTTGGCGCCCGACTCCAGGTGATGCCGCCAGACGCCGAGTTTCGAGGCCTCGAGCGCCAGCACCAGCCGCTCCGTCATCGTCTCCAGCGACGCCTCCGCCTGCTTGTGGACCGTGATGTCCTGCACCGAGCCGTCCAGCGACTCGATCCGCCCGTCCTGCCGGTGGGCGAAGCCCTGGATGCGCACCCAGAGCGCGCGCTCCGGCGGGTTGACCAGCGGGACCTCCAGGTCGAACGGCTCGCCGCGCTCGAGCGCCGCCTCGACCGCGGCGGTGATCTGCGGGCGGGCCTCGCGGGGATAGAGGGCGACGAATTCCTCGAAGGTGGGCTCCGTCGGCTGGTTCCAGTCGTGGATCCGGAAAGTCTGCGGCGTCCAGGTCAGCTTGCGCGTGTGGGCGTCCAGCTCCCAGCCGCCGACCTTCGCGAGTTCGCCGGTGCGGCGGAGGCGCTCCTCGCCCTTGCGCAGCTCCGCCGCCTGCCGCTCGAGCTGGCGGTTGGTTTGCCGGAGCCATGCGAACATCAGGACGACCGCCGCCAGGCCCAGGATGGCCGGCACGCGGTAAGGCCGCAGGTCGGCCAGCTGGATCGGATGCGGCTCGATCGGGCCGATCCAGCGCGAGTAGATGCGGTCAAAGGTGCCGTTGTGGATCACCGTCGCGAGCGCCTGGTTGAGGCGCGCCAGGGTTTCCGCGTCGCCCTTGTGCACGGCGAAGTGGAAGGCGTAGGTGAGGTCCCGGACGTAGTCGTTCCGCAGGCCGAGGTCGTCGGAGATCGGCATCGAGGAGGCTAGGATGTGCAGCGCGAAGTCGGCGCGCCCGTCCTTCACCGCCTGCAGCGTGTCGGGCCGCGAGCCCATCTCCAGCAGCCGCACGCCCCACTCCGGATGATTGCGGATCGTCGTGTGCGACACGGCGCCGCGCACGACCGCCGCCGTCTTGCCGGCAAACTCGCTCGTCTGCGTGATCGCCGGCCCGTTCGGCCGCGTGTAGATCAGGCCGTGCAGCGTCGCGTGGCTGACCGAAAACTCCATCGTCTTCCCGCGCTCCTCGTTGATCAGCACGTTGGCGAGCGCGTCCAGCTTGCCCTCGCGGAACTGGCGCGAGATGTCGCCCCAGTAACCCGGGACCACCACCAGTTCCAGGCCCTCCGCCGCCGCCATGGCTTGGATCAGGTCCGCCGAGAATCCCGTCGGCCGGCCCTTGCCGTCCAGCGTCGACAGCGGCGGCGTACTGCTCTCCACGCCGATGCGGATCGGCCGCGCCGGCGCCGGATTGGCCGCACCTGCGAACAGGACCGCGAGACCGAGGACCAGCACGGCCCGCCACGCGACTCCGGATTCCGGCCTCATCGCACGACGCGGACCGGCCGGGCCGCGAGCGGCACCCGCGACTCGCCGCGGTTCGTCCGCGGGGCACGGGCTGGGCTGGAACAACAGGGACGCATCATGACGGACAACGCAGGTCAGGGTCAGGGCTGGATGGGGGGAAGCCAGATCCCGGCGGCTTCGCCGGGTGGACTGTCACGCTTCCCAACCCGGCATGAAAACACAAGGGTGGAACGCGGCGCGACGGCCGGGCGGACGTCCGGTTGGGCCGATTTTTCCCCTCGGCCGGACGCTCCCGGCCAAGGCCTTAAGGAAATTCCCTACGCGGGCGGATTCGACTAGCGGACCGCGCGGTTCGCGCGGAAAGTCCCGGTCGATTATGGGACCGTCCGCTGTCGCGATCATCCGCCTTTCCTCCGCCCCGCACCCGGTGCAACCCGGGATTGCCTCGGCGCGCACTTCCGTCGCTTAATGTTGCCGCAGCCTCGGCCCGCCCCTTCCGCCATGCCCACGTCACCCGCGAGTCTGAGCGTCTTCATCGCCGACGATCACAAGATCATCCGCGACGGCCTGCGGGTCCTGCTGGAGCGCGAGGGCCAGTTCACCGTGATCGGCGACGCGTCCGACGGCCGGACGATGGTGGAGCTCGTGCCCGGCCTCCGTCCGGACGTGCTGATCACCGACATGGCCATGCCCGAGCTCAACGGCGTGGAGGCCGTGCGGCAGCTCCGGCAGGCGGGCTACGGCGGGCTCATCGTGATGCTGTCGATGCACCGCGAGCGCCGCACGGTCGCCCAGGCCCTCGACGCCGGCGTCAACGCCTATGTCCACAAGGACCACGCGTTCGAGCAGGTCGTCACCGCGATCCGCCAGGCCCCCGAGGGCCACACGTGGCTGAGCCCGCAGCTCGGCGATCTCAATTCCCAGGGTTCGATCTCGACGCTCGGCGACTTGCTCACGATGCGCGAGCGCGAGGTGCTGCAGCTGATCGCCGAGGGCAACGGCACCAAGGAGGTCGCCTTCAAGCTCAACCTCAGCCCGAAGACGGTCGAGGTCCACCGCGCCAATCTCTACGCGAAGCTCCGCGTGAACAACGTGATCGAGCTCACCCGCATCGCCATCAAGGAAGGGCTCGTCCAGCTCTAGCGTCGGTCCGCGCCGCGGGGTTCCTTCAGCACGGCGGCCACCGCGCCGAGCAGGTCGACCAGCTCGAACGGCTTCTTCAGGGTCACCACCCCGCCGAGCCGGTCCAGGCCCTCGTCGCCGTCGAACCGCCCGCTCATCATCACCACCGGCAACTCCGGCACGAGCGTGCGGGCCCGGTGCAGGAACTCGACGCCGGTCATGCCCGGCATGTTCTGGTCGACGACCAGGAGATCGAACTCGTCCGCGCCGCCGGCGAACCGCCGCCACGCATCCGCCGGCGAATGGAACACCTCGGGCGCGTAGCCGCTGCGCCGCAGGCACACCCGCACCACGGTCGCCGCCGCCGGC
>DAOQKI010000162.1:0-6908 GCA_035334485.1 Opitutaceae bacterium
GTCGAAGGCGGTGACGCGCACGTCCGGGGCGGCCGCGAGCAGCGCCCGCGTGTGGCCGCCCCCGCCAAACGTCGCGTCGAGGTAGTGGCCGTGGGCGCGCGGCGCGAGGAAACCCAGCACCTCGCGCAGGAGGACGGGCTGGTGGCCGGGCGTCATCGTCGCAAACGGGGCGTCAGCGAGCGCCGTGGGCATAGGAGGCGGACCGCACCGTCGTCGGCTTGCGCTCGACGAGGCGGAGAACGAGACAGTCGCGGACGCGGGGGGTGACCACCGCGGCGGGGAACGCGACGCCGGACTCGGCATCGATCCACGCCGGAAAGGCCGGGCGCAGCGTCAGCGCGGCGGCGACCTTGCGCAGTGACGCACGCACTGCGGAGACCTTGGCTTTGGCGGAACTCTTCATGATCAAAGTCCGATGCGGCGCATGAGGTCGCCGAAGTTCTCGCCGGACGTGCGGTCCTCCACCTTGGTCCACCGCGTGGGCGCGTAGATGTTGAACTTCGTCAGGGAGCCGACGAGCACCGCGTCGCGCTTGATGCCCGCGTGCGCCAGCAGCGCCGCGTCGAGCATGATGCGCCCGGCCTTGTCGAACGAGAACGACTGCGTCTGCGCGAAAAACCGCGCCACAAAATCCTGGCCCGCCCCGTCGCTCAGCGCCATCTGCGCCACCTTCGCGTGGAGCTTCTCCACCTCCGCCGGCGGCAGCACCGCGACGTAACCATCCGGGTGCGGAGTCGCGAGAAACTGGTCCTCCTCCGCATGCGCCAACCGCCACGCCGACGGAATCGTCAGACGATTCTTGTCGTCGAGCGTGTGCCGGAAAAGCCCGGTGTAAAAAGCTCTGCCTGTTTGCGCCATGTGGGGTGCAGGGCGCCTTCCGCCCCACAACGCCCCATTTCAACCCATTTTAACCCACGACCGTCAAGCCGATACGTGTGAAAAACCCGAGAATTTATTCACAATTTGCTCCCATCCTCCGGAACGCTTTCCCGCTCGCGGCCGGGTCCCGTCGCCTCGTCCGCCGATCCCGGGAATTTTCTCGCGTGCCCAACCCATCCGCCGGCAGGTTTTCGGCTCCACGCCGTCCCACCGGGTTCGGCTTCCGTCCCACCGCCATGTTCGTCGTTCAGACCACCGCCGGCGCCACCAAGCCCGACCTCTATCGCGAGCTCGCCGCCCAGCTGTCCGCCCTCCTCGCCGGTGAGCGCCACGGTCTCGCCAACGCCGCGAACACCGCCGCCCTCCTCCACCAGGGTCTGCCCGACCTCAACTGGGCCGGGTTCTATTTTCTCGACGGTGGCGAGCTCGTGCTCGGGCCGTTCCAGGGCAAGGTCGCCTGCGTCCGCATCGCCCTCGGTCGCGGCGTGTGCGGCACCGCCGCCCGCGACCGGAAAACCATCGTCGTGCCTGACGTCGCCGCGTTCCCCGGCCACATCGCCTGCGACCACGCCTCCCGCTCCGAGGTCGTCGTCCCGCTCGTGCACGACGGCCGCCTCATCGGGGTCCTCGACCTCGACAGCCCCAGCCTCAACCGTTTCGACGCCGACGACGCCCGGGGCCTCGAGACCATCGCCGCCCTCTTCCTCCGCGCCTCCGACCTCTCCCGCCTCTCCCCCACTTCCGGTCACTAGTCCTCGTCCCTAGTCACTCGTCCCTCGTCACTTCCCATGTCCGCCCCCACCCCCGCCCCGCTCGTCCTCGGCGGCGGCTGCTTCTGGTGTCTCGACGCCGCGTTCAATCTCCTGCCGGGCGTGACCGGCGTGACCTGCGGCTACGCGGGCGGCAGCGTCGACGCCCCGACCTACGAGCAGGTCTACACGGACCGCACCGGCCACGCCGAGGTCGTCGAGATCATCTATGACCCGGCGCGGGTCACGCTCGAGCGCGTGCTCGAGTTTTTCTGGCACGTGCACGACCCGACGCAGGCCGACGGCCAGGGCGAGGATCTCGGCACGCGGTACCGCTCCGTGATCTTCTACTCCGACGAGACGCAGCGTCTCGCGGCCGAGCGCTCGCGCGCCGCCGAGCAGGCGGGTCTCGCGAAGCCGGTCACGACCCAGATCCTGCCGCTGGTGAAATTCTGGCCGGCGGAGGACTACCACCAGGACTATTTCGCGCAGCATCCCGAGCGCGCCTACTGCGCCGCGGTGATCAAGCCGAAGATCGCCAAGCTCCGCCAGGCCCTCGGCCCGACGGCCGACCGCTAGCCCCCGACCCTTTTCCTCCCCATGAAAAACCCCCGCACCGCGGCCAACGTGCCGTGCGAGTTGTCATTCCAGGCGCAGCAGCGCTACGCCGACCCGTTCAACACCGTCGTGCTCGACGTCGTGTTCACGGACCCGGACGGCGTGAACTGCCGGGTCCCGGCCTTCTGGGCGGGCGGCCACACGTGGAAGGTGCGCTACGCGTCGCCGCTGGTCGGCTCGCACGCGTTCCGCACCGAGTGCACGCCGGCCACCGACGCCGGACTGCACGGCGTCGTCGGCACCGTCGAGGTCCGACCCTACACCGGCACGAACCCGCTTTACCTCCGCGGCCCCGTGCGCGTCGCGCCGGACCGGCGCCATTTCGAGCACGCGGACGGCACGCCGTTCTTCTGGCTCGCCGACACGTGGTGGATGGGACTGTGCGAGCGTCTGCGCTGGCCGTCCGGCTTCAAGCAGCTGACGGACGACCGGAAGAAGAAGGGTTTCAACGTCGTGCAGATCATCGCGGGCCTGTACCCCGACATGCACGCGTTCGACCCGCGCGGCGCCAACGAGGCGGGTTTCCCGTGGGAGGAGGGCTACGCCCACATCCGTCCCGAGTACTTCGACGCCGCCGACCGCAAGCTGGCCCACCTCGTCGCCGAGGGCATCACGCCGTGCCTCGTGGGAGCCTGGGGCTACTTCATCTCCTGGATGACCGAGGACCAGCTCAAGGCCCACTGGCGCTACCTCATCGCGCGCTACGCCGCGTGGCCGATGTTCTGGTGCGTCGCGGGCGAGGCGAACCTGCCGTGGTACCTCGCGAAGAACTTTCCCGAGGACGACCGGGGGATGGTCAAGGGCTGGACGCGCCTCATCCGCTACGTCCGCGAGACGGATCCCTTCCACCGTCCGGTCACGATTCATCCGACCGCGATCAAGCGCTTCACCGCGCGCAACGCGACGGAAGACGAGACGCTGCTGGACTTCGACATGCTGCAGGTGGCGCACGCGCAGAACGAGTCGGTGTCGCTCGCCATCCAGGCGATCCGCGAGACCTACGCGGCGACGCCGCGGATGCCGGTGCTGAACGGCGAGCCGTGCTACGAGATGCTGCTCGGCACGATCACGTCGCCGTGGCCGCGCCGCGCCTTCTGGTCGGCGGTGCTCAACGGCGCGATGGGCCACACCTACGGCGGCAACGGCATCTGGCAGTGCAACCAGCCCGGCATCCCGCACGGCGCCTCGCCGCACGGCGGCAACTACGGCAACACGCCGTGGCAGGAGGCGATGCACTATCCCGGCTCGGCCGAGTGCGCGCACGGCAAGCGCCTGCTGATGGGTCTGCCCTGGTCGCGCTTCACGCCGCACCCCGAGTGGGCCGCCTACACCGGTGACGTGTGGCTGCCGCTCGACGACGCGCGCTGGCTCTGGCCGAACCGCGAGGTCCCGGCCAAGGACGCGCCGAACCGCCGCGCCTACTTCCGCCGCACGTTCGACCTGCCGGCGAAGCGCAAGGTCGCCTCGGCCCGTCTCCGGCTCGTCGGCGCCAGCGGGCACTGCGAGTCCCAGCTCAACGGCGCCCCCTCCGGCGGCGGCTTTGAGTGGCGCACCGGGTTCCAGTTCAACGACCGCGCCGCGCTCCTGCGGCCCGGCCGCAATGTCCTCACGGCCTGGTGCGAGCACCGCCCGGCCACCGGCGACGCACCCGGCTTCCTCGCCTGCCTCGAGATCCGGTTTGTCGACGGCGGCCTGCTGCGGATCGTGACGGACGGCGACTGGAAGGCGTACGACCGGAAGCTCGGCGGCTCCGAGGCGCGCACCTACGACGACTCCGCTTGGCCGGCGCCGCAGATCTTGGGTGAACTCGGCGACGCGCCCTGGGGCCCGATCGGCACGCCCGACCTCAGCCTGCACGGCCCGCAGTCCGCGGGCATCCCGGGCGAGGTGCGCGTGACCTACGTCCCCTACCACGCGCCCGTGCGGGTCGTCGCCCTGCCGCCCAAGACGACGCACCGCGCCACGTATTTCGATCCGGTGACCGGACGGAAGAGCCAGCCGAAGCGGCTGCGCTCCGACGCCGAGGGCCGGCTCGACGTCGCGCCACCCCCGGGCCACGCCCACGACTGGGTCCTCGTCCTCGAGACCGCCTAGCCCGGCGTCTCAGTGACCGACTCTCGATCTGGATTTACCGCCAAGGCCGCGAAGACCGCGGGGCCATGAAGCTGGCCTTCGCGCGCTTCGCGGTCTTGGCGGTGAAAATAGCCCCGGCGAGCGGGGTCGGTCAGCGGCGCTTGGTGGCGATCCACGAGTCGACGACGTCCTCGAGAATATCCATCGGGACCGCGCCGTTGCGCAGCACGACGTCGTGGAACTCGCGCAGGCTGAACGCCGGCCCGAGCTGCTGTTTCGCCCGCTCACGGAGCTCGAGGATTTTCAGCATGCCGACCTTGTAGGAGCACGCCTGGCCGGGCCACACGATGTAGCGGTTGGTTTCGGCGACGAGGTCGCGCTCCGACTCGGGCGTGTTCTGGCGGAAATAGTCCATGACCTGCGCCCGGGTCCAGTGCTTCGCATGCAGGCCGGAGTCGACCACCAGGCGCACCGCGCGCAGCAGCTCGTCGTAGAGCCGGCCGAAGTCCTGGTACGGGTCGGAATAGAACCCGAACTCCTTCGGGAAGTACTCGCTGTAGAGCGCCCAGCCCTCCTCGTAGGCGCTGTTCCCGCCGAAGCGGCGGAATTTCGGGAGTGCGCCCTGCTCGAGGGAGATCGAGATCTGCAGGTGATGGCCCGGCAGCGCCTCGTGGTGCGCCAGCGTCTCCATCTCGAAGATCGGCAGTCCGGTCATGTCGACCGTGTTGACGTAGTAGATGCCCGGCTTCTTGCCGTCCGGCGTGGCGGGATCCAGGAACGCCGCCGCCTCGCCCTTCTCGCGATACGGCTCGACCTGCTTCACGATCAGCGGCGCCTTGGGTTTCGTGATGCAGAACTCGTCGAGCCGCGCCCGCACCGCGTCGACGATCTCGGTCGCGCGCTTCAGGTAGGCCGCCTTGCCCTCGGGGGTCGTCGGATAGTGGAATTTCGGGTCCTCCTTCAGGTACTTGAAGAACGCCGGGAGGTCGCCCTTGAAACCGACGCGGTCCATGATCGCGTGCATCTCGCGGTGGATGCGCGCGACCTCGCGCAGCCCCAGCTGGTGCACCGTCTCGGCGGCAACGTGCGTCGTGGTGTACTCCCGCAGGCAGTAGGCGTAGTACTCGTCGCCGTCCGGCAGCTTCCAGACGCCGTCGTCGTCGGTCGCGGCCTGCTCCTCCGCGGTGAAGAACGCGAGCATCCGCTCGTAGGCGGGCCGCACCACCTCGAGCAGGGCCGCGCGCGCCTCGGCTTCGAGCGCCGCGCGGGTGGCGGCGTCGAGCCCCTTCAGGCCGTCGAGCTTGGTCAGGAAATCGTCGTACAGCGCGTTGCGCGCGGGGCCCGCCGTGTAGGGCTGGCCGGCCAGGAGTTCCTCGACGGAACTCCGGAGGAGCGCGAACTCGAAGCGCGGCGGCCGCACGCCGTGCGCCGCCCGGTCGCGCGCGGCCTGCACCTGCTGGTCCAGCAGCGGCCCGAGCCCGCGCAGGCGCGCGAGGTAGGCCCGCGCGTCGGCCAGGTTCTCCACCGCGTGGTAGTTGATGAGGAAGCTCGGCGCATCCGTGTGCATCCCAAACATCGTGGTGAACACGTACCCGTGGTTCCGCCACCGCCAGCCCTCGATTCGCTGCTCCGCCTGCTCGACCCACATCCGGTAGCTCAGCCGGGTCGGCTCATCAAGCGCCTCGTAGCGGATCGTCTGCTTCAGCTCGCCGTAGTTCCGCACCAGGATCAGGAAATCCTCCAGCGCCCGCTCGTCGGAGAGGTCGTCCCACTTGTCCGTGTCCTTCTTGATGCCGAGCTGGGCCTCGGTCATCGGGCTGCGCGCCGTCGCCTCGTCAAAGACGCGGTCAAAGAAGGCGTTCGCCTTGGCGGACTCGGCCGCCACCTGCTCGGCCGTGAAGCCGGTCGCCGGGGCAGCCCGCAGGGCGCCCGCCAGCAGCGCGAGGACGGCGAGGAAAAGGGATCGTTGCATGGCGCGGAACGTGAGGCTCCGGCCGGCCGAGGCAAGCCGAGTCCGGCGAATGGTCCAAAGGCCGCGTCCAGCGGCGGTCGCGCGGGTCAGAACGGGAACGGATTGCCGTGCCGGGGATCCGCCGCCTTTGGCTCCACCCGGCGCTGCGCGCGCTCGTGCCGGCGGCGCGTCGCCACCGTGATGGCTTTCCGCGGCTTCGCGGGACAGGCGAACTCGCACGCGCCGCAGCCGATGCAGAGGTCGGCGTTCACCTGCGGCAGCCGCAGGTTGTCGCCGTATGGCACCGTGTCCACGGCCTTGGTCGGACAATGCTCCGAGCACGCCGCGCAGTCGGTGCCCTTGGTCTTCACGATGCACGCCTCGACGTCCAGCTGCGCCGCGCCGATGCGCGTGACCTGCTTGTCCGTCAGCGCCAGACGAAGGATCGCGCCGTCGGGGCAGGCTTCGGCGCAGCGGTGACAGTCGTAGTTGCAGAACGCCGCCGCGTAATCGAGGCGCGGCTTCAGCACGCCGGCCGCGCCGTACTGCCACCACGCCGGCGTGAGCACGTGCGTCGGGCAGGCGCTCACGCACAGCTGGCAGGCCGTGCAGTGCGCGAGGAACCGCTCGACCGAGCC
>DAOQKI010000163.1:0-6675 GCA_035334485.1 Opitutaceae bacterium
AGCTGAAGGGCGTCGTCCCGGACATCGTGCGGCAGGGAGGCCTCGCCGATGGGGAGGAACTCGTCGATCGACGGCAGCACGATGTCCGGGACGACGCCCTTCAGCTGGGTCGAGGAACCGTTCGGCAGATAGTACTTCTGGATGGTGAACTTCACGGCGCCGGTCTTGACGGGCGAGCGGGCCAGCTCCGGGACCAGCGTCCGCATCTCGAGGACATTCTGGACGGAGCCCTTGCCGTGGGTGGAGGAGTCGCCGATGACGATTGCCCGGCCGTAGTTCTGGAGCGCGCCGGTCACGATCTCCGAGGCGGAGGCGCTGAAGCGGTCGACGAGCACGGCGAGCGGGCCGTCGTAGGCCACGCCGCGGTTGGTGTCGCTGTCGACCTGGATCTCGCCGACGTAGTTCTTCACCTGGACCACGGGCCCCTGCGGAATGAAAAGGCCGGCGAGGTCGATGGCCTCGGTGAGATAGCCGCCGCCGTTGTGGCGGAGGTCGAGGACGAGACCCTGGATGCCGGCGCCCTTGAGCTGGTCGATCAGCTGGGCGACGTCCTTGGTGGCGCTGGGCTTGTTGGCGCTGTCGGCCTCGGCGGGACCGTAGAACGACGGGAGGGAAATCACCCCGAGCGGCACGGGCTTGCCGTCGGCGCCGGGCACCTGGAAGACGGCGGCGTGGGCCCGGGCGTCATTGAGCTTCACGACGTCGCGGGTGATGGTGACCAGCTTGCGCGCGGTCGGATCGGGGGCGTCGGCGGGCTGGACCGTGAGGGTCACGCGCGTGCCCTTGGCGCCGCGGATTCGCTCGACGATGCGGCGGAGTTTCATGCCGATGACCTCGACGGCCTCGCCGTCCGTCTGCGCGACGGAGAGGATCTTGTCGCCCGGCTTGATCTCGCGGCTCAGGTCGGCCGGGCCGCCGGGGACGATCTCCTTCACGACGCAGTAATCGTCCTCGACGCTAAGGACGGCGCCGATGCCGACCAGCTCGAGCTTCATCTGGATGCCGAAGTCCTCGAACGTCTCGGCGGAGAAATAGGTGGAGTGGGGGTCGTAGAGCCGGGCGACGTTGGAGAGGAAGAGCTCGGCGACCTCGTTGCCCTCGATCTCGCCGAGATTCTTCAGCATGCGCTCATACCGCTTGCGCACCGTCTGCTTGGCGTCGTCGATCGACTTCTTGTTCAGCAGCTCGGAGATCAGCTCGTACTTCACGCGCTGGCGCCAGAGTTCGTCGGCGGCCGCGGAGTTGGCGGGCCACTCGGCCTTCGTGCGGTCGAACCGGTAGGTGTCGGTGCCGGAGAGATCGATGTCCTTCTTCAGCTCGTCGAAGACCCAGTTGACGCGGGACTGCACCCGCTGCTCGTAAACGCCGAAGATGTCGTAGGCGGCATCGACGTTACCGAGGGCGCTGAGATTCCAGTAGACGTTCCGCGCGAAGCGGGCGTTGAACATCGACTTATCGGACCCGAGGAAAAACAGGCGCTGGCCGTCGAGGTCGGCCATGAAGTTGGGAATGACCTCGGAGTAGCTGGCGCTCGTGACCGAGTCGCGGTTGTAGTGGGCCTGTTCGAGCAGCTGCACCAGTGTGCGGGCCTCGGTCGTCAGCGTCGACGAGCTGGAGAACGGATGGTCGTTGCGGCCCAGGGCCGTGACGGCGGTCAGCGCCACCAGGGCCAGACTCAAACCCAGGCGCCGAATGGGAGCAGAATTCATCATGTAACCTATAAGATTGGGGAAATCGCCAAAAGTTTCACCCGGGACGGGCAGATTGTGTCGGGATAGCGCGCGGGCTAGCGGCGGCTCAAGAGGTCCTTGGCCTCATCGAGGACGCGTTTCTCTTCGGGAGTCAGTGCGCCGAAACCCTGGCTGTTGATCTTGTCGAGGATCCGGTCGACCTCCGCGCGCAGGTCGCTCTTGGGGCCGACATTGACCTGGAAATTGCCCGTCGCGACGGCCTTGCCCGCCTTCTTGGCCCAGCGCGGCAGCTCGATCTCCACCGGTTTGCCCGGCAGGCGCCAGCGCGCCTCGTGGACATAGCGGTAGTAGAACCAGCCGGCCGCCATGCCACCCAGATGGGCGGAGTGGGCCAGGCCGAACGGTGACGGGTACCCCAGCACCTCGTAGCAAAGGCAGCCCAGCAGGTCGATCAGCAGGGCGGCCATCGCGACGTACTTGGGCTTCACCGTGACCGGAAAGATGAACAGCACGAGAATGGTCATCGGTTGATTCGGGTAGAAGCAGGCGTAGACAATCAGCAGGCCGAAAACCCCGGCTGAGGCTCCGATCAACGTGCCGCCGAGGTGCCAGTTCGCCGCCGCCCAAACGACTCCGCCAAGGAAAACCGCCCCCGCATACAGGGCCAGAAAGCGCTTGGCCCCAAGCACCGGCAGGAGGGCCCGGCCGATGAAGAAGAGGCCGAGCAGGTTGACGATGATGTGCAGGATGTTGTTGGGATCGTGCAGCAGGCCATAGGTCAGGAGGCCCCAAAAGCGCCAGGCCTTCAGTCCGCCGATGGAGAGGCCGAAGAGGTGCTCGATGTCGCCCGCGCCGGTAAACACCCGGGTGGCCACGTTTTGCAGCACAAAGCCGGCAACGGTCGCAGAGATGAGCCACGCCAGCACCGAGGATCGCTCCTGGGAGTAGGCATCGCGCATGTAGGGCCGGTCAGATAGCATGGGCTGGCATCATGGAAGGGTGGGTCGCAAATACAAGCCGCCTGCGGAAGAAATCGACGGAACGCGCGATGAACGGAGTGAAGGAACCGACGAGCGGCCAAATGGCGTCCGGGTTGGGCTTTAGATTGAGTAGAAATTGCCGATCTCTGTCAGTCCAAGCTCACCGCTTGACAGCGGTTTTAATTAATCTTTCGTCGATCGAACCATGGCCAACAAAGCTGACAAATGGGCGCAGAACGCCGCCGGTAAGTTTTACGTCGATCAGCAGTGCATTGACTGCGATCTCTGCCGTGAAACGGCCCCGGGTTTCTTCACACGACATGACGAGGGCGGTTACTCCTTCGTCCACAAGCAGCCGACCACGGACGAGGAAATCGCCCAGTGCATGGAGGCGCTCGAGGGCTGCCCCGTCGAGGCCATCGGCAACGACGGCGACGAATAAGTCGCTTCCGAAGTTCAATCTCTGGAAACCCGGCCAACTCGGCCGGGTTTTTCTTTTTCCCGCGCCGAAGGCGGCACGTGCGCCTTGTTAAGCGGATGACGCACGTGAGCTAACTTGAGCTTGTTTTCCCCGGCGGCGGTGGTACCGGTTCCGCATGATCGCCCGCCTGTTCACCGCCGGATTGCTCGTCGCCGCGCCCCTGTGCGCCCAGACCGCGCCCGTCAGCCTGCCCGAGGTCACGGTCTATTCGCCGCGCGTGGCCAACCAGTCGCCGACCGGGTCGTTCGCGATGCCGGTCTCGGCGCTCCGGTTCGAGCCGCAGGTGGATGTCCAGGCGCGCAATCTCACCGAGGCGCAGGCCGACGTCACGATCCGCGGCGGCATCTTCGAGAACACCGGCTTCGGCCTGGGTGCCTTCTCGCTGGGTGATCCGCAGACCGGACATTACTTCGCGGAGATCCCGGTGGCGCCCGCCATGCTCACCGCCCCGGAGATCCTCACCGGTGCGGCTCATGCCGCGCGCGCCTTCAACTCGACGGTGGGGGCCATCCAGTACGGTTGGCGCCCGATCCGCACGGCCGGTTCCCTGGCCGTCGCGTCCGGCGAATACGGGCTGAACCGCCAGGAGTTCTACCAGGGCTTCGCCGGCGAGGCGACGGGGGGCGGCATGAGCGTGGGGGCTGACGTGGCCTGGGCGCGCTCCGAGGCGAATGGGGCCGTGCCGTTTGGCGACAGTCACTTCAATCGCGTCAACGGCCGCGTCCAGCTGCGCGACGCCCACGCGCAGACCGACTTCTTTGCCGGCTACCAGGCGAAGTTCTTCGGCTGGCCGAATCTCTACACGCCTTTCAACTCCAACGAATCGGAAAATCTCGAGACGGTCCTGCTGGCGGCGAATCACCGGCTGGATCTGGGCGGCGGGGACTTCCTCGAGGTGGGCGTCTATTCCCGGCGCAACAAGGACGACTATGCGTTCAACCGCTTTGCCGCGCTCGGGGCCGTGCATCCTTTCCAGCACACGACGTGGGTGAATGGCGCCGCGCTCGGCGGACGACGCGACATCGGCGGAGTGGTGTTCAACGTCCACGGCGAGATTCTCTCGGATGACCTGCATTCCACGTCGCTCACCGCGGGACGTTTCCATACGCGGACGCTCAGCAAGCTGGCCGTGGTGCCGGAAAAATCGTGGCGTCTCGCGGATGGAGCCCAGTTGGTGGCCATGGCTGGGGCGACGTACGACCACTCGAATCACGATGGCGACGCCTGGTCGCCGGTGGTCGAAGTGGCCCGCGAGCAACCCAACGCGGCAGTTTCGCGGATCTATGCGAGCTTCGCCACCTCGACCCAGCTGCCCAGCTACACGGCGCTCAACTCGAGCGCGACGTCCGGGCTGTTCCGCGGCAATCCGAACCTCGGCCGCGAGACCAGCCGCAATCTTGAGGTTGGCGCGAGTGGTCTCGTCGCAGGCTGGACGGCGCAGGCGGCGGTGTTTTTCCGTCGGGACGATTCCCTGGTGGACTGGACGTTTCGCCGGGGCGTCACGGCCCGCACCGCGAACGCCGTCGACATCGACACGACCGGCGCAGAGCTGATCGCGCGGCGGAGCTGGGAGATGTGTGACTTGGTGGTGGGCTACACGGTGCTGTCGAAGTCGCCCGATTACCGCGGCGCGACGGTCGACGCCAGTTTCTACGCCCTGAACTACGCCCGGCAGCGGCTCACGGCCGCGGTGGTGGTGCGCCTCACGCGGGAATTCACCGTGCGGTTCGACAATGCCGCCCGAATCCAGGCGGACAATTTGCTGCGCGTGACGGGTGGCGATGAGGCGGTGATCAGTTCGCTCGGCCTGAGCTACCGTCCAGCGGCGTTGCCGGGCGCCGAGTTTTCCATCCAGGCGGACAACCTCTGGAACTCGGCCTTCCAGGAAGTGCCGGCGGTGCCGGCCGCCGGGCGGCAGCTGTCGGTGAGCGCGGGATACTCGTGGTGACGCTTGCACCGGTGCGGGGATGAGGTTCTGGTGGGCGTCCCGCATGTCCGACCATCCGTTTCTCGCTCCTGATTTCGCCATCCGCTGGACCCGTCTGACGCCGGAACACGTCCGGCCCGACATCGGGCTGGCCCTGCAGCGCGCTGAAGCCGCCATCGCCGAGATCGCGGCCCGCGATCTCGGTGGGCTGACCTACGAGAACACGTTTCTCGCCCTGGAGCGGGCGACGGAGGAGCTGAACGCCGCGTGGGGCAAGGTCACCCACCTGCAGTCGGTCGCGGACTCCCCGGCGCTGCGCGAGGCGCACAACGCGATGCTGCCCCAGGTGTCGGCGTTCTATGCCAAGATCCCGCTGAATCCGGAGCTGTGGCGCCGGCTGCGGACGGTGGCGGAGTCCAAGGACGGCCGGGCCCGGACGGGAATTCATCGGCGATACATCGACGAGACCGTGGCGGAATTCCGCCTTGCTGGCGCCGACCTGCCAACGGAACAGCGGGCGCGGATCGAGGCGCTGCAGAGCGAATTGGCGCAGGTCACTCAGAAGTACTCGGAAAACGTCCTCGATGCCACGAACGCCTGGCAGCTGGTAGTGACCGACGAAACCCAGCTGGCCGGCCTGCCGCCGCATGCCAAGGCCGCGGCCCGCCAGGGTGCGGAGGCCAAGGGCGTGGCGGGATGGCGATTCACCCTGCACATGCCGTCGCAGGAACCCTTCATGACCTATCTGGCAAGCGACGACTTGCGCCGTCAGATGTGGACGGCGGCGGTCGGGGTGGGAGCCCAGGCGCCGCACGACAACACCCCGCTGATCGGTCGGATTCTCGCGCTGCGGGCCGAGAAGGCGAAGCTGCTGGGGAAAACTCATTTCGCGGACCTCGTGACCGAACGCCGGATGGCGAAGAGCGGCGCGAAGGCCCTGGCGTTCATCGACGACCTGCGGCGGCGGGCGGCCGATGCGTTTGCGCGCGAGACGCTGGAGCTGGAGGCGTTCAAGGCTGAGCAGACCGGACAGCCGGCGGCCCGCTTGGCACCGTGGGAGGCCGCGTTTTGGGCCGAGAAGCTGCGCCTGGCGCGGCATGCGTTCGACGAGGAGGCGCTGCGGCCGTATTTCCCGATGGACCGGGTGATCACCGGCCTGTTCGAGCTGGCCTCGCGCGTGTTCGGCCTGCGAATCACCGAGCGGCCGGCCGGCGCGGTGGAGACCTGGCACCCGGAGGTGAAATTCTACGACATGCATGACGCGCGTGGTCGGCATGTCGGCTCGTTCTACGCCGACTGGCATCCGCGCGAATCGAAGCGCGGCGGGGCCTGGATGAACTACCTCCTGACGGGAGGCCCGCAGCCCGACGGCACCCGCGCGCCTCACCTGGGCCTGATCTGCGGCAATCTCACGCCGCCGGCGCCCGGCCGTCCGGCCCTGCTGACCCATCGCGAGGTGGAGACCATTTTCCACGAGTTCGGCCACCTGCTGCACCACCTGCTGGGCGAGGTGGAGATCAAGTCCCTGAACGGAGTGAACGTCGCCTGGGACTTCGTCGAGCTGCCGTCGCAGATCATGGAGAACTGGTGCTGGGA
>DAOQKI010000164.1:0-6615 GCA_035334485.1 Opitutaceae bacterium
CGACGAGCCGTCCGACCGCCGCCGCCAGGCGGCGCGAATCCAGGTGCCCGCCGACGCGCGCGTGGTGATCCTCCGCTCGGATCCCGGCCCGGCCGGCCAGCCGGCCTACGACTGGGTGTATTATTGGAACGTGAGCCTCCGTTAGGCCGCTTGCCAGCGCGCCCCCGCCTCTCCTAGCACAATTTCCCGCCATGGATCCCGCCCTCCAATCCTCGAAAGCCGTCACGCTGGGACGGCGGTTGTTTGGATTGGTGCTGTGGCTGGCGCTGGGCGTCTACTTCATCGACCCGGTGACGCGGGTCCTCGAGCCCGACCTCGATTCCTCGATCCACGCCTCCTACGCGCAATTCACCGCCCAAGGCGCGCAGTTCGGGCCGGAGGTGAACACGACGGCCGGGCCCTACGGTTTCGTGATGTTCGGCTGGGACTACGGCGGCGAGCTCTACTGGGAGCGGTTCGGGCTCGTGACCGTCTTCTCGCTCGGCCTGGCGGCGCTCACGCTCTGGCTGTTCGCGGCTGCGGGCCGCGGGCCCTGGCGGTGGCTCTGGCTCGTCGCCATGCTCCTCGGCCTCACCATCGGCGACACGCTCTACTCCACCGCCGCGCTGTTGTGCGGCGTGTACCTGCTCGCCACGTACCACCGCAACGACCGGCGCGGGCCGGTCGCGGCCGCGACGGTGCTGCTGGCCTTCCTCGCCCTGACCAAGGGCACGCTCCTCGCGCAGGCGGGCGGCACCCTGGCCTGCGTGCTGGTACTCGCGCTCCGGACCCGCCAGTGGCGCCGGGCGGTGGAGATCATCGCGATCTTCGCCGTCGCGCTCGTGGCGTGGTGGATGGCCGCCGGCCAGAATCCCCTGAACCTCGTCGCCTACGTCAACGGCCTGCGCCACATCGCAGACGGCTACAACGAGGCGATGGCTCTCGAGACACCGCCCGCGATGCTGCGCTACGGGCTCGCCCTGCTCGGCGGGCTCGGCCTGCTCATCGGCTGGACCGCCTGGCGCCAGCGCGGTCACGCCGCGGCGCTGGCGACCACGGCCCTGCTGGCCGGCTTCGTCTACATCATGTGGAAGCACGGCTTCCTGCGGTCGGACGCGCACATGATGATCTTCACCGACTTCGCGGCGGTCGTGGCGCTGACGGTGCCGGTCCTCGACCGACCGCTCGGCCTGTCGCCGGCCCCGCTGGCCGCCCGCCTCGGGCGGGCCCTGCTGGTCGCCCTCGTCGTCGGCCTCGGCATCGGCGCGTCGCAGCACCAGTTCCCCGGACGCCTCGCGATGCTCACGCGTCACACGGGCGACCGCTGGGTCCGCAATCTGCGCTACCTGGCGTGGCCCGACCTCGTGAAAGGGGAATGGGACGCCGAGCTGGAGAGGATCCGGCGCCGGCATGACCTCCCGGACATCCGGGCGCGCCTCGCGGGCCAGCCCGCCGACTTCTTCGGCTTCCAGTTCGGCCTGCTTTTCCTGAACGATTTCCGCTACCAGCCGCCGCCGATGTGCTGCGGCACGTACCACGTCTACAACGCCTACTTCAAGCGGCGGAACCACGAGCACTACGTGAACCCGGCGACCCGGCCGCGGTTCATCCTGTTCAAGTTCCAGACCATCGACGACCGGCTCGGGGCGACCGACGATTCCCTCACCCTGCTCGACCTGCTCGACCTCTACCGTCCGGTGCTGGTGGAAAACGAGACCGTCCTGCTCGAGGCGCTCGAGTCCGCCGCCCCGGTGGAGCCGCGTCCCCTGGCGACCCGGCCAATCCGGTTTGGCGAGGACATCGAGGTGCCCGAGGTCCCGGCCGACCAGCTCCTGCTGTTCTCGATCGACGTGCCGGTCAGCACCGCCGGCCAGGCCCGCGCGCTGCTCTACAAGCCGCCGCTGCTGCGCCTCGACACCTGGGGCGACGGCCTGACGCTGCCGGCGACGCACCGCGTGGTCGCCGCGAGCCTCTCCGTGCCGTCGCTGCTCAACCCGACGATGGAAGTGACCG
This sequence comes from Opitutaceae bacterium, assembly GCA_035334485.1. Classification (GTDB taxonomy): domain Bacteria; phylum Verrucomicrobiota; class Verrucomicrobiia; order Opitutales; family Opitutaceae; genus Opi-474. Next base: position 1,993 of record DAOQKI010000164.1, read on the forward strand.
ACGACTATCTCGCGCTCCGCTCCGGCGACCTGGCGAAGCGAGTCCGGCGCTTCCGCCTGCACACGACCGATCCCGGCAGCTTCCGCAGCGACCGGATGACCGTCACCTTCTACACCCGCCCCCGGCCCAAGGCGGTGTCCCTCGGCGAACTCCGCCGGATGCGCGCACCCTCGGTCTTCCGCGACCCGCCCGACCGCGTCGAGCCCGAGTCGGCGCCGGTGTCCCTGTACCACGGGCACTGGGTCCAGTACCTCCACATCCCGACGGAGATCAGCTACAACCTGAAGGGCGACGAGCGGGCGGTGACGATGGTCGTCGGCGTGGACGAGAACGCCTACCTGAAGGGCCGCACGGACGGCGTCGACTTTGTGATGGAGGTCGAGTCGCCCAACTATCCGCGGGTGTGGGTGGCGAACCTGTTCCTCGACCCGCTGCGGAATCCGGCCGACCGCGGCGCGCACCGGCTCGTCGGTTACCTGCCGCCCGTGCTCGAGCCCGGCTCGCGGCTGATCCTGCGCACGCAGGCCGCCCCGTCCCGCAACCGGGCCTGGGGCTGGGGCTTCGCCTCGTTCATCGGCATCGAGCGCGGCGCTTTCCGAAAGGAGCAGCTGCCGGGTTTCGCCACCTTCCCGTCGGCCGTGACCGGCACCGGCATCGGCGGCCTCGACCTCGGGCGGCGGCGCGTGACGATGGCCAATCCCCCGGCGTCGTTTGAGTACGTGCTCGACGGCACCGAACGGGAGCTGCGCTTCGTCGGCGGCCTCCTGCCCGGCAGCTACGAGGGGGCCGGCAACACCAACGGGGCGGCCCTCGTGGTCGAACTCATCGGGACGGACGGCACCACCCGCGAGCTTTTCCGCCGCCTACTCCAGCCCCGGACCGTCGCCGCCGACCGCGGGGACCAGCGCATCGTGATCGCGCTGCCGGACGACACCGCGGGCGCCCGCCTGCGGCTCCGGACCGACCCCGGGCCGGACGGCCAGCGGGACTGGGACTGGGTCTACCTCGCCGGCGTTTCCCTCCACTAGCCGCCCGCGACGGCGCCGCGCAATTCGCTTTGAATCGGCCCCGGCGCCAGTTTGTATGACTCCGCCGCGCTAGACGCGGCCGTCATGTTCTCCTCCCTTTCCAAGAAGACTCTCGCCCGCGCCGCCCTCCTCCAGGACGCGCCGGTGTACGTCCAGTTCTACATCACCGCGCGCTGCAACCTGACGTGTAAGCAGTGCAACATCATCTACGCGAACTCGGACGTCCGGGAGTGCACGCTCGACGAGATCAAGCGCATCGCCGACAACTTCGCCGCCATGGGCGTCGCCATGGTGCTGCTCACCGGCGGCGAGCCGTTCTCGCGCCTCGACCTCGCCGACATCATCCGGGAATTCGAATCCCGCGGCGTGCACGTCCGGATGCAGACCAACGGCCTCGCGACCGAGGAGCGCATCCAGGAGGTCATCGCCGCCGGCGGCCGGGACATCTCCATCTCGCTCGACTCGCTCTGGCCGGGCAACCAGGACGACATCAACGGCGGCTTCGCTCGCTCGTGGCATGACGCCCTGCGGGCGATGGCCGCGTTCACCAAGCACCTGCCGAAGGAGGGCTCGTTCGCGTCGCTCGGCTGCGTGCTGCAGCGCGACAACCTCGGCGACATCGAGGACGTGATCCGCTTCGGCACCGCCATCAGCTGGTTCACCTCGCTCGTGCCGATCCACGTCACGACGTTCGACAAGCCGATGAACTTCCGGACGTTCGACCAGACCAAGCGCTGGAAGCGCGAGGAGCTGCCGTACGTCGACCGCCTGATCGAGCGGGTGCGCGCGATGCGGCGCGAGGGATTCCTGCTCTACGACAGCGACCAGTACCTCGACGACATCAAGCGCTTCGCCGCCGAGACGCCGACGACCTGGCGCCAGAAGAACTCCGGCGTCTGCGACAGCCCAAACCTCTACTTCGCGGTCCTGCCCAACGGCGACTTCGCCCCGTGCTGCGACCACCGCCTGCCGGGCCACATCCACTGCTACGACCGGAACTTCCCGACCGTCTACCGGGACCGGGTCTTCCGCGACGCGGTGCGCCAGGTGACCGGCGCCTGCTCGGGCTGCATGTACGGCAGCTATCCGGAGATGACCATCGCGATGCGCTACCTCGCCGCGAAATGGGAGCGCGCCAAGCTGTTCCTCGCGTCGCCCCCGGCGAAGAAGTGGCCCGTCACGTACGAGCAGATGCTCGCGCTCGCCGAGCAGATCCGCACCGAGCCCCGCGAGCGCATCTCGCTCCCGGGCCACCCGCACCGGCTCGACCTCGGGGCCTCGGACCAGGAAACCGCGTCGCTCGCCTGACCCGCCATGCCGAAGAAAATCCTCTACGAGAGCGCCATTCACCAGCTGCTGTGGGCCGGCAAGCGCCTGCGGGTCTCCCTGCCGCCCGCGCCCGCCGCCACGCTCGCGTCCTGGCTGGCGTCGCTGCAGTTCGAAAATCCCGGCGCCGGCGCCGTCCTCGTGCGCTGGCCCGGTCCCGCCGCCGGCTCTCACACTCTCTCGCTCAAGCCCGCCCGCTTCTACACCCGCGGCGACGCCTCGGCCCACACGCAGCGCCAGGCGGACGCCGGTCTCGTGTTCGCCGACGACCGGGTGATGGACGGCAACATCGCGTACTTCGACACCGAACTCCGCGCCATGCTGGCCGCCGCGCAGGTGTTCCCGTCCGGGCTTCCGGCCGCCGCCGCCGCGGCGGACCAGGACCGGAAGCACGCCGAGGAGGTCTTCCACGACGAATGGGCCGCCAGCGAGGACGTCACCCGGATCAACGTCCGCCAGCGCAACGAGGCCTGCACCGCCCCCGAGATGCGTCACATCCGGCGTGCGCTGGGGGACCTCAAGGGCCGGACCCTGCTCGACGTCGGGTGCGGCCTCGGCGAGGCCAGCGTGTATTTCGCGCTCGAGGGTGCCACCGTCACGGCGACCGACATCTCGCCCGGCATGTGCGAGGCGACCCGGCGGCTCGCGACCGCGAACGGCGTCACGCTCGCCACGCACGTCTCCGCGATCGAGGACCTCGGCCTGCCGGCCGGCCAGCAGTACGACATCATCTACACCGGCAACACCCTCCACCACGCCGATCTCGCCGCGACGCTCGACAACCTCCTGCCCCACCTCAAGCCCGACGGCGTGTTCGTGAGCTGGGATCCCGTGGCGTACAACCCGGTGATCAACCTCTACCGCGCCATCGCCACCAAGGTCCGCACCGAGGACGAGCACCCGCTGCGGTTGCGCGACGTGCGGGCCGTCACCGCCCGCTTCGAGCGGGCCGAGGTCGCCTGGTACTGGTTCACCGCCCTGCTGATCTTCATGCTGATGGTGGCGGTCCAGTTCCGGTCGCCGAACAAGGAGCGGTTCTGGAAGAAGGTCGTCGACGAGGCCGACCAGTGGGCGTGGCTCTACCGGCCCCTGGCCGCCCTCGACCGCGGCCTGCTCGCCGTGCTTCCCTTCCTGCGGCCGTTGTGCTGGAACGTTGTCATCGTCGCCTCGCGCCCCAAACCTGTCGTCCGCCGATGAGACCCCCGCTCGCCGCCACCAAGCTCTCGATCGTGGCCCCGTGCTACAACGAGGAGCTCGCCCTGCCCCAATTCGTCGACCGCGTCACCGCGGTGTGCCGCCAGCTGGGCTGCGACTACGAGATCGTGCTCGTCAACGACGGCAGCCGCGACGGCACCCTCGGGGTCGCGCTCCGGCTCGCCCAGGCCGACCCCCACCTGCGCGTCGTGAATTTCTTCCGGAATTTCGGCCACCAGGCCGCGGTCACCGCCGGCCTCGACTTCGCCCAGGGGGACGCGTTCGTGCTGATCGACTCCGACCTTCAGGACCCGCCCGAGGTGATCGTCGAGATGTTCGCCCGCTGGCGCGACGGCGTCGACGTGGCCTACGGCCAGCGCCGCTCCCGCGCCGGCGAGTCGGCCTTCAAGCTCGCCACCGCGAAGCTCTTCTACCGCATCCTCTCGGTCAGCACCAAGAACACGATCCCGCGCGACACGGGCGACTTCCGCCTGATGGACCGCCGCGTCGTCGAGGTGCTGCGCGAGATGCGCGAGCGCCACCGCTTCATCCGCGGCATGGTCAGCTGGGTCGGCGGGCGCCAGGAGCCCGTGCTCTACGACCGCCAGCCCCGCGTCGCGGGCAGCACCGGGTACCCGTTCGCGAAGATGCTGTCGTTCGCCATCGACGCCGTGACGTCCTTCTCGGTCCTGCCGCTCCGCCTCCTCACCTACAGCGCGCTGGTCGTGCTCGCCCTGACCCTGGTCATGTCGGTCGTCGTGTTCGTGATGAAGCTGGTCAATCCCGGCTACTTCATCCCGGGCTACGCCTCGATCATGCTCACGATCATGTTCTTTGGCGGCATCAACCTCCTCGCGTTCGGCATCATCGGCGAATACCTCGGCCGCATGTACGAGTCCGTCAAGGGCCGGCCGCTCTACGTCATCGAGAGCACGTTCCCGCCCGTCGACCCCCGCTCCCGGTAAACGCGACCGCGCCGGTCCCGCCGGCGGAGGCCCGATGCCCCCCGATCCCGAGCTCACGCTGCTCATCCCCTGCCTCAACGAGGCCCGGACCCTGCCCGGCGTCCTCGCCG
>DAOQKI010000165.1:0-6530 GCA_035334485.1 Opitutaceae bacterium
CTGCGCTGGCCGCCGCCGAGCTCGAACACGCCCGGGCCGAGGCGGCGGTCCATGCCGCCCGGGCCGCGCTCGCCGCCGAATGGGGTGGGGCGCCCGGTGAGGTGGGCGAACTGACGGGCGTCTTGCGCGTGCCGACAGAATTGCCCGACCAGGCCGCGCTGCTGGCGCGGCTCGACGAGCACCCGCGGCTGGCGCTGCAGCGGAGTCAGATCGAAAGCCGACGCGCGGCCCTCGCGCTCGAGCAGTCCCAGGCCGTGCCCGATGTGACGGTGGGCGGCGGACTGCGTTTTCTCCGCGACGGTTCCGATGCCGGATTTGTCGCGGGCCTGTCCGTCCCTCTGCCGGGTCGCCACCAGAATCAGGGCAACATCCGCGCCGCGCGCGAATCACTGGCCGGCGCCGAGCTCGGACTTCGTGCCGTTGAAGTGGACCTGCGCGCGGCCGGTTCCGCGGCCTGGCAGGAACTCGCCGTGGCCCACCGTGCGGCGCGCAACCTGCGCGAGCAGGCGCTGCCCGCCACGGCCGACGCCTACGCGGCGGTGCGCCGCGCCTACGAGCAGGGCCAGCTCCCGCTGATGGATGTGCTCGATGCCCAGCGGGCCCTCGTGTCCGTGCGCCGCGAACTCGTCGACGCCGAGGCGGCCTATGCGCTCGCGTTCGCCCGGCTCGTCGCCCTCGGCGGCGCCTCACCCGAGGCCGTCGCCCAACTCCTCAACCCTGCCTGATCCCCCGCCATGAAACTCAGACTGCCTCTCACCCTTCTCGCCATCCTCGCCCTCGGCGGGGGCATGGCGTCCTACATCCTCGCCAGCAATCACGAGCACGCCGGCTCCCCGGACGAGCACGATCATCACGACGAAGCCGAAGCCCCCAAGGGCCCGCATGGCGGCCACGCGCTGGCGGACGCCGGCTTCGGCGTGGAGCTGGCGATCGTCGAGCAGGACGAGAAGCCCGGGTTCCGCGCGTGGTTCACGAAGGATGGGCAACCGCTCTCGCCGACGGACGTGAAACTGACGGTCGAGCTCCGGCGTCCCGACGGCACCGTCGAGCACCACGCCTTCGCGCCCGGGACCGACTTCGCGCGCAGCACCGACGAGGTGGCCGAGCCGCACTCGTTCACCGTCACGGTCGTGGCCGAGCACGGCGGCCGGACGCATCGCTGGACCTATGAGTCGCCCGAGCTGCAGGCGCGGCTGACGCCTGAGGCGGCGCGGCGTGCCGGCGTGGTGGTCGCGACGGCCGGGCCGGCGGACGTGCGCGAGACCCTGTCGGTTTACGGCCGGGTGAAGCTCAACGGCAACCGCGTCGCCCGGGCCGCCCCGCGTTTTGGCGGAGTGGTCCGCGAAACCCGCAAGTCCTTCGGCGACGCGGTGCAGGCGGGCGAGACCGTGGCGGTGGTGGAGGCCAACCAGTCGCTCACGGCGATCGAGGTGAAGGCGCCGATTTCCGGTGTGGTGGTTGACCGCGACGCCAGCACCGGCGAGACGGTCGGCGACGGCGCGGCGCTGTACACGATTGCGGACCTGAGCGACGTCTGGATCGACCTCAACGTGCCCAAGCGCGACCAGGCCCGCGTGCGGGTGGGGCAGGTGGCGGTGATTCACGCCGATGACGGCGGACCGGATGCCACGGGCACGATCTCGTGGCTGTCGCCAGTGAGTTCGCCCGAGGCCCAGACGCTGATCGCCCGGATCGTGCTGCCGAATCCCGAGCAGCGCTGGCGGCCGGGCCTCTACGTGAAGGCCGAGATCACGCTCCGCGACGGACCGGTGGCGGTGGCCGTGCCCGAGTCGGCGGTGCAGACGCTGGAGCAGTTCACGGTGGTGTTCTCGCAGCACGGCGACGTCTACCAGGCGCGTCCGCTTGAACTCGGCCGTCGCGGCGGCGGGCTCGTCGAGGTGCGGGGCGGCCTGCGGGCCGGCGAGCGCTATGTTGTCGAAAACAGCTTCCTGCTGAAGGCCGAGCTCGGGAAGGCCGGGGCGGAGCACTGCCACTGAGGAGAACCGCCATGCTCGCCTCCCTCATCCGCTCCGCCATCCACCACCGGTGGCTCGTGCTCGTCCTCACGCTCGGGCTCGGGGCCGTCGGTGCCTACCAGTTCCAGCGGCTGCCGATCGACGCGGTGCCGGACATCACCAACGTCCAGGTCCAGATCAACACCGAGGCACCGGGCTTCTCGCCGCTCGAGGCCGAGCAGCGCGTCACCTTCCCGGTCGAGACCGCCATGGCCGGCCTGCCGCAGCTTGACTATACGCGGTCGCTGTCGCGCTACGGGCTCTCGCAGGTGACCGTGGTGTTCAAGGACGGCACCGACATCTATTTCGCCCGGCAGCTCGTCAACGAGCGCATCCAGGAGGTGAAGTCCCAGCTGCCGCCCGGCCTGGAGCCGGCGATGGGCCCGATCTCCACCGGCCTCGGCGAGATCTACATGTTCACGGTCGAGCCCCAGCCCGGCGCGCGGAAGCCCGACGGCTCGGCGTACACGCTGACGGACCTCCGCGAGCTGCAGGACTGGGTCGTGCGCCCGCAACTCCGCAACCTGGCCGGCGTCACCGAGGTGAACACCATCGGCGGCCATGTGAAGCAGGTCCACGTCACGCCGCGACCGGACCAGCTCATCGCCTACGGGCTGACGCTGCACGACGTGATGGAGGCGCTGGCGCGCAACAACGGCAACGTGGGCGCGGGCTACATCGAGCGGCACGGCGAGCAGTACCTCGTGCGCGTGCCGGGCCAGGTGCGGGACCTTCCGGAGATCGAGGCGATCGTGGTCGCGCGCCGTGGCGGGCAGCCCGTGCGCATCCGCGATGTCGCCGACGTGCTCCTCGGCGAGGAGCTGCGGACCGGGGCGGCGACTGAGAACGGGCGTGAGGTCGTGATCGGGACGGTGGCGATGCTGATCGGCGAGAATTCGCGCGAGGTGGCGACGCGAGTCGCGACGAAACTGACCGACGTCAACCGCAGCCTGCCGCCGGGCGTGATCGCGAAGCCGGTCTACGACCGCACGAGCCTGGTGGACCGGACCATCGCCACCGTGCGCGCCAACCTCCTCGAGGGAGCGCTGCTGGTCGTGGCCGTGCTTTTCCTGCTGCTGGGCAACATCCGCGCGGCGCTGATCACGGCCGCGGTCATTCCGCTGGCGATGCTCTTCACGATCACGGGCATGGTATCGAACCGGGTCTCGGGCAACCTGATGAGCCTCGGGGCGCTGGACTTCGGCCTGATCGTCGACGGCGCGGTGATCATCATCGAGAACTGCCTCCGGCGTTTCGGTCACGAGCAGTGCCAGCTGGGGCGGCGGCTGACCAAGCCGGAGCGGTTCGCGCTCGCGGCCGACGCGACCGCCGAGGTCGTGAAGCCGTCGATCTTCGGCGTGTTCATCATCACGGTGGTGTACGTCCCGATCTTCGCCCTCACCGGCGTGGAGGGAAAAATGTTCCACCCGATGGCCTTCACGGTCGTGACCGCGCTGCTCGGCGCGATGGTGCTGTCGGTGACCTTCGTGCCGGCGGCGGTCGCGGTATTCGTGACGGGGCCGGTGTCGGAAAAGGACAACCTGGCGATCCGCGGGGCCAAGTCGCTCTACGCGCCGGTGCTGCGGTTCGCGCTGTCGGTGCGGCCGGCGGCCGCGGTCGCGGCGGTCGTGCTGATTGCGCTGGCGGCGCTGGCCGCGACGCGGATGGGCACGGAGTTCATCCCGAGCCTCGACGAGGGCGACATCGCCCTGCACGCGATGCGGGTCCCGGGCACGAGCCTCACGCAGTCGGTCCGGATGCAGCAGGACGTCGAGGCAGCGGTGACGGCGTTCCCGGAAGTGGCGCGGGTCTTCTCGAAGATCGGCACGGCGGAGGTGGCGACCGATCCGATGCCGCCGAGCGTGGCGGACACGTTCGTGATGCTGAAACCGCGCGCGCAATGGCCGGACCCCCGGCGCAGCAAGGCGGACCTTGTCGCCGCGATGGAGGCGGCGGTCGCGGAAGTGCCGGGCAACAACTATGAGTTCACGCAGCCGATCCAGATGCGCTTCAACGAGCTCATCTCCGGGGTGCGGTCCGACGTGGCGGTGAAGGTCAACGGCGACGACCTCGCGGTGCTGGCCACGGTTGGCGAGGAGATCGAGGCCGTGCTGAAAGGTGTGCCCGGCGCGTCGGACGTGAAGACCGAGCAGACCACTGGCCTGCCGCTGCTGACCGTCCACCTCGACCGCGAGGCGATTGCGCGCTACGGGCTGGCGGTCGCGGAGGTGCAGGAGATCGTGGCGACGGCCCTCGGCGGAACCGCGGTAGGGCAGGTGTTCGAGGGCGACCGGCGCTTCGACCTGGTGGTCCGGTTGCCGGAGAACCTCCGCACGAGCCCGGAGGCGCTGCGCGACCTCCCGGTGCCGCTGCCGAAACTCCATGACGACGAGGCCCAGGTGCTGCCGGCGATGCTGCGCGAGGGCGGACATGGCGCGGCCGCCGACGAGCTGGCGGTGTCGTACGTGCCGCTGCGCGAGCTGGCGCGGCTCGAGGTGGCGCCAGGGCCGAACCAGATCAGCCGGGAGAACGGGAAACGCCGGGTGGTCGTGACGGCCAACGTGCGCGGCCGGGACCTCGGCGGCTTCGTGGCGGAGGCGCGCGAGCGGATCGATCAGACAGTGAAAGTGCCGCCCGGCTACTGGCTGGAGTACGGGGGCACGTTCGAGCAACTCACGTCGGCGAGCCGGCGGCTGCAGGTCGTCGTGCCCGTGGCGCTGGCCCTGATCTTCGGGCTGCTCTTCATGAGCTTCGGCAACGTGAAGGACGCGCTGCTGGTGTTTACCGGCGTACCGCTGGCGCTGACCGGCGGCATCGCGGCGCTGTGGCTGCGGGGGATCCCGCTCTCGATTTCGGCCGGCGTCGGCTTCATCGCGCTCTCGGGCGTGGCGGTGCTCAACGGCCTCGTGATGATTTCGTTCATCCGCAGCCTGCGCGCCGACGGCCGGCCGCTCGACGAGGCGGTGGAGGAGGGCTGTCTCACCCGATTGCGTCCCGTGCTGATGACCGCGCTGGTGGCGAGCCTGGGCTTTGTGCCCATGGCGCTTGCGACCGGCGCCGGCGCGGAAGTCCAGCGTCCCCTGGCGACCGTCGTGATCGGCGGAATCATCAGCTCGACGCTGCTGACCCTCGTGGTGCTGCCCGCGCTCTACCGCATGGCGCACCGTCACGGCGACCTCCGTCAGGAACAGGAACTTTAACCATGAAACCCACCTACCTCATCCCCCTCGTGATCGGCCTGCTGGCCGGCTGCACCACCCCCTACCGCGCCCCGTCCGACGTGGCGCACATCCGGCTCGCGCCGGTGGACTCGGCCGTCGTGAAGGTCGAGAAGATCTGGCTCGAGCGCGACGCCGGCCAGCTGGTCGTGACCGGCTACGTGCTGAAGCGCTTGGGCGGCCCAGACACCCGCGGGACGCACCTCGACGTCACGCTGTACGACGCGCGCGGGGCCGTACTGCGCCGGGCGCAGGCGGCGTTCAGTCCCGCGGAGCTGGTGCCGAATTTCCGCCACCACCCCCACGGCACCTATCGCGTGGAACTGGATCCGCTCCCCGCCGGGACAGCGACCATCGAAGTCCGCGCGCATGAAGGCGCGGAGGGGGCGCTAGGCGGTAAGCTGTCAGCTGTAAGCTCTAAGCGGTAGGCTTTAGGCTGTGTCAGCTGTGCGTTTTTGGGGTGGCCGCAAAGAGGCGCAGAAGGCGCAGACTCCGACTCGCCGACAGCCTACTGCCCAAGGCCTACGGCATACAGCCAATAGCCTACCGCCTGGAGCTTACTGCTTACAGCTTACCGCTTACCGCCTACAGCTAAGTTAGCCTCGCAAAGCGGCGGCGCACACCTCCCGCACACAGGTCCGCAGCCAGCGGTGGGCGGGGTCGGCGTCGAGGCGCGGGTGCCACAGCAGCGAGATGGTGATCTCCGGCGTCGCGACCGGCAGCGGGAACGTCCGCAGGCCGGCGCGCAGCGTCTGGGTGTGGCGCTCGGGGACGTTGGCGACCAGGTCGGTCGAGCGCGCCAGCGCCAGCGCGGCCGCAAAGCCGCTGACGATCGCGGCCACCTCGCGTTCCAGACCGAGCTTGGCGAGCGCCTCGTCGATCGGCCCCTTCTCGGTGCCACGGCGCGACACGCTGATGTGTTTCGCGGCGGCGTAGCGGACGGCGGTCACTTGGCCCCGCGACAGAGGATGACCGGCGCGCACGACGCCCACGAACCGATCCTTGAAAAGTGCCTGCGTGCGCAGCTCCGGCCCGGTCTCGCGGTTGATCACCCCGGTCTCGAGGTCCACCGTGCCCTCGCGCAGCGGCGCGCTGTCCTTGTCGACCTTGTGCAGGAAACGGAGTCGCACCCCCGGCGCCTCGGCAGCGACGCGGGCGAGGAGCGCCGGACCGAAGTTCTCGAGAAATCCGTCGCTCGCGCGCAAGGTGAACGTGCGGGCCAGTCGCCCGAGATCCGCGCGCTCGGCCGGACGCAGCACGGCCTCCACCTCCTGGAGCAGCGGCCCCACGCGCGGGC
>DAOQKI010000166.1:0-6485 GCA_035334485.1 Opitutaceae bacterium
CCGCGCCGCGGCCCGCCGCCGGGTCATCGAGCTGATGGCCCCGCCCCCGCGGCCAGCGTCGGTCGCGCCCACCGTGATTCGCCGCCACGAATTCGACGGCCTCGAGATCGAGACGCTGGCCTGGCCGCAGCCTGCCGGGGCGCCAACCGAGGCCTGGGTGTTCCGTCCCGCGGGCGCCCGCGGCCGGCTGCCCGCCGTGCTCGCGATGCACGACCACGGGGCGTTCAAGTTCTACGGCAAGGAGAAGATCGCGCAGGCCGGCAGCGCCGTGCACCCGCTCGTCGCCGTCCACCGCGCCGAGGCCTACTCCGGCCGGGCGTGGGTGAACGAACTCGCGCGCCGGGGCTACGTCGTGCTGGTTCACGACGCGTACGCTTTCGGCAGCCGCCGCGTGCGGTTCGCCGACCTGCCGCCCGAGTTGCGCGGGCCGGCGGCGGACGACGATGACTCGCCCGCGGGCATCACCGCGTACAACCGGTGGGCGATGGAGCACGAGCACGTGATGGCGAAGTCGCTGTTCTGTGCCGGCACGACCTGGCCCGGGGTCTTCACCGCCGAGGACCAGGTCGCGCTCGACGTGCTGGGCGCGCGCCCGGATGTCGACCCGGACCGCATCGGTTGCGTGGGCCTTTCCGGCGGCGGTCTCCGCGCGGGATTTCTCTCGGGGCTCGACGAGCGCATCCGCGCGGGCGTGTGCGTCGGCATGATGACGACGTGGCGCGATTTCCTCCTCCACAAGAGTCACACGCACACCTGGATGTGCTTCGTGCCGCTGCTGCCGCGCGAGCTGGATTTCCCCGAGATCATGGGCCTGCGCGCGCCGCTGGCGTCGCTGGTGATGAACACCCGGGCCGACGGCCTGTTCACGCTCGCCGGCATGCAGGATGCCGAGGCCGTGCTGCGTCGTGTCTACGCGAACGCCGGCCACCCCGACCGCTTTCGCTGCTCTTGGCACGACGGCCACCACCAGTTCAACCGCGCCATGCAGGAAGAGGCGTTCGCCTGGCTGGACACTCACCTGGTGGGGAAAAAGTAACAGGGCGCAGGGGCCAAGTGACAGGGTTCGACCGCCGGCTTCCTGATACTTGCCCTCCTGCGACTTGTTACTTTCCGCCCCCGCGAGTTCCGACCATTCCGTCGTCTGAATCCTCGCTGCGGGTCTGCTCGAGCGAGGTGAACAGGGCGCGGAGATCGCGGATGACGCCGATGGAAAGCCAGATTGTCGTGATCGCGCCGATGATCAGCGGCAGGAGAATCAGGTAGGACCACCAGAGCTTCGACCAGGCCGCGAGCGACCAGCGGCCCACGAACAGGTTCCAGCCCGTCACCACCGCGAACACGACGAACGAGAAGGCCGTCCACCCGAACATCGCGCCGGAGATCCACTTGTCGCCGCGCGTAAAGTGACGGTCCCAGCCCAGCACGCGGACGACCCAGTGGCGGTCCACCTCCGCGTAGACCACCGCGGTCTCGTCAGCCTTCACCGCGTACGGCCCGCGCCGCAGGAGTTGGTCCATGTTGAACGGCTGGCGGCACGTGAGCAGCGACAGCACCACGTAGCACACGACCGCGACGAGCACCGAGACGAAGGCGATCTCCCGGCCGTTCAGCACGTGGCCGCCGGGAATCGTGAGGAACTGGAGCCAGAACGCGCGGCCGGCCGCGTCGCCCGCACGCGCGCAGGCCGCGGCCGCCTGCTCGATGGCCATGCCCACCACGGGTGTGATCGCGCCCGCCAGCATCGCGGCCCACGCGCCGGCATTGGTGCCGCGCTTCCAGTAAAGCCCGCCGATGATCGCCGCGCCCGCCCCGCCCGCGAAGATCGCGCCGGTGATGCTGAAGAACAGCACGATCGCGTCAGTTTGCTGGAAGAGCAGGCTGAAGAGGAACGCGAAGATCGCCACGCCGGCGATCGACCAGCGCAGCAGCCGGATGTGTTGCGCCGGCGTGAACGGCTTCCGACGGAAAGGCATCACACAGTCCTGCAGGAAAATGCTGCCCCACGAGTGCAGGTAGGAGCCGTCGCACGCCAGCATCGCGAAGAACATGATCGCCGCGAAGCAGCCCTTGATCCCCACCGGCAGGACGTGACCGAGCGTCACCGGCACCAGCATCTGCGAACGGATCTGGGGCTGGTCGATCCGCTGGACGTCGGCCAGGATGGCGCTGGCCTGCGCGCTGTACTCCGGCGAGCGCAGGACCGTCAGGGCGCAGAGGCCGAGCAGCGTGATCATCACGGTCCGCGCGAAGAGCCGCCAGTTGCCGAGGATGTTGCCCATCTTCGCCTCGTGCGGGTTGGCGGCCGAGCTGTTGAACGCCTGGTTCCCCTGCCACGCCATGTAGGTGTACACCATCAGCAGCGCCCCGAGCAGCACGTACCAGATGTTGAAGTCCTCGGTGGCACTCGGGGAGTCGAACGGGTCCACCAGCCAGTTGCCCGCCGAGCCCGGCGGTGCGCCAAACACCGCGTGGCCGCTCGCGTCGAGCAGGCCGATCGGATGGCCGTGCGTGAGCGCGCCAAAGATCCCCGGCCAGTCGAACATCACGAGCAGCGCGCACGCGACGATCAGGTAGAGCAGGCCCGAGATCAGGCCCTCGACCGCGTCGGTGATCATGATCGTGAGCTGGCCGCCCACCAGCGCCATGGTCAGGGCGAGCCCGAGCAGCGCGACCATCACGAGACCGAAGGTCGGCACCGCGGTCCCGAGCAGCGTCACGGACTGCGGCAGCCCGATGTAGTTCACGAAGAACCGGGCGCTGACCGCGGGGAAGATGGCGAAGTTGATCAGCCCGGAGAAGAAGCAGAGGCTGCCCGCAAGGATGCGGAAGCCGCGGCTGTAACGGACCTCGAACAGCTGCGCGAGGGTCATCACCCGCGTCTCGCGGTAGCGGTAGATGATGAAGCCGGACAGCGCGAGGAAGAGCATGATCGCGCCGCCGGGACCGAGAACGATCTCCCACCAGGTGATGGTGACGCCGGCGCGGCACATGATCTCGAAGTACATCACCGCGGTGATCGCGCCGAACCCGGCGGCGCCGGCCGAGACCGCGACGAGGTAGCGGCCGGCCGCGCGGCGGGCCGAGAGGAAGTCCGCCACGGAGCGCATGTGCCGCTGGGTGCGCCAGGCGATGCCGATCACGATCAGCAGGGGCACCGCGACAATGGCCCAGTCGAGCAGCGTCATGGGCGGCGGGCGGAACGGGCCGGGGAAGTAACCGATTGGACCATCGGGTCGGGGTGCGCTCAGGCAATGCGAATTCCCGACGCTTGTCCATCCCCGCGGCAAGGTCGGCGGGAGAATCCGCCCGTCACCGGGCGAGCGGGATCGCGGAGGGTTGGTTGACCACGGAATTCACGGATCACACGGATCATACCCTGACCGAATGTTTGCGGACCGGGCTGCGGCGGAAACGCCACAGCCCGGTCCGCAAACACGGGCGGGAGCTGAAGACCTGACCCGGTAAATTTGTCGCCACGGTAACCAGCTTCAGGTTCCCAGCTCCACCCGGCCGAGCGGACCTAGCATGGCGCGAAGCGCGATGCGACGGTCCGCGAGGATTCGACCGAGGCATGATCCGCGCGATCCGTGAATTCCGTGGTCAAACATCCACGCCGTCCAGCACCGGAGCCAACCCCCGTTCTCGCTGCCGTCGCCTGTCGGCGGGCTTGTATTCCACGGGGAAAGGCCCATGGTGCACCTCCCGTTCTTTGATTGGCGCGCATTCGTCCAGTCGCCCGGTTCCCTTTTTGGGGGTGTTCCGGATTCTACCCTTGGTTGGAGTGCGCCGCTGCCGGCCGAGAGCGAAGGCCTCTCGTTAATCCTCCTTCAAAAAAATAATAGGCAACTACGAAGAAATGCCCCTGGCTGCTTAATTAAGCACCCACGTTTGCCCGGCGACACCTGCTAGCCGGAGCGAACGTCGACAGCAGGTATAGCGCGCGGAGCCGTCCGCGGACTGCGCGCCGTATCTTCAATCCGGGGACTGGCTGGGGTCTTAGCGCGTGCGTCCGCTTGGCTCCGGCGAGATCAAAGACGCGCTATGCCTGGTAGACGCGGTGTGCAAAGGTCAGGGGGACGCGGGTTCAACTCCCGCCACCTCCACAATCTTAACTACTTAGTTTATAATTAATAACGACGTAACCCGATCAGCGCTCATCATTTTGTATCGAATTTGTCTCTGTTTTATGCTTTCTCTCCGGCATGGAACAGCAGAGTACGGCACGAAATGACTTCGCTGCCCGTCGCGGCGGCTCCGGCAAGCTCCGAGTATGGTACTGGCTCGACGACCCGCGCGTCACGATCCGCGAGCGCCTAAATTCCTCCGGTGGGGTCGGCTATAGGGTCACCCTGCCGAAGAAGCTGACCGGAGGACGAGTACTCTTCCTTCAAAGCCGCGATTTCGAAGAGGCCAAGAAGATCGCCCGCAGCAAGGGAAGGGAGTTTCGCGAAAGCCGTTCCACAGCCCTGATTCTCCCCGACGACAAGAAGCTCCAGGCCGCGTCGGCCGTCCGAATTCTCGCGGAACACGGCCTCAGCCTCGGCCTCGACGAGGTCGCCCGCCAATACTGCATGGCCGATTCGGCGCTCCGAGACACGCGCCTCAGTCTTCCCGACGCGGCGAAACTCCTCGCTGTAGCTCTCGGGCTCGTCCAGCCCATAGGCCAGCCGCTGCTTAAAGTATTGGAATTTGCCGTCGCGCGCCTGCGCCCGGCCGGCGGAACAAAGACTCTCGCCGAGCTAGCCACCGAGATGATCGAGATCAAGCGTGGTTGGCACGCGCGCGGCGATCTGCGCGATGCGAGCATTCGTGACTTTGAGAACCGGGCCAGCCGGATCAGTGATGACATCGGCTCGTTTCCACTGCCTGAACTCACCAAGCAAAACCTCTACGACTGGCTGCACGGCCTCGCACTCGCGCCCCGCACCAAGAAGAACTACCGCATGGTGCTCGCCGAGCTCCTCTCCTACGCAAAGCAGAAACGCTACCTCGTCGCCAACCCGTTCGAGGAATTCACCCGGCAGGACATCAAGGAAATCGAAGGAACCGGCGGCGAGTTCCGCCAACCTGCGATCCTCACTCCCCGCGACGCGAAGAAGCTGCTTACGATCGCCTTCAAGCATCCCGAATGGGACTTAGGCGCCGCTGTCGTGTTGGGTCTGTTTGGCGGCATTCGCACCGAGGAACTCAAACGTCTCACCTGGGACGCCGTTCGCCTCGACGAGGACCAGCCTTTCGTCGTCATCGGCCCCGAAATCGCCAAGAAGCGCCGCATCCGCAATGTTCCGCTGCCGCCCTGCGCTGTTGCCTGGCTCAAGCGTTGGCCGCGCGGTGCCAAGGTCACTCGCAGTTCCCACGCGAATGACTACCAGAAGCACTTCAAGAAACTCTGCGCCGAAGCTGAGATCAATTGGGACGCCAACGCGATGCGCCATAGCTTCGGATCCTACCACTACGCGGCTTACGGCAACAGCATCGAGACCGCTCGCATCCTTGGTCACAAGACCGACGACGCAGTTCTGTTTGCCCACTATCGTGCCCTCGCCACGAAAGAACAGGGCCTCGCCTACTTTGAGATTTACCCAAGTGTTCGCGGCAAGGTAATCAGGTTTCCCTATGGGAGATCCTACGGCACCTAGAAATGCCGAAGCACTTTTGGCATAACCTCAGGTAGGCTCCATGAGCAAGAAGGTGCCCAAGGAATCGAAACCGCAGCCAACGCCTTGGCCCGAAAATTGGGAAAACGCGTCGTGGGAAGATTTCGATTCGATCGCAAACAAATATCCCGAGTGGTTTAGGCGCTTGGCCGCCGCGCGCGGCCGGAATATTCCTGCGTGGCAGCCTTACAATTCGTCTTTGTCGCCCAAGAGGAAGTTTACCGCGTATGTATTACTTCAGGCTCAAGTAGACCATTGGAAATCGAGGTTTCTAGATCTTGAATTCTTAACGACAAATCCAACGGGGCATTGGAATCGTCAGGAAGAGAAAATGAAGGCTGTCGTTGACCTTTGGAGGCGACTGAAGATCGAACGAGAGCGAAAAGCGCCCGTCTTCGGCGGTTTAATTACCAAGCTGCATCCTTGGCTTGCCGAAACGCATTCAGGGCCGGACTTGCGACTCGCATTGGGATATAGCGTCCCGTCGTTTCAACGCCTCCGTGAAAATGCGAAGATCTCTGCAGGACCGAAAAAGGGCGTCGCAAGAGAGTACCGATTCCAAGAGGCTATGCTCCTCTTGGCCGCTCGGATCTCATTGCGCAGACGACCAGGTCTCCTTGAGTGCCGGCGAATCGCTGAGGACATCTGGGCGAAGGTAAAATACCGAGAGAATGACGACCGAAAGCGCGAATTGAGAAGGGTACTCTGCGAAACAGGCGCGCCGTGCGAGGAACCTGCAGCCTGACGGTTGAAATGCCAGAGAACTGATCGCCTACTTGATGGAGTCGGATTCTAGCTAAATGGTTATTTCCCTGAAGGCCGCGCCTC
>DAOQKI010000167.1:0-6359 GCA_035334485.1 Opitutaceae bacterium
CTCTCCACCTCTTCGACAACTCGGATGCGCCCCCCGCCGCCAAGCCCGCCCCTGACAAGCCGGCCGGCGTGGCGCTGGCCAGCGCGGTCTCGACCGTCACGGGCATCGCGATCTCGCCGCTCCTCGGCACCGCGGCCTACGGGGCCTATCTTCAGTTCTCCGCGAAGGATGACGCGGCCCGGGCCAAGCTCCCGTGGTTCGCGCAGTGGTCGTTCTTCCTCCCGGCGCTGCTCGTCGTCGGCGTGTGCGCCTGCAAGGACAGCCTCGGCGCGGTGCTTCCGCCCGGGTTCAAGAAGCCGCTCGACGTGCTCGAAACCCTCGAGAACAAGGCCAGCGGACTGGTCGCGGCGGGGGCAGTGGTGCCGTTGACGATGGACACGCTTTCCAAGCTTCTGGTCGACAGCAAGCCGGGCGTCGCGATGTCGGCGCACGGGCTCGCGATGATTCCGGGCTTCGGCGCGATCGACCTCTCGTGGCTGCTCAATCTCGCGACCGTCCCGCTGGGCGTCGCGATGTTCGCCATCGTCTGGATGGCCTCGCACGCGATCAACGTGCTCATCCTGCTCAGCCCGTGGGGCGCGGTGGACGCCGCGCTGAAGGGCATGCGCTCGGCGCTGCTGGGCCTGCTCACGCTCACCGCCACCATCAACCCGTGGGTCGGCGCGGCGCTCTCCGTGGTCGTGATCATCGTGGCCTACCTGGTCGCCGGCTGGGCCTTCCGGCTCACGGTGTTTGGCTCGGTGTTCTGCTGGGATTTCTTCACCGTCCGCCGCGCGCGCTTCTCGCCGGCGGAAAACGACAATCGGCTGTTCTCCGGCGCCAACCTCGCCGACGTCCCGGTCCGCACCTACGGCCGCCTGGTGCTCCGCTCGAGCGGCGCGCTGGAGTTCTTCTACCGCCCGTGGCTCGTGCTGCCGGAGCGCAGCGCCGAGGTGAAGCTCGACCGCGGCCAGATCGCGATCGGCCGCGGCCTGTTCTTCTCGACCATCGGGGCCGAGGGCACCGGCACGCTCTTCATCCTGCCGCCGCGCTACCGCGGTCATGAGGATGTGGTGGCCCGCGCCTACCTGCTCGGTGGCGGCGTCCGCGACGCCGGCCTGCGCCGCGCCTGGGGCGTCCTGAAGGAGCTCTTCGGCGGCGCCGCCTCCCGGACCCAGGTCGTCTAGGCCGCGCCGTCCATTCCGGACGTTCGGATTTGCCACCAAGGGCACCAAGGGCACGAAGCCCAATCCGTTTTCTTCGCGGACGTGGCGGGCTTGGCGGTTAGCCCTCTCTCCGCCGGTGATGGGTCGAATGGCCCAGAGCGATTGCGCGCGACCGGTCGGGTTCAAATCGGACTGGCGGGCGGCCCGACCTTGCACACGCTGGAGGTGATGAAACCTCCGCCGCTCCCGGAAGACGTCCTCGGCCGCGTGCTGCGCGCCGCCCGGGCGAACGGGCTGAGCGTGCTCATCATCGCCGCGCTCGGCGCGATCGGGTCGCTGGCCATCGGTGACCTCGAGGGCACCGCGGTGGGGCTGGTCGTGGCGTTCGGCGGGTGGCTGGAGCTCTCCGGCCGCCAGCGCCTGCTGCGCGGCGACGCCGACGGCGTGGCGCGGCTGGTCCGGGCGCAGTACGTCGTGATGGGCGCGATCCTCGTCTACTGCGTCACGCGGCTCCTGAGCTTCGATCCGGACACGGCGCTGAGCAGCGTGACCCCGGAGATGCGGCAGGAGCTTGTGAACGAGGGCGTGGACGTCGCGGCGATCCTCCGGCTGGTCCGGATCCTGTTCTACACGATGTACTCGGTGGTGGCCGTGGTGACGCTGGCTTACCAGGGGGGCATGGCCCGGTATTACGGCAAGCGCCGCGAAATCGTCGCCCAGGCGCTCGCCGCCCGCCGCAATCCCGCGCCGCCACCGCCCGCCCGGGGCCCGAGCCCCGAGGACCTGGTCACGTAGCCCGGGCACTTCGACGTCCGGCGTTCGTGCCGGCCGCCTATTTTGAAACCGCCGCCGCGCTCGCCGGCACGCAGAGCGTGGGGCTCTCGTTGGTTTCCTGGCGCACGCGGGCGCGCATGGCGTCGCGGTAGCCGTTCACCGACTCGAAGAACGCGGACATCATCAGCATCAGCCAGTACATGCCGCGCTCGGTCAGCTGCCAGCCGTGCTCGTCGCGCCGGGCGGCGCCGAGCCACTCGAGCGTGCGGAGCTCGCCCCAGAGCTTGCGGAAGAACCGCGGCCCGTGGCGCCGCAGCGCCCACTCGCGGTCGAGGCGGAGCCCGAACATCCGCATGAGCAGGTCGTACCGCATCAGCTCGCCCGGCCGCAGGCGGTGCTGGGTGGTGATGCCCGTCAGGCCCCGGGCGATCCGCTGCCGGTAGGTGTCGAGCGAGAAGGTCGTCGTGTAGAGCGTGCCGTCGAGGAAGCTGAACGCCCCGCTGCCCACGCCCACGTAGTAGTCGGCGTCGACGATGTACTCGTCGCTGCCGTGGCCGCGCCGGGTGAAGCACCAGGCCGACGACGGCACGAATTCCGGCTGCAGCTTCCGCACGATGAGCTTGAAGAAGTCGTGGAGCCGGCGGTGGTCGGGCAGGCCCATCGCCTCGCCCATCCGGCGCGCGACCGTGGGGGAGGTCATCAGCGGGTAGAACGAGACCTGGTTGGGCCCGAGGGTCTGGAGGATCTCGAGGTCGCGCTCGAGCGACGCCAGGCTCTGGTGCGGCTGGTTGAAGATGAGGTCGACGTTGAGGGTGGGGAACAGCCCGGTCGCGGCGCGCAGGCGGGCCTGGATCTCCTCGCTCGAGCCGTACTTCTCGTAGCGGTCCATCTCCCGCAGCAGCTGGTTGTCAAAGCTCTGCACGCCGACGGAGAGGCGCGTGACGCCGGCGTCGCGCAGCGGCTCGAGGATCTCGGGCCGCAGGTCCTTGGGGTTGGTCTCGACCGACACCTCGCGCACGCCGAACAGCTCGCGCACGAGGCGGATGGTCTCGACGAGCTCCGCGGGCTCGGTGGTCGGAGTGCCGCCGCCGACGTAGGCGCCGCTGAACCGGTAGCCCGCGGCGTGGTAGGCGCGGATCTCCTGCCGCAGCGCGGCGAAGTACCGCTGGGCCTGGGAGTGCTGGTGCTGGACGCGGTGGAACGAGCAGAAGGGGCAGAGCACCTCGCAGAACGGCACGTGCAGGTAGAGGTAGCCGTCGCCCGTCCGGGGCGCCGGCGGCACGGTCCCGGGCGCCTCCTCCATGTGCAGGAAGCCGCGGGTGCGGAACCGGAAGGCCCGCAGCAGGAAGGCGTCGATCAGGGAGTAGAGGCTCACGGCGCCCTATTGAACCGGGTTTTGCCGTCCGGCGCCAAGTGCCGGTTGGCAATCTCTGCGCATATCTTGTCCTCGGGGGCGTTGGGCATTGAGCCGCCGGGGGCGCGGGGTATCGAACATGGGGTCGGACGGACCCGCGCCGACCGGCGCGTTCCCGTCGTCCCATGACCCCCCGCGACCGCTTCATCGCCGCCCTGGAACGCCGCCCGCTGACCGGCCGCGTACCGCACTTCGAGCTGGTGTTCTACCTCACCATGGAGGCCTTCGGCCGGGTCCACCCGCTCCACCGCAACTACGACCAGTGGCTGCAGATGGAGGAGCGCGAGCGCGACCTGCACCGCCGGGACATGGCCGACCTCTACATCGCCACGGCCGAGCGCTACGAGCACAGCGCGATCTTCGTGCACGCGAACCCGGGCACGCCCGACGAACTGGCGCGGCTCGTCGACCTGATCCGCGAGCGGACGGGCGACCGGTACTTCCTGATGGCGCACGGCGACGCCACCTTCGCGGTGCCCAGCGGCTCCGAGATGGAGGCGTTCTCTCTCCGGATGGTTGAGGAGCCCGAGGCGCTCAAGGCCCAGGCGGCCGCCTCGGTGCAGCACGCGCTGGACGTGGCCGAGCGGCTCCGTCGGCCGGGCGGGCTCGATGGCTTCGCGCTCTGCTCCGACTACTGCTTCAACACCGGGCCGTTCCTGAGCCCGGCCAAGTTCGCCGAGTTCGTCACGCCGTACCTCGCGGCCGTGACCCGCGGATACCGCGACCTCGGCTACTACGTGATCAAGCACACCGACGGGAACATCATGCCGATCCTCGACCAGCTGGTCGCGACCCGGCCCCACGCACTGCACTCGCTCGACCCGCAGGGCGCCGTGGACCTCGCCGAGGTGAAGCGCCGGTACGGCCGCGAGGTCTGCCTCATCGGAAATGTCCACTGCGGCATGCTCGACACCGGCACGCCGGCCGACGTCGAGGCGGCGGCTCGGCAGGCGCTCCGCGCCGGCATGCCGGGCGGGGGCTACATCTTCTCCACGAGCAACTGCATCTACACGGGCATGCCCCTCGCGAGCTACGAGACGATGCTCCACGTCTGGCGCCACGAGGGCAACTACCCGGCCCCGCCATGACCCCGCGCGCGCGAGTCGAGCGGGCCCTCCGGCGCGAGCGGGTCGACCGCGTGCCGTTCACCATGTACGAATGCATGATCCCGCAGTGCGCGGCCGAGCGCGCCCTGCGCAACCGCGGGATGTGCATCGTCAACCGCCTGCCCGTCTTCCGCACCCTCCGGCCGAATGTCCGGACCACGCAGCAGGTCTTCTGGGAGGGTGACCGGAAGTTCACGCGCACGGTCCACGAGACGCCCCACGGCCCGCTGTCGACCCTGACCGAGGACGGCGGCTTCACCACCTGGCGGCACGAGCTCCTGCTCAAGCGGCCGGAGGACTACGCGGCGATCCGGTTCTTTCTGCGCGACGAGGTCTACGAGCCGGCCTACGCCGAGTTCGCCCGCGCCCAGGCCGCGTTCGGCGAGGACGCGATCTTCCGCGCGAACTTCGGGCTCGAGCCGATGCAGGAGCTCATCTCCGGCGGCGTGATGCCGATGGAGCGGTTCTGCGAGGAGTGGGTGGAACGCCGCGACGAGGTGCTCAGCCTCTACGCCATCTTGGTGGAGAACCGGCGCCGCATCTACCCGCTGGTCGCGCAGTCGCCCGCCGGCCACGCCAACTACGGCGGCAATGTCACGCCCGAGATCATCGGGCCCGAGAACTTCGCCCGCTACTTCGTGCCGCATTACCAGGAGGCCGCGGAGGTCATGCACCGTCACGGGAAGCTCATCGGCTGCCATTTCGACGCGAACACCCGGATCCTCGCGCCCGCCATCGCGGCGACCGACCTCGACTACATCGAGGCGTTCACGCCGGCGCCCGACACCGACCAGACACTCGCCCAGGCGCGGGCGGCCTGGCCGGACAAGGTGCTGTGGATCAATTTCCCGTCGTCGGTGCACCTGCAGCCCGACGCGACGGTGGAGCGCGTGGCGTTCGATCTCGCCGAGCAGGCCGGCGCGACCGAAGGTTTCCTCGTGGGGATCACCGAGGACATGCCGCCGGAGCGCTGGCAGGACAGCTGCCGTTCGATCATGGATGGGTTGGACCGCCACGCCCGTACCCGCCCGGACCGCTACACGCCGTGAACGCCAGGCAACTCGTGCTCGACACCTTGGAGGGACGCCCGACGCCGCGGGTTCCGGTGGCGCCGATGGCGGTGCACATCTGCGCGCGGTTCGCCGGGATTTCGCTGCACCGGTACACGAAGGACGCCACGGTCCTGGCCGACGCCGTGATCCGGCTGTGGGAGCGGTTTCATCCCGACGCCGTGTTCGTGTCGGCGGACACGTGGGTGACGGCGCAGGCGATGGGCGCGCGCGTCGGCCCGATCGCGGAGGACCAGCCGTGGGGCGGGATGGGCGAGCCGCTGGTGCGGTCGGCGTTCGACGTGAAGCGGATCCTGCCGCCCGACCCGGCCACGCAGGGCCGGTTCCCGCTCATGCTCGCGGCGCTGCGGCGCGTGTCGGCGGTGCTCGGCCGCGACGCGGCGATCGTGGCGTGCTTCGACCAGTTCCCGTTTTCCCTGGCCGCCGCGCTCATGGGGATCAACGACCTGATGCTGGGGCTCGAGGACGATCCGGGCCTGGTGCAGGCGGTGATGGAGCGCGGCCTCGACTACGGGCTCGCCTACGGCCGGGCGCTCGCCGCGGCCGGGGCGGACGTGCTCACCGGCGGCGACTCTCCGGCCGGGCTGATCGGGCCGCAGCGCTACCGGGAGTTTGCGCTCCCGTATGAGCAGCGCCTGATCGCCGGACTGAAGGCCGTGACGGGCAAGCCGGTCTCCCTTCACATCTGCGGCGACACCCGCCCGATCATCGCGGACATGGCGCGCAGCGGGGCCGACGGGCTGGAGATCGATCATCGCATGGACCTCGCCGAGGCGTTTCGCGCGGTTGGCCCGAACGTCACGCTGTGGGGCAACCTCGACCCGGTCGGCGTGCTTGCGCGCGGGACCCC
>DAOQKI010000168.1:0-6095 GCA_035334485.1 Opitutaceae bacterium
GCGGCGCAGGCGCTGCAGCAGCGCGGGCGTCATCGCCGGCAGGTCGCTCACGCCGCAGTTGGCGTCAGCCTGGTCGACGTTCCGGATGCCCGGGATCACCGTCGAGACGGCCGGGTGCTCGAGCACGAACTTCAGCGCGGCCTGCGCCATGCTGTAGCCGGAGTTCGAGATGTCCTTCCTGACTTCCTCCGCGCGATGCACGGCCCGGGCGAGCCGGTCGCCGGCGAAATAGTTGGCGCGAAAATCGTCGGGCGGGAATTTCGACGTCTTGTTGAACTTGCCGGTCAGCACGCCCTCGTCGAACGGCACGCGCACGATGATGCCGACGCCGCACTCCTTCGCGACGTCCAGCAGCTCGGCCGCTGGCTCCTGCTCGAAGAGATTGTAGATCACCTGGACCGAGTCGACCCAGCCGCCGCGCATCAGGTCGATGACGCTGTTCTGGTCGTGCTCCGGCGTCGACACGCCGACGAGTCCGACGAGTCCTTCCTTCTGGAGCTGGCGGAGCAGCTTGAACGGCGTGGGATTGCGGTTCCACGCGCGCGTCCACGTGTGCAGCTGGAGCAGGTCGATCTTGTCCGTGCCGAGATTGCGGAGCCGCTCCGCGACGTTCTCGCGCACGTACGCCTCGCCGTAGCGGTCGTCCGCCTTCTCGTACGGCGTCGGGGGCCACGGGCCGGCGGACGGCGGCGTCTTGGTGGCGACGAAGATCCGGCCCTTGCCGGCCGACTGTCCGCTCCCGGTCGAGCGGGCCGCCTCGCGTTCGCGCAGCACCTGGCAGATCAGGCGCTCGCTGCGTCCGTTGCCGTAACCGGCGGCGGTGTCGATGAAGTTGCAGCCGAGGTCGAGCGCACGGTGCAGCGCGGCCAGCGAGTGGGCGTCGGCCTGCGCGCCCCACGCCCCGCCGATTGCCCACGCCCCAAAGCCAATTTCCGAGCATTCAAAACCACTTTTCCCAAAGGGGCGGTAGTGCATGGCGCGAAGCTAACAATTGGGACGGTTCGTGCAATGGAAGTTTGACGGGCAAGAAATGCCAAATGCCAGGGGCCAAATGCCAAGAAAGGATCAGGTGCCAAGACTCAAGTATCAGGTGAGTCCGCGCGCGGCGCGCTGCCGGATTGTGACTTGGATATTTCTTCGCTCGGGACCTTTTTGGCGTTTGGACCCTGGCGTTTGGCGCTTCTCGAAGTCCCCAGTCACTTCCAAAGCACCAGTCCCGTTACACCCGCGACTGCCAGCAGCGCACCGACGTAGTAGGTCAGGTGCGGCCGGGAACCCTCGAGGCGCGCGGCAAACGGGATCGTGAGCAGCGGTGCGGCAGCGACGATCGGCTGCACGATGCCGGCGGGGGTGGTGCGTAGCGCCCACTGGTAACTGGTCACGCCGAGCACCGGCCCGGTCAGGGCGTTGCCCAGCACCCACGGCCAGGCGCGACCCTGCGGCGGCTGTGGTCCCCGCTGGCGTCCCCGCAGTGCGAGGACGAAGATCGCGCCGAACAGCAGGCCGCCCAAGGCGCGCTGGTAGGCGGCGGTCCCGGGATCCACCAGTTGGTGCCACGCGCCCGCCGTGGCGAAGGCCTTGCGGCTAATCACGGCGCCGATGCCCTGGCCGAAAGCCGACAGCACCGCCCAGCCTACGCCCTCGGCCCAGTCGGCCGGCGCCACGCGCGGCAGGCTGCGCGGGAGGAGTCCAAGGGTGATGCCGCCCAGCGTCAGCGCACCGCAGGCCAGCTGGGTCGGCGACAGCTGCGTCCCGAGCCAGAGCCATTCCACGGTCGCGGCGATGATCGCGGAGCCGCACTGCACGATCAGCGTGGAGAGATTCGATCCGAGCCGCGGCAGCGATTGAAACATGGCCACGCCGCCCACGCCGAATCCAACCAGCCCGCCCACGAAGAACCACCAGAACGCCACGCCACCCAGGCCCAGTCCGAGTCCATGGGCCCACGCGCCGAGCAGCAGGACCGCCACCAGCAGCCGCCAGAAGTTCGCCTCGAGGCTCCCGAGCAGCAGCGCGGCCCGCCGGGCGAACACCGGGGTCAACGCGAAACAGAACAGGGTGCCGAGGGCGCCGATCATGGATTCCACTCCAGGCCGAGGGTGAAAGCGCGCCCCGGGCCGGGCAGGAAGATACTGGTCGAAGCGGGAACGCGGGCAAGATCGAGCACGCCCGCGGTGCTCGCCACGTGCACGCGGTCAAACAGGTTCCGCACCCCCGCGAATACCGTCACGCGCGGGTTCAGATTCCAGCCGGCGCGGACATGGGCGAGACCGTAGCCGCCGTAGGTCAGCTTGCCGGCGTGGTCCACCGGGATCGGCCCCGCGACCCACGTCGTCTCGGCCGCGGCGAAGAATCCCCGGGGATGATCGTACCGCAGCTCGGCGCTGCCCGAGGCCGGCGGGGCGCCGGCGATGCGCCGGTTCTGATAGATCGGGTCGTCCACGAAGCGGAACCGGCCCAGCGTGGCCGCGGCGGAAAGCGTCAGGCGCGACGGTGCGGTCCAGAGCCGCCAGCGGGCCCCGGCCTCGATCCCTTCGTGACGGGTTGCTGTGGCATTGACGGCTCCGCGGGGCAGGCCGGCAGCATCCGCGAGGCGAAGAATCTCGTTGCGCCAGGCGGCGCGGTAGACGGTGACATTCCACTCGACTGGTCCGGCGACACCGCGGGCGCCCAGCTCCCAGGTCACTGCCGACTGCGGCGACAGCGCGTGCGTCGCCAGCGTGAGGTTGGGATAGGTGCCCTGCACGGCGACCAGGTCGTCGAAGGTCGGCGGCTCAATTCCCCGGGACACGGCGGCGTGCAGCGAGACCACCTGGTCGGGCGTCCACCGCAGGCCGAAGCGCGGCGAGTAGTCGTCGAACACCAGGGTCGTGTGCAGGGCCGGGGTCGGGCTGCGGCCGGTCAGCTCGCGTCGGCCGCGCAACGCCGTCAGGCCGGCGCCGGCGGATAGGGTGGGAGTGAGCGGCAGCACATCCTCGAGATTGAAGGCGAAGGTCTCCGCGTGCGCTTCGTAGCGGGCGAACTCCGCGCCGCGCTGGCTGAGGACGTTGAGGTAGCGGTCGACGGTGTCGTCGCCGGACGTGAAGATCGCACGGGCGAGAAACTCGTGCTCGATTCCGCCCAGCGACAGGACGCGGGACGCGGTGGCGTGGCCGGTGACCGCGCGGGCGTCGAGCACCGACTCGCCGTTCGCCTGGAGTTGGTAGAAGTCGTCGCGCAGGCGCAGCGCGGCGAAGCCGGCCGCGGCCTCGCCGTCGTCGGTGGCGGCCTTCACCTGCGCGGCGGCGCGCACCACGGTGGAGTCACGCCGGGGCTGGTCGCGTCCGACGGCGGCGGAGACCGACTCGGGCCGGGTCATGGCATCGGACAACGTGAGCGGACCGGGCACGTCATAGGTCGCGGCGGCCGCGTAGGCGGAGAGCTCGAACCGCGCCGCGCGGGCGAGCGGCTTCTCCACCGCGGCCTGAATTGCGCTGCGATGCTGGCCGCTGTGGGCGCGATAGCCGTCGGCGGACTGGTAGGAGGCGGCGACGGTGGCGCCGGGACGACGGTACGCGGCCTGGGCGCGAAACGTCCCGAAGTCGCCGCCGGTCGCGGCGAGCGCGGCGCCGACGGGAGCGGCAGCGTCGAGCGTAGCGGCGTTGAGCACGCCGCCGAGGACGGCTGGGGTGAGCGCCATGTGGAGCGTGCCGCGGTAGACCTCGAGGCGGGGGAAGAGCTGCGGATCAAACAGCCCGGTGTGGAAGGAGCCGTCGGCGCGGGCGAGCGGCAGGCCGTCGACCAGCAGCGCGACCCCGCGGCTGGTGGGGGCGCTGTCGAGGCCCGAGCCGCGGACGGAGAAGCGCGGCGGCTCGAAGCCGCCGAAACTCTCCTGCAGGATCAGGCCGGGAGTGCGCCGCAGCGCCTCGGCGAGCGTGGTGACGCCGCGGCCGGACCAGTCGGCGGCGGTCACGACGGACGACGGCCCGAGGGTGGACGCAAAGTAGTCGGTGCGGCCCGGCTGGAGCGTGCGGGGAACAGACTCGACGATGGTCCAAGGCGGGAGCACCTGCGGCGCCTCGCGCTGGGCGGCGGCGATGGGATCGTCGGCGCGGGCGGCGGGCGCGAGCAGCAGCGCGGCCGCGAGCAGGAGGCGCGACCGGCGCGGAGGCGGGGAGCAGGAGGCCGGCGGGGGGATGGTGGATCGGGGGCCCGGCGCCGGAGCAGCCGGGCCGCGCGGCCCACCCTCTACCGTTGCGGCCATGGTTTCAATCGCGGTCGGGCTACCGCTTGTACAGCGGCCGCGCGGTGTACTTGGTGTGGAGCAGCTCGTGGGCGCGCGGGCCGAGCGGCTTGCCGAGGAACTCCTCGTACAGCTTGATTACCTCCGGGTTCTCGTGGGAGTGCCGGATCTTCTTGTCGCGGTCGTCCTGGTAGATGCCCGCGATGCGCAGCTTCCGGCGCTCGTTGTCGACGCCGTAGGGCTGGCCGCCGCCGCCGATGCAGCCGCCGGGGCAGGCCATCACCTCGATGAAGTGATAGGGCGACTCCTGGCCGTGCTTGCGGGCCTCGCGGACGCGCTCGAGCACGGTCTCGACGTTGGCGAGGCCGTGGGCGACCGCGACGCGGACCTGCGCGCCGCCGACGTTGAGCGTACCCTCCTTCACGCCGTTGAGGCCGCGGACGGACTCGACCTCGATCTTCTCCAGCTTCTGGCCGGTCGCGTAGAAGTAGGCGGTGCGGAGCGCCGCCTCCATCACGCCGCCGGTGGCGCCGAAGATGGTGCCGGCGCCGGTGTAGTCGCCG
This sequence comes from Opitutaceae bacterium, assembly GCA_035334485.1. Taxonomy (GTDB): domain Bacteria; phylum Verrucomicrobiota; class Verrucomicrobiia; order Opitutales; family Opitutaceae; genus Opi-474. Next base: position 4,786 of record DAOQKI010000168.1, read on the forward strand.
AGGATCGAGTCGGGCTCGGCGTCGGCGAGGTTGAGGAAGTCGATGCCGGACTGCTTGAGCATGCGGGCGAGCTCGCGGGTGGTGAGGGCGACGTCGACGTCCTTGAAGCCGGACGCGAACATCTCCTCGGTGCGCGAGAGCTCGTACTTCTTCGCGGTGCAGGGCATGATCGACACCATGAAGATCTTCGACGGGTCGAGCTTCAGGCGCTCGGCGTAGTAGGTCTTGGCGAGGACGCCGAGCATCTGCTGCGGCGACTTGGCGGTGGAGAAGTTGTCGATGAAGTCGTAGTGGCGCTTCTCCATGAAGTCGGTCCACGACGGGCAGCACGACGTGATGAGCGGGAGCGGGCCGCGCTTGTGCACGAAGCGCTCGAGGAACTCGGACGCCTCCTCGACGATGGTGACGTCGGCGGAGAAGTTCGTGTCGAACACCGCCTTGAAGCCGAGGCGCCGGAGCGCGGCGTAGAGCTTCTTGGTGAGGTTGGTGCCCGGGGGCAGGCCGAAGGCCTCGCCGACGGTGACGCGGACGGACGGGGCGATCTGGACGACGCAGATCTTCTCCTTGTCGTGCAGGGCCTCCCAGACCGCGGGCGTCTCGTCGTTCTCCACGATGGCGCCGGTCGGGCAGTGCGCGGAGCACTGGCCGCACTTCACGCACGGCGACTCGGCGAGGGTGATGTCGCCGGCGGGGGCCATGCGGGTGTTGATGCCGCGGTCGAGGAACGACAGGGCCCAGACATTCTGGACGTCCTGGCAGACCTGCACGCACCGGCCACACTTGATGCACTTGGTGAACTCGATGATGATCGAGCCGGTGGAGGCGTCGGCGGGGAGGTCCTTCACGTACCGCTTGATCGACTCCATCGGGATGTTGAAGTCGGCGGCCAGGGACTGGAGCTCGCACTCGCCATTGCGGCCACAGGTCAGGCAGGCCTGCGGGTGGTTGGAGAGGATGAGCTCGAGCGTGGAGCGGCGGACGTCGACGATCTCGCGATCGTGCGTCGTGATCTCCATGCCCTCCTCGAGGGGCGTGCAGCAGGCGCGGATGAGGCGGTTGCCGCCCTTGTTCCGCACGATGCAGATGCCGCACGCGGCGGTCGGCAGGAGATCCTTGTGCTTGCAGAGCGTGGGGATCTTCACCTGGACGCGCCGGGCGGCGTCGAGGATGGAGGTGCCCTCGGGGACCTGGACTTCGATCTGGTTGATGCGCGCGGTGATCATGGCGTGGCCTCCTTCGGGAACGGACTGCGGGACTTGCCGGCCGGGGCGGCGGCCGCGGCGGGCTCGGCGGCGGCCCGCGGGGGCGGG
>DAOQKI010000169.1:0-5969 GCA_035334485.1 Opitutaceae bacterium
CCGGTACCACGACCCGGACCTCGCGCACCGCATCCTCGAGCAGATGGCGTATGGCGTGATGCTGGGCACCCACGCCGCTGAAACTCCGGCGATGATCCCGGCCGATTGGCGCGAGGCGATGGCGGTGATGAGCGCGGCCGGCAACGCCGCCTACCGGGCGCTGGTGCACGACGATCCGGATTTCCTGGTGTTCTGGCGGCAGGCGACGCCGATCGACGAGATCAGCAACCTCAAGCTCGGGTCGCGCCCGACCTACCGGCGGGCCACCCAGAGCGTCGCCGACCTGCGGGCGATCCCGTGGGTGTTCTCGTGGATGCAGAGCCGGTTCAACTTCCCGGGCTGGTACGGCCTCGGCACCGCGCTCGAGTCGGTGCTCCGCCGCGGGGCCAAGGGCCGACGGCTGCTGCGAGCCATGCACGCGGGCTGGCCGTTCTTCCAGACCCTGATCGACAACGCCCAGCTCACGATGCGGAAGGCGGACATGGGAATCGCGTCGCTCTACGCGGGTTTGGTGGAGGATCCGAAGGTCCGGCGCCGCGTGGGCGCCATCATCGCGGCCGAGTTCGCACGGGCCGAGGCCGCGGTCCTGGCGGTCACGGGCCAGCGCCAGCTCCTCGCGAACGAGCCGGTGCTGCGGCGCTCGGTCGAGCTCCGCAATCCGTACATCGATCCGCTCAACTACCTCCAGGCGGAGATGCTCCGCCGTCTCCGCGCGAAGCCGGCCCTTTCGCCCGACGAGGCGGAGGCGGTGCGTGGCGTGATCGAGCTGACGATCAACGGCATCAGCGGCGGGCTGAAAAATACGGGCTAGACCGGGGCGGGCGGGCGCGGCACCATCGAACCAAATCCCGCGTGATCCTCGCCAAGCCTGAATTCCACGCCCTGCTCCACGCGACGCATGCGTCGCCGCACTCGGCGCTGGGCATGCATCCCCACCAGCGCGGCCGGAGTTCGGGCGTCGTGGTGCGCGCCTTCCTTCGCGACGCCGCGGAGTGCGCCGTGGTCGATCCGGCCACCGGCGACGCCTGGCCGATGAAGCGCCTCGCGGACGAGGGTTTCTTCGAGATTTTCGTCCCGAAGCGTCCGAAGGTCTTCCGCTACCAGCTCCGTGTCACCCGGCCGAACGGCGAGCTGCATCAGTTCTTCGACCCGTACGGGTTTCTCCCGACGCTGGGCGCCCAGGACCTGTACCTGTTCAATGAGGGCACCGAGCACCGCGCCTATGACAAGCTGGGAGCCCACCCGCGGGTGATCGAGGGGGTTCCCGGGGTCTCGTTCGCCGTCTGGGCGCCGGCGGCCAGGCAGGTATCGCTCGTCGGCAACTTCAACCACTGGGACACGCGCTACCACCCGATGCGTTCGCTCGGCGTGTCCGGGGTCTGGGAGCTGTTCGTGCCCGGGCTGGGCGAGGGTGAGCTCTACAAGTTCGCGATCCGCGACCAGGCCGGCCACGTGCGGCTCAAGAGCGACCCGTACGGCACCTATTTCGAGGCGCCGCCCAACAACGCCTCGGTCGTGTGCGAGACGCGGAACTTCACCTGGCACGACGACCAATGGATGGAGCGGCGCCGGGCCGCCGCGGGCCGGCCCGACCATCCCGTGTCGATCTACGAGGTCCACCTCGGCTCGTGGCGGCGCAAGCCTGAGGACGCGCATCGTCCGCTCAGCTACCGCGAGGTCGGCCCGCTGCTGGCGGACTACGTCACCGACATGGGCTTCACCCACGTCGAGTTCCTGCCGCTGGCGGAACACCCGTTCGACGGCTCGTGGGGTTACCAGGTGACGGGATTCTACGCGCCGACGCACCGCTTCGGTCGTCCGGAGGACTTTGCATGGCTAGTGGATTACCTGCACCAGCGCGGCATCGGCGTGATCCTCGACTGGGTGCCGGCGCATTTTCCGCGCGACAGCTTCGCGCTGGCGGAGTTCGACGGCACGCACCTCTACGAGCACGCCGACCCGCGCCTCGGCGCGCACATGGACTGGGGCACGCTGATCTTCAACTACGGCCGCAACGAGGTGCGGTGCTTCCTGCTGGCGAACGCCCTGGCCTGGCTCGAGCGCTACCACATCGACGGCCTGCGCGTCGACGCCGTGGCGTCGATGCTCTATCTCGACTACTCGCGGGCCGAGGGCCAGTGGATTCCCAACAAGTACGGCGGCCGGGAGAACCTCGAGGCGATCGAGTTCCTGCGGCAGGTGAACGACCTCGTGCACCGCTACCATCCGGGCGCGCTGATGATCGCCGAGGAGAGCACGTCGTTCCCGGGCGTGACGAAGCCGACCGCCGAGGGCGGCCTGGGTTTCGACTACAAGTGGAACATGGGCTGGATGCACGACACGCTCCGGTACTTCGGCAAGGAGTCGGTGTACCGGAAGTGGCACCAGAATGACCTGACCTTCGGGATGCTCTACCAGTACGCGGAGCAGTTCGTGACGGTGTTCTCGCATGACGAGGTGGTGCACGGCAAAGGCTCGCTGCTCTACAAGATGGGCGCGTGGCACATCGCCGAGAAGGCGGCGAACCTGCGGGCGCTGCTGGCGCACCTCTGGATGTGGCCCGGCAAGAAACTCCTCTTCATGGGCGGCGAGTTCGGGCAGTCGCGCGAATGGAACCACGACGCGAGCCTCGACTGGCACCTCTGCCAGTACCCGGACCACGAGGGCCTGCGCTTGCTCGTCCGCGACCTCAACCGCCTCTACGCCAGCGATCCGGTGCTGGGCCAAAACGATTTCAACCCGCGGGGCTTCCGCTGGATCTCCTGCCAGGATGCGGACGCGGGTGTGATCGCCTATCTCCGAACCGACGACGCCGAGCAGTCCCACTACGCGGTGATCGGGCATTTCACCGGCGCCACGCGGACCTACCGGATCGGCGTGCCGCGTGCCGGGCGGTGGCGCGAGGTGATCAACTCCAACAGCCAGTACTACGCCGGCACCGGCCTTGGCAACGAGGGCGCCCGCACGGCGGACGAGATGGCCTGCGACGGGCTGCCGTTCTCCATAGAGGTTAACCTCGCACCGTTCTCCACCGTGGTGTTCCACCACGCGGACTAGAGATTCCGGATTTCGGAATCCGGATTCCGGAATCGATCGGACCCTGGCGAGGGGCGAGCCGGAAAACCGCCTTCGCCGCTTGCGCTACTTGGCCTTCAGGAGGCGGTAGACGGCCATCTGGCCGCGGTTCTTGAGCTCGATGTGGCCGCGGGGCTCGAGCTCGAACTGGTCGCGGATGAGGCTGGCGGTGAACTCGGAGACCTGCGGGATGTCGGGCTCGCCGTGGGACTCGAGGCGGCTCGCGATGTTCACGGAGTCGCCCCAGAGGTCGTAGGCGAACTTGGTCGAGCCGATGATGCCGGCGACGACCGGGCCGGTGTGCAGCCCGATGCGGAGCTGCCACTGGAATTGGTGCCGGACATTGAAGCGGCGCATGGTCGCGAGCATCTCGAGTGCGACGCGGGCGCAGCGCACGGCGTGATCGGCGGTGGGCAGGGGGATGCCTCCGACCGCCATGTAGGCGTCGCCGATCGTCTTGATCTTCTCGATGCCGACCTTCTCGCTCAGGTAATCGAACTCCGAGAACAGCTCGTTGAGCAGACTGACGGTGCGGGCGGGCGTGAAGGATGCGGCGATCCGGGTGAACCCGACGATGTCGGCGAAGAGGATCGTGGCCTCCGGCACTGCGTCGACGATCGTCTGCTCGCCGGCCTTGAGCCGTTCGCCGATCGCCTTCGGCAGGACGTTGAGGAGGAGCCGCTCGGACTTCGCTCGCTCGGATTGGATCTCGGCCAGGTAGGCGCGCTCCTGATCTCGGAGGAGCTTCTTGTCGAGCGAGGCGCCCATGCGGGCGCGGAGGATGACCGGGTTGAAGGGCTTCGGAACGTAGTCCTCGGCGCCGGCCTCGATGCAGCGGACCGTGCTGGCCACCTCGTCGAGCGCGGTGAGCATCACGACCGGGATGTGGCGCAGGCGCGGGTCGGCCTTCAGCCGGTCGAGCGTCTCGAAGCCGTCCATCACGGGCATCATGATGTCCAGCAGGACGAGGTCGAAGGACTCGCGGGCCATCAGCTCCAGCGCGCGCTGGCCATTCTCGGCGCCGGCGGTGGCGTAGCCCATGCGGGCGAGCCGGCGGAGCAGCATCTCGCGGTTCAGCGGTTCGTCATCGACGACGAGGATGCGGCCCCAGACCTTGGCGGGCGTGGTGGACGGGGTGGGCGAGGCGCTGCTGGTGAACGGCGCGACGGTGACGTAGGTCGGCGGCGGCGCTCCCGGGGAGGACTGCCCGGTGAAGACGTCGGTCTCGAGGAGGCGGCGCAGGTTCTGCGTGGCGAGCTGGATCTTCTCCAGGTCGGAGACCAGCTCGGCGCGCTCGCGCTGGCGGGCGACCTCCTGGCAGAGGTCGCGGTAGCCCATGAAAGCATTGAGCGGCCCGTTGAAGCTGCGGCGCAGGGCCGGCAGGTCGACCTTGCCGGCCTCGATCTTCCACTGGGCGAGGGCGTCGTTCAGCAGCATCAGCATCTCGCCGGCGGAGCCGAGGAGGCGCTGCAGGTCGTCCATCAACTCCGGCGGGCCGTTCTCGGTGACGCTCTCGATGAGCATCTCCCCGTAGCCGATCATCTGGTTGAGCGGCGTGCGGAGGTCGTGCCGCAGGTGCTTCAGTGACTCGTTGGAAGCGGCGAGATCGGCGGGATCGATGGACGGGTCCCGATGGGTCGACGAAATGTTGCCTGGGAACGGATTGGTCACGCCGAGGGCTTGCCGAGGAACGATTCCATCTTGGCCAGCAGGCTGGTGAGGTCAACTGGCTTGGTCTCGAACTCGTTGCAGCCGGCGGCGAGGGCCTTTTCGCGGTCCTCCGCCATGGCGTGGGCGGTCAGCGCGATGATCGGAATGGGGGCGGTGGCCGGGTCGGCCTTCAGGCGGCGGCTGGCCTCCCAGCCGTCCATGCCCGGCAGGCTCATGTCCATCAGGACCAAGTCGGGCTTCTCCTTCTGCGTCATCTCGACCGCAAGGATGCCGTCGACGGCGAGGATCAGCTCGTAGCCGCGCTTCTGGAGGCGACGTGCGAGCATGTCGCGATTCATTTCGTTGTCTTCTACCAGTAGGATCTTGGCCATGGCTTCGGGGATTAGGTGTTGGGCGGGGTGGAGGGCGGGGTGGCACTGGCAGGCCGGCCCTGGTTGCGAATAAACTCGGTGACGGTGCTGCGCACCTCGTTGAGCAGCTCGGTGGTCGTGTAGCGGCCCTTCTGGAGCACGCGCTCGGCCTGCTGCTGCAGCAGTCGGCGGACCTCGCCCGTGAGGTCCAGCGAGGTCACGACCACCACCGGGATGTCGCGCCACACCGGCGTGCCGCGCATCTCGCGCAGCACGGAGAAGCCGTCGACCTCGGGCATCAGCAGGTCGAGCAGCACGAGCGACGGGGTGAAGGTCCGCAGGAGCGACAGGGCGCGGCGGCCGTTCTCGGCCGGGATCGCGATCCAGCCCTCGCGCTCGACCAGCCGCACGATCATCTCCCGCGTCGGGGCGTCATCCTCCACGACAAGGATCGACGTCTCCTTCCGCGGCACGCTGTGTTTCGAAAGGATGGGAAGCAGCTTCTGGCCGTCGATTGGCTTGATCAGATAGTCGGAGGCGCCGATCGCCTTGCCCGCGGCCTGGGCGTCCTCGATCATGGTCAGCAGGATGATCGGGATCGAGGAAGTGGCCTGGTCACCCTTGAACTGGGCCATCAGGTTCCAGCCCTGCAGTTCGGGCTTGATGGTATCGAGGATGATGACGTCGGGCTTGAACTCCTTGGCGTCCTTCAGCGCGCTCTGGGCGGTGGAAACGCCGCGGACGTTGTAGGTGTCCTTGGGCAGGAGGTCGGCCAGCGCGCGGTGGACGGACTCGTCCTCGTCGATCACCAGCACGCGAGCGAGCGGCGCCGCCGGCGGGGTCGGGACCACGGGCGCCGGGGGAGGCGTCGGG
>DAOQKI010000170.1:0-5931 GCA_035334485.1 Opitutaceae bacterium
CCGTGGCTGGAGGCGCAACGGATGGCGGCGGGCCTGCTGCTGCGCGGGCCGCGGCACGCGTTCGACGCCGCGCGGGCGGCGGGACGGATTGCCGCGTCGTACGACCACTGTGCGTTGTGGGAACCCGATGCGCTCGGGCCGGGCCGCGGCTGGTTCAGCAACATGTGGGTGCGCACGCAGACCGGGCCGGCGCGGAAGCGGGGCGAGATGAGCGGCTATTTCGACCTGGGGTGGGGCGAGGGCATCGCCGTCGAGACCTGGATGGGCGGCGTGCGCCACTGGCGGCGGACGGGCGACACGGCCCTGCTGAAGTACATCGACGAGATGACGCGCAACTTGGACTGTTTCCGGCGCGAGGCCGGGCCGGCCGCGGCCTACTACGATCGCTCCGACGGGAAGAAGTACGGCGACTTCCTGATGGACATCGTGCCCGGGAAGCGGGTGTGGACGCACTCGCTCGGCCACACCGGCAGCCAGCTGATCCAGCTCTACCAGCTCGCGCCCGACTACCCGGATGCGGCGATCCGTGACGCCTGGCGCGAGGCCGCACTGACGATGGGCCGGTTCCTCGCGCAGCAGCAACGACCGGACGGCGACCTCCCGGACATCTTCGACGAGCAGAACCGCGAGGCGAACCACAAGCCGCACCGGATCACGGCGCGCGCGGTGGTCTGCGGCCTGTGGACGCGGCTCGGCGAGGTCACCGGCGAGGTGCAGTGGACCAAGCGGGCCCAATTGCTCGCCGCGACGGTGGCGCCGTCGATTGCGCGGTACGAGTACCACAACCAGATGCTCGACGGGATCGTCGCGGCGGACCGCGAGTTCGTCGACGGCGAGGCGGCGTGCTACGTGCTCGAGGGTCTGGTGCCGCTGTACCGCGTGACGCGGGACCCGGCGGTGCTCGCGCTCTGCCAGAAGGCCGCGGCGTTCGCGTTCGGCTGGACCTATTTCTACGACCTGCCCAAGGCGCACCGCGGCATCGCGCGCGGCGGACAGTGCTGCCGGATGGAAGACTACCCGCTGCTGTACCCGATCGGTCCCGCGAAGGCCATGGAACCCGTGCTCACGCTCGCGGCGCTCACCGGCGATTCGTTGTACGACCTGATGGCGGACGAGATGGCGGCCTTCATCGGGAACTGGCTGATCGACGCGCCGGGCGAGCCGTGGGACGGGGCCGTGGTGCACGCGCTGGGCCAGTTCTCCGGTCGTCACTGGGGACCCGACCTCGCGGGCCAGATCGACACCGGCATGGCCACCGGCAACAGCCTGGCCGCCCTCGAGTGCTGGATGGAGCGGCGCCAGCCGCGACCGGCCCGCTGAGCCTTACCATGGATATCGAATTCAAGATGCCCGATCTCGCGACGACGGACTCGTCGATCAAGGTGATCCGCTGGATGGTGCAACCGGGTCAGGCGGTCACGCGGGGCCAGCCGCTGCTCGAGGTCGAGACCGACAAGGCCACGATGGAGGTCGAGTCGATTGCCTCGGGCCAGCTCAAGTCGCTGCACGCCTCGCCGGGCGATCTGCTCGTCGCCGGCCAGCTCATCGCCGTCATCGCCGGCGACGGAACCGCCGCCGCCTCGGTCCCGCCGCCCGCTCCGGCCGCCGCCCCCACGCCCGTCAGCCCGCCCCCCGCGTCGCCTGGCCCGGCCTTCAAGCCCGCGGGCGGCATGTTCGCCAAGAATCGCGCCGCGGCGAAGCGGCCCGACACCCCGTGAGACTTTCCCCATGACCGTCGCCCCTCCCCAACTCGAACCGGAACTCGCGGAGGCGTACCGCGAGTGCGCCGACCGCAACGTGCTCGCCGCGCTCAACCCGAAGATCTTCTTCGGCTACTTCTCCGTCTGCGCCGACCCCTCGCAGGGCCACGGCCACGACACCACCTTTCCCGGGCTCGACTGGGGCCAGTCCGCCGAAGCCCTGCTGTGGCTCGGCCGCCGCGCCGAGGTGCTCGCGAGCTGGGACTATGTGAAGACCTTCCTGCGCGAGGACGGCCTGCTGCCATTCGCCATCGTGCCGGGACAGGCCGGCACCACGGTGCAGATGAAGCTGCCGCAGAAGGACGAGAGCTACCCGTTCACCGTCGAGAAGAACGGCGGCGCGTACTGCCACTGGTTCCCGGGCAACCCGCTCCTGATGCTGCCGAACGTGACGTTCCTCCAGATGGCCGACGCGATCGTGCGGCACACCGGCGACCGCGCGTGGCTCGCGGCCCAGGTCCCGATCCTGCGGCGCGTGGCCGACTGGATGACGCGGCAGGTGAACGCCGAGGGACTCGTGCGCGGCGGCGGCTTCTACATCGAGCGGCCGACCCGGCTCGACCATGACGGCGTGACGCAGTGCTACACCGCCCACGCGTTCCGCCTGGCGGCACAGCTGGTGGGCGAGCCGGCCTACCTCGCCGTGGCCGACCGGATCACCGCGGCGTTCCGCACCCGGTTCTGGGCCGGCGACCATTGCGTGGAGTACATCAACCCCGAGCACGGGCCGATCTCGCATCACGGTCTCACCGACGTCGAATGGGCCGCGATCGCCACCGGGCTCGCGACCCCTGAGCAGGTGAAGGTCATCTGGCCGAAGCTGCAGCACGAGCGGGATTTCATCTACGAGGGCATTCCCACCGGCATCTCGACCCGGCCGGAGACCTACGAGGACTGGGAGATGCTGTTCCTCGACCGCCACGATCTCGCGGCGATGGGCCGCGTCTGGTACGTCGAGGCCTGGGCGCGTCACGTGATGGGTGACCGCGCCGGTCTCCTCGAGTCCCTGCGCCAGGTCGCGCGGGTGGGGAAGGCGAACGGCTGGTATTGGCGCGAGCGCTACTACTCGGAGCGCAGCGGCTACCTCGGCAGCTACAAGATCAACACGTACTGCGAGTATCCGGCCAACTTCATCCGCATCGTCCATCGCTTCGTGCTCGGCGGCTGACCATGGCTTCGTCCGACTCCCTCTCCCCGGTTGGTGCGCGGCCCAAGGTCTCGATGGCGGGACCTTGGCGCGAGCCCGGCCAGGCGGTGAGCGCGGAGTACCGGCGCGACGGCGCGCTGCGCTATGAGGCGGCGGGCCACGAGATCGTCGGGCGCAACGGACCCTACTTCAACAACCGGCCGCTGTACTGCCGGCTGAACACCGACGGCGCGGTCCTCACCGGCGACCGGCCGTTCGTCCGCCTCATCGCGAAACCCCACCTGCTCGGCGCGCTGGCGCTCGCGGTCCGCCGCGGCGAAATGGCGGTCTGGCTGCACGAGTGGCAGGAGGTGGAGTCGCACTACCGGGCCGGGCGCATGACGTGGCACTGCCACGACCCGCGCATCCCGCACTTTGCCCTCACACTCACGGTCGTGCCCCTGCGCGAGGTCGCCGGATTCGCCGCGCACCTCGAGATCTCGGGCGCCCTGCCGGGTGACGCCTTGATCTGGTCTTTCGGCGGCGCGCGCGTCGAGGAGGGTGACCCGCGGCTGAACTGGGACCCGGTGATGCGGGGCAATCCCGACATCTGCCGCTCCGGCGACCCGCGCCGCCCGCTGCTTTTCCACGGTCCCATGCCGGAATTCGCGGCGGGCAATGTCGTCACCGCTGCCGGCACCTCGTTCCGTGTCGCGGCGAAAGCGGACGCCACGCACGCGGCGTTTGGCGGGGTGACCCGGACCGACCTGGCTGGTATCGGCGACGCCGACGCGGCCGGCGATCCGGTCAAGCTGCTGGAATCAAAACCCGGAGCGCGTCCAGTCGCGGTGGGGCAGGTGTCGCTGCAGCCGGGCACCGATGAACTGTACTGGGCCGTCGAAGGCGCGCCGGCCGGCGCCTCGTCGGCGGCACTGCGCGCGGCGAATCCGGTGCGGGCCTTCGAGGAAGGATTGGCCCATCTCGCCGGCACCGAGCGGGTGCGGTCCGACAGTCCCGACGCGCGCCTCGACGCGGCGCTCACCGCCGTGTGTCACGCGATTGACGGGAACTGCGAGCGCGACCCGTACATTTTCCGTCACGGCTGCATGGCCTTCAGCTGCCGCTTCGTCGGCTGGCGCGTGATCTGCGGCGCCACGGCCCTGGGCTGGCACGAGCGCGTCCGGGGCAACGCCGAGTACACGATCGGCCTGCAGAAAAAGGACGATCCCGTCCGCACCCGGCCGCAGGCGAACCCGGAGCGGATGCTCTGTCACGAGGGTCCCGACTCGCGCCTCTACGGCCGCGGCTCGCTGGACCGCGACTACACGATCTACGACGTGCAGTCGCAGTTCTTCGACCAGACGATCCAGGGCTGGCGGGCCTCGGCCGACCCGGAGCTCGAGCGGATCCTGCGACCGGCGCTGGAGCTGCACTGCGAGTGGATGCGGGAGTGCTTCGACCCGGACGACGACGGCCTTTACGAGAGCTACATCGACACCCTGCCGACGGACTCGGTGTGGTACAGCGGCGGCGGGGGAGCCGAGCAGACGGCGTACGCCTACACGGCCCATCGCGCGGCGGCCGACCTCGCGCGGCGCGCCGGCGACCGCGAGGCGATGCAGCGTCACCAGCGGCAGGCGGCGAAGATTCAGCAGGCGATCCGGGAGAAGCTCTGGCTGCCGGACCGCGGCCACTTCGGTCTCTTCCGCGAGCAGGGCGGACTCGGGCGTGTGCACGAGGACGCATGGACCTACAGCGTGTTCCTGCCGATCGATGCGGGGCTCACCACGCCGGCCGAGGCGCTGGAGTCGCTGTATTACACCGAGTGGGGCCTCGAGCGGATCCCGCTGCCGTTCGGCGGCGTGCTCGTGCAGCCGTCCAACTGGGTCCCGTGGAAATGGTCGGTCCGCGACATGTTCGGCGGCGACCTGTTTCATCTTGCGCTCGCGCATTTCCAGTCCGGGCTCGGCGACGCCGGGTACGAGATCCTGCGCGGCGCCACGCTCGAGAGCGCCTACGCCAGCGCGGTGCCCGGCGGCTTCAGCCACATCGGCGCCGCCACGGATTTCGGCGACAACGCCCACATGTTCGCCCGGGCCGTCGTCGAGGGGCTCTACGGCTACGTCCCGGACTATCCCAACGACCGCGTGCTCATCCGGCCGGCCTTTCCGTCGCGCTGGCCGCGCGCCGAGCTGACGACGCCGGACTGCACGCTCCGCCACCACCGGGTCGGCGACGCCGACCATTACGACCTGCGCCTCGCGCGGGCGGCGGTCGTGACCTTCCGCGTCCCGGTGCGCGCCAGCCGCGTGGTTCGCGTGATCGTGAACGGCGCCGAGGTCGCGCCCAACATCGCGCCCGGCATGGGCTGCACGCTCCTCGACATCGAGGCCGGCCGGGGCGATCGCTTCGAGGTCGTGATCGAGCTCGAGCAGCGGACGCCCCAGACCGAGTCCATTTCGCTGACCGGCCGCGCGGGCGACGTGCTGCGGCTGCGGACCGAGCTGGAGCGTGTCGAGAGCTGGCGGGACCATCATGAGATCCTCGAGTGGTGCTCCCGCGACGAGTCCAGCCTGCAGGGCACGCTCGCGGGCCGGCCGGGCCATCACCTCGTCCTCGCGCTGGGCCACTGCGGCGAACTGCCCCGCTGGCAGGTGTTCAAGGTCCAGATCACCGACCCGGCCGGCGAGGCCGCCCGGCAGGCCCGCACCCCGCGGACCGCGGCCCCGGGGTCGCGGTGGGACTGCGTCCCGCTCGGCGCCCACTTCAACGGCGACATCCGTACAATCTTCCAGCAGCGCTACCTGTCGCCGCGACCGGCCACCTGCTCGGTGCGGATCGGCGACGACGGCTACACCGCGTGGACGCTCTACTACTGGGGCAACCGGCCGCCGCCGATCGACCTGCGGCACGTGCCGGCGCTGCGCGAGGCCGACGGGCGCATTGCGACGCCGGCTGGGGCAAGGTTCGAACTCGGCGGCGACGGACGGAACGTGGTCTTCACCTCGCGCTGGGACAACTGGCCCACGGAGGTCACGGTCCCGG
>DAOQKI010000171.1:0-5864 GCA_035334485.1 Opitutaceae bacterium
GCGGCTTCATTTTCCTGCTCGGTCTGCTCGTCGCCGGCCCCGTCGCCGCGCCCGCCCAGACCGCCGCCCCCGCGCCCGCTCCGGCGTCGGCGTCGCCCGCCGCCAAGCCGGGCGAGCCGTTCCGCCTGAACATCGGCCTCGAAGGCAATGGCCAGTCCAGCGGCCAGGTCAGCGTCGCGGTGCAGATCGTCATCGTCATGACGCTCCTGTCCGTCGCGCCGTCGATCGTGCTCCTGATGACGAGCTTCACGCGCATCGTGATCGTCCTCGGCTTCGTGCGCACCGCGCTCGGCACGCCCAGCGCGCCGTCGAACCAGATCATCGTCGGCCTCTCGCTGTTCCTCACGTTCTTCCTGATGGGCCCGGTGTTCGACCGCGTGCAGAAGGAGGCGCTGAACCCGTACCTCGACGGCAAGATCACCTCCATCCAGGCGATCGACCAGGCGTCGGTGCCGCTGAAGGAGTTCATGCTGAAGCAGACCCGGACGCGGGATCTGGAGTACTTCCTCGAGCTCGGCGGCTACGGCCCGACCGCGGTCAAGGCGCTGCCGATGCGCGTCGTGATCCCGGCGTTTGTCATCAGTGAGCTCCAGACGGCGTTCCAGATGGGTTTCCTGCTGTTCCTGCCGTTCCTCGTGATCGATTTCCTCGTGTCGTCGGTGCTCATGGCGCTCGGCATGATGATGATGCCGCCCACCGTGGTGGCGCTGCCCCTCAAGCTGCTGCTCTTCGTCCTGGTGGACGGCTGGCACCTGGTCGTGAAGTCGCTCGTCCAGAGCTTCGCCACCTGATCCCCCGCGCCGCCCGGCCATGAATCCCGACCTCGCGATCGACCTGTTCAAGACGACCGTCATGCTCGCCCTCTACGTGGTCGCGCCGTTCCTCGGCGTCACGCTCGTGATCGGCCTGGTCATGAGCCTCGTGCAGTCGGTGACGAGCATGCAGGAGCAGACCCTGACCTTCATCCCGAAGCTCGTCGCGCTCGCGGGCGTCTCGCTGCTGCTGATGCCCTGGCTGCTGCGCACGCTGGCGGAGTTCACCGTGAGCATGCTCTCGCGGATGGGCACGCTCGGACACTGACGCGGCCGCGCCGCCGCCCGTCCGCCCCGCGCCATGCCGATCGCCCTCCTGGTCACCTGGATGATGGTCTTCCTGCGCGGGCTGGGCGTGCTGCTCCAGCTGCCGGTGCTGGCGGGCCGTCCGCTGCCGGTGATGGTGCGCATCGGCCTGGGCGCCTGCCTCGCGACCCTCGTGGTCGGGGTGGTGCCGGAGGCGAGGCTGCCGGACACGCTGCCGGAGCTGGCGCTCCAGGCGGGTGGGGAAGTGCTGCTGGGCCTGGCGCTCGGCTTTGTCGGCCGCATGGCGTTCTCCGCGGTGGAAATGGCCGGACGGATCATGTCGTCCGAGGTGGGCCTGAGCGCGACGCCGGGCATGGGCGTGCCGGAGCCGTCGACCGAGCCGCTCGCCGCGCTGCTGTCGTCCTTCGCGATCGTGCTGTTTTTCCTCCTGGGCGGACACCAGCTGCTGCTTGGGGCGTTCGCCCGCAGCTTCCAGCTCACGCTGCCGGGCAAGGCGGCGCTGAACCCGGCGGCCGCGGAGGTCCTCATTCGGGCGACGGGCCACGTGATCGAGCTCGGCCTGCGCATGGCCGCGCCCTTCATCGCGCTGAATTTCCTCGTGACGCTGGCCTTCTCGGCGCTGGGCCGGGCGGTGCCGAAGATGAACGTGTTTGTGCTGAGCTTCTCGGTGCGGGCGCTGGCGGGCTTGAGCCTGCTGGGCGCGGCCGGGGCGCTGCTGGCGCGGTACCTGTACGCGGAGTTCGCCGCGGCGCCCGGCCAGATGCTGCAGCTGCTGCCGCTGCGCTGAACCGGTCGGCCGACCGGACGCTCCCGCGAGCCCACCGGGCAATTTCTGCCGGGATAATTAAGTGGAAAAATCGCGGGACCTTAAATCAAGCGTGGGTCCGACAACAAAAGATTTAAGTACTTTATGGTAAGCGGTTAAAAACGACTCCCGATGCGTTGGCATCTGCATTGCTATTTTCCGGCCGCACATGGCCGAAAGCGACCAAGATCAAAAAACAGAACAGCCGACCGAGAAGCGGCTGCGCGAAGCGATGGAACGCGGACAGTTCGCGAAGTCGCCGGAGCTGTCGGTCGTGCTCACGTTGGCGGCGGTGCTGGGCGCGATCGCGTTCACCGCGCCGGCGGCGGCCCGCGACATCGGCGGCTACGCGGTCGCGATGTTCACGCGCTTTGCCACGACGCGGGTGACGAGCGACACGGTGCCGGGCGAAATGATGACCCTGGTGCTGACGGCGGCCAAGGCGATGCTGCCGCTCCTGCTCGGTTGCATCGGTGCGGCGCTGCTGGCCGGCGGCGTGCAGAGCGGTTTCCAGCTCACGCCCGAGGCGGCCACGTTCAAGTTTGAGAATCTCAACCCGGTGACCGGCTTCCAGCGCGTCTTCTCGAAGGCGGTGCTGGTGCGGGCGCTGATCGACCTGCTGAAGCTGGTCGCGATCGGCTCGGCGCTCTACGTCGGCGCGCGCGGCCTGATGGCCGACCCGCTGTTCAACGCGCCGGTCGAGTCCGCCTACCTCGGCGAGTTCCTCCAGCGCGCGACGATGGTCTTCCTCGGCCGCCTCCTGCTGGCCCTGGGCGTCGTCGCGGCGGTCAGCTACGCCTACGAGAAGTTCAAGACGATGCGCGATCTCCGGATGACCCGCGAGGAGGTCAAGGAGGAGCGCCGCAACTCCGAGGGCGACGCCCACACGAAGGCCGCGATGCGCCGCATGGCGCGCCGCCTGATGCAGAAGCAGATGCTGGCCGCGGTGGCGACCGCCGACGTGGTGGTGACGAACCCGACCCACTTTGCCGTCGCGCTCAAGTACGAGCGCGGCAAGGACCAGGCCCCGGTTGTGCTGGCGAAGGGCGAGAACCGCTTCGCGCAGCGCATCAAGGCCATCGCCGCCGAGCACGGCGTCCCCACCGTCGAGAACAAGCCCGTGGCGCGACTCCTGTTCGCGGTCGGCCAGGTGGGCGAGACCATTCCGGCCAATCTCTATCAGGCGGTCGCCGAGATCCTCGCGGTCGTCTACCGCACGCACCGCTACTATTTCCACCGGCTGAAGGCGCGGCGGATGGAGGCGTCCGCCTAAGCCATGAGCGCCGCACCCTCCAGCCCGATCGCGATGCTGCTCAAGCGCGCCGACCTGATCTTCACCGGCGGCCTGTTCCTGACGGTCCTCCTGCTGATCGTCCCGATCCCGACGGTCCTGCTCGACACCTTCCTGGCCCTCAACATCGGCCTCTCGCTGCTGGTCCTGCTCGCGATCATCTACGTCAAGGACCCGCCGGAGTTCTCCAGCTTCCCGACGCTGCTGCTGGCGCTGACGCTCTTCCGCCTCGCGCTGAACATCAGCTCCACCCGCCTCGTGCTCGTGAAGGGCTACGCGGGCCAGGTGATCGACGCCTTCGGCCACTTCGTCATCCAGGGCAACTACATCGTCGGCGCGGTGGTGTTCCTCATCCTCGTGGTGATCAACTTTGTGGTCATCACGAAGGGCGCGGGCCGCATCGCCGAGGTGAGCGCGCGGTTCACGCTCGATGCGCTGCCCGGCAAGCAGATGGCCATCGATGCCGAGCTCAATGCCGGCATCATCGACGAGGTCACCGCGACGGCCCGGCGCCTCAAGGTGCAGAAGGAGGCCGATTTCTACGGCGCGATGGACGGCGCCTCCAAGTTCGTGCGCGGCGACGCGATCGCCGGCATCATCATCACGCTCGTCAACATCATCGGCGGCTTCGCCATCGGCGTGTTCCAGATGGGCATGTCGCTGGGCGAGTCGCTGCAGAAGTTCACGCTGCTGTCCATCGGTGACGGCCTTGTCTCGCAGATTCCCGCGCTGATCCTCTCGGTGGGCGCCGGCGTGCTGGTCACGCGCGCCTCGGAGAACACCAATCTCGGCACCCAGCTGGCCGGCCAGCTCTTCCGCTACCCGCGCGCGATGAACATCGCCGCCGGGATGCTCGCGGTCTTCGGCCTGATGCCCGGGATGCCGCTGCTTCCGTTCATGCTCCTCGCCGGCATCGCCGCCTACCTGGCGCGCGTGCTCAAGGAGGAGGAGCTCAAGTCCGGTCATCCGCTCGGCCTCGATCCGGCGGCCCCGGCCGCCAAGCCCGCGGCCAAGGGGGCGAACGGCAAGGCCGACGCGCCCGCCGCCGCCGGCTCCGCGACCCCCGGCGTGGCCGAGGATGTCCGCAAGCTCATCGAGATCGACGTCTTCGCGATCGAGATCGGCTACGGGCTCCTGCCGCTGGCCGACGTCAAGAAGGGCGGGGAACTGCTCGCCCGCGTCACCGGCGTCCGCAAGGCGCTCGCCCGCGAGAAGGGCATCGTCGTGCCGCCGGTCTCGGTGCGCGACAATCTCGAGCTCGAGCCGAACGACTACCGCTTCCTGCTCCGCGGCAAGCCCGTCGCGCGCGGCCAGCTCCTGCCCGGCCGCTTCCTCGCGATGAACGTCGCCGGCAGCAAGATCCGCCTGAAGGGCGTCCCGACCCGCGAGCCCGTGTTCAACCTCGAGGCGACCTGGATCGACGAGGGCGAGCGCAAGACCGCCGAGGTCAACGGCTACACGGTCGTCGATCCCGCGTCGGTGCTCATCACCCACCTTTCCGAGACCCTCAAGCTGTCCGCGCACCACCTGCTCGGCCGCCAGGAAGTCCAGCAGATGGTCGACCACCTCAAGCAGACGCAGCCCGCGCTCGTCGCCGAGCTCCTGCCCGACCTGGTCAACCTCGGCATCATCCAGCGCGTCCTGCAGAATCTCCTGCGCGAGAACGTCGCGATCCTCAACCAGCCGCTCATCCTCGAGGGCATCGCGGACTTCGCGTCGCTGTCCAAGAACCCCGACGACCTGAGCGAGCTCGTGCGCCGCCGCCTCGGCCTCTACTTCGTGCCGGAGCACGAGTGCCGGGCGGGCGTCATCCGCGCCGTCACGCTCGACCCGCGCCTGGAGCAGTGGCTCTCCGGCCGCATCCATCGCTCGCCGACCGAGGTCGGCCTCGCGCTCGACCCGCAGTCGACCCGCCACCTGCTCGACGAGCTCACCCGCCGCACCGGCGCGCTCACGTCCGCCGGCCAGCCGTCCGTGGTGGTGGTCTCCAGCGAGATCCGTCTCCCGCTCAAGCGCTTCTTCGAGTCCTCCTTCCCGCGCCTCGTGGTGCTGGCCTACCAGGAGCTCCCGCCCGCCACCGAGGTCGAGAACGCCGGCATCGTCACGCTGCCGGCCCATCTGGGTCGCACCGAGTCCCCGGCCATGCCCGCCGCCGCGTAACCCGCCATGTCCGCCCCGAATCCCAATCTCGCGCCCGGCGCCTACAAGTTCACGGTGAATTCCGCCGCGGAGGCCGTCACGCTCATCCGCGAACGGCTCGGTCCCGCCGCCCGCGTCCTGTCGGTGCGGTCCGTCGAGGCCCGCGGCCTGAAGAAGCTGCTCGGCGGCTCGCAGCTCGAGGTCGTCGCCCAGGTTGATCCCGCGCCCGGCGCGACGCCGATGCTGGATGCCACGTCGGCCGAGCCCGCGCTGCCGCCGGCCGTCGCCGAGTCCGTCCCGACGCCCCCGCCGGCTGCGCCGACCGCGGGCCTGTCGCCCGACGCCTTTGCCAGTCTGATGCTGGTACGCGGCCCACAGACCGTACGCTATGGGCCGTCGGTAGCGGGCGTTCTGTCGTTCGCCCGTGACGACCGCGCCTGGCAGCAGTCCGGTGCGCGGCTGAGCACGCAGCTCACGCGTGGCAGCTGGGATCGTCATGACGACAGCCTGACGGCCTCGGTCGGCGACGGCCGCTTCGGACTGGCCATGG
>DAOQKI010000172.1:0-5802 GCA_035334485.1 Opitutaceae bacterium
GATCTCGTCGATCGTCTTGATGATTTTGGAGATGTCGTCGGACGACGCCTTGATCTCGTCCATCGCGCGGGTCATCTGCTCCATGTCGGCCGCGCCGGTGTCGGCCGCGCCGCGGGTCTGCGCGGCGAGCGTCTTGGTGCGGTCGGCGTCGGCGGCGTTCTGGCCGGTGACCTTGGCGATCTCCTCGAGCGACGCGCTGGTCTCCTCGAGCGAGGCGGCCTGGCGGCTCGCGCCCTCGGACAGCTGCGTGCTGGCGGCCGAGAAGCCCTCGGCCCGGCCGAAGATGTCGTCGGAGAGGCGCGAGAGGCCGTCGGAGAGGGCCTGCAGGCGGCGGCTGATGCGGCGCGAGAGCATCTGGACCGCGCCGACCGAGAGGAGCGCGAGCACCGCGATCGCGGTGCTGAAGCCCAGGGTCAGGCGGAGATTGCGCGAGAGGATGCCCTGCGTCGCGGTGCCGTTGGCGGTGGAGAGCGTGAACACGAAGCGGTTCAGGTCGCTGAGCGCGGCTTCGACCGCCGCGTTGTTCTTTGCGACGTCGCCGTCGAGGATCTTCATCGCCTCGTCAAATTCGCTCGCCTTGAGCGCCTTCTGCAGGCGGCCCGCAGCGGCGTCATAGGCCTGGAGCGCCTCGGCGAGCCGGTGCTCGAGCGCGCGGCCGTCGGCGGAGTCGAGGCGCGCGCCGAGCTCGTCGGCCTGGTGGTCGATGTCCTTCCGGTACGTCGCCGCCGCGGTGGTCTTGCGCGCCATGGTCTCCTCGTCCCGCGCCACCACGAACTCGAGGTTCGTGAGGTGGTACTTGAGCGTGGCCTCCTGCAGGCGCGCGAGCGACTCGAGCGCCGGCAGCAGGCGCTCGCTCAGCTCCGCGCTCCGGGCCGTCCCGGTGCGCGACAGCTGGAACGTCGCCGTCCCGAGCACCACGATGAGTGCCGCGAGGAACGCGAACCCCAGCGTGATGCCGAGGAACGCGCGCTTCAGGTTGAGAGCCGAGCGGAGGGCGGGATCGGAGTCCATGGGCGGGGCCGGGCGGTTATGCGCCCGGGGTGAGTACGACGACGGAACTGTCAGCGGTGGCGCTGTCGACGAAGCCGACGGCACCTGGGGTCTCGGAGACGAACTTGCGGAGGTCCTCCTCCTTTTCGAAGACCTTCGGGGCGGTGCCGCCGCCGGTCATGGCGAGGCGGCGCCAGTGGTTGTTGAAGCTGCTGGCCGACTGGTCGACGTGGGCCTTGAGGAAGTCCTCGGCGACGGGGCCGCCCTTGAGGACGGCGAGCACGACGCGCGCGCCGCTGTCCCAGGACACCTTCTTGCCGAGGAAGATCGCCTTCACGGAGGCGGAGGTGAGTTTCTCGGCGGCGAGGTCCTTGTGGACGATGAGGGCGGGCGCGGCGAACGCCGGGGTGCCGGCGAGAGCCAGGAGGGCCACCCACGCGAGGCGGCGCAGAAATGCGGTTTTCATGTGACGAATGCTCCGGGTTGAGGGTCGGGATGGGCTCAGAAGCTGAGCGTGGTCTTGACGGCGAATACGTTCGTGTCGTCCTGGCGCGTGCCCGACGGGTTCGGGATGCGCGGGGTGTTGAACGTCTGGTAGCCGCCGTCGATGTGGTGGAACTCGACCTTGAAGAGGACGTGCTCGTTGTAGTCGTAGCGGAGGCTGACCGCGGTGTCGTACTGGTGGACGGTCGGGTCGCTCTTCGGGCGCGTGGTGTAGCGCTGCGTGACCTCGCCGTAGTAGGCGCCGAGCTCGAACTTGTCGTTGAGGCGGCGCGAGACCGCGGTGTACCAGCCGTCCCAGCCGGAGTGGTCGTTGACGGTCGGCAGCAGGGGCACGGCGCTGTACGCGAGGGCGCCGCCGCAGCGCTGCCACTCGGCCGCGAAGACCCAGTTGTTCCAGCTGTACTCGCCCGAGTAGGTGTTCCACGAGAACTTCTCGAAGTTCGAGTGGAGGTTGACCGGCGCATAGGCGAAGAACGGGCCGTCGGTGCTGAGGTTGGTGTAGTACGAGTAGGAGTAGGCGAACTTGAGGCCGCTCACGGGCGTGTTCCAGGTGAGCTGGCCACCGGTGACGGAGTCCATCTTCAGCCCGCTGGTGCCGCCGGGGAGCGCGTAGAGGCCCGAGTTGTTGTAGAACTCGGCCACGCCCTTCTCGGGGGACATCGGGATGTCGCCGCGGAACAGCTTGTAGTCGAAGGACGACTTGCCGGCGTCGATCGTGCCGTAGGCCATCGCGCCGTCGAACGAGGCGCTGAAGTCGCGGAGGATCGGGTTGTAGACCGCGGCGGGCAGGAACACGAACGGGCGGACGACGTCGAGGTCGAGCGCCTCGCCGTAGAGGCCCTTCGGGTACTTGACGCGGCCGACGCGGAGGCCGAACGCCGGGTTGAAATTGTAGTCGGCGACCGCCCAGTCGAGGATCACCTTGTCGGCGCCGAGGGAGCCGAGCCGCTGGGCGAAGACCTGGGCGCCGAGGCGGAAGTGCGCGCCGAGCGTGGTCGAGGCGTTGAACGCCATCTCGCGGAAGTCCCACGTGCCGCCCTTGTCGGCGGTCGGGTAGTTGTTGTTCGAGCCGTAGAGGTAGCCCTGGCTGAAAAAGCCGCCGATCTGGACGTCGGAGTTACCGACCGGGATCGCGGCGGGGAGGCGGGCCGCCAGAGCGGCGCCGAGGGCGATGATCGCCAGGCGCAGGCCGGGGTGGCGGGGGGAGAACGTGAGTAGTTTCATCGGGGGGAGAGATCGACCCTTAGGGTAAAATCTGTACCCGCTAGGGAATTTCCTGAGGGTGCATTTGGGCTCAAGTTGGCCCCGCCCGGTACCGAACGAATAATGCCGACGGTGCGACCGCGGCGCGCATGTCCTCGCCTTTCCTTCTCATCCCGACCCGCCCTTTCCCGTCCGGCGGGGCGACCTGAGCCCCCATGGCCGGCGCCCCCACCATTGCCTCCCTGTTCGCCCAGCGCGTCGTGATCGGCGTCGGCGATGTCGCGGTCTCCAATAACGCGCAGGTCACGCTCAGCACGTACGCCCTCGGCTCGTGCGTCGGCGTCGTCGTCTATGATCCCGGTGCTCGCGCCGGCGGTCTGCTGCACCTGATGCTGCCCGAGTCGCAGATCTCGCCCGAAAAGGCGCAGGCGCAGCCCGCGATGTTCGCCGACACCGGCCTGCCCCTGCTCTTCCGCTCGATGGTCGGCCTCCGCGCCGAGCGCTCCCGCCTCCGCGTGTTCGTCGCCGGCGGCGCCAGCGTGCTCACCGGGCCCGACTCGTTCAAGATCGGCGAGCGCAACGTGCGGGCGACGATGGACTACCTCACCCGCCAGGGCCTGGCCGTGCGGGACTCCGACGTGGGCGGCACCGTGAACCGCACGCTCCACCTCGAGGTGGGCAGCGGCACGCTCACGCTGAAAACCCCCACGGCCAACGATTCCTGGTCGCTCGCCGACTAGGTCGCGTCGGTCTCCCGCCGCCGGCACCCTTGTCCGGGTCCGACGGCATTCGCATCTCCGCCATCGGTGGAAACACCCCGGCGTCGCCCGCATCGGGCCAAGAAAAAACCGGCCGGCGCCGAAGCGCACGGCCGGTTCCCCACACAACGTAACTGACGAATGAATCCGCAGCGGCGCACACCGCACGGGTTGTCTTTTCTATCGGACAACCCCCGCCCGACTTTAGGGCAAAGCCACCGGCTGAACGCGCGGGGTGGCGGAAGATCGCAGGGTGTCCAACTGAGAACCTGACCCACGACGGACGCGGCGAGGGTCGCGTCGCGCGTGGAACCGCCGGCGGGAAACGCCGCTCAGAGGTTCACGTTGCCGTGCGTCAGCCGGTCGTGCAGGCGCGCCGCGGCGCGCTCCATCACGGTGACCAGCGAGCGCTCCAGCACCTCCGGCGTGAAGCCGTGGTTGGCAATGAAAGCCTCGTCGAGGACGAACAGGAAACCTTCCTCCGGTACGCCGGGCCCGAGCGAGGCCGCGAGGTACTTCGCGGCGTGCAGGTGGGCGAGGAAATCGTGCGCGTTGGACGGAGCCCGGGAGGGCTCGAGGCAGTACTCGGCGCCGTAGGCGTAGATGGACGGGAAGCGCCAGCTGCGCAGCAGCTGCGCCCCGACGCGGGCGTCGTCGTAGCCGAGGACGTCGCGCTCGGCCTGGCGCCACGGGCAGGCCCGCGCCTGCTGGCGCGCGCGGATCGCGGCGAGGAACTCGCTGCAGGAATGGACCACGGCCAGGCGGCCAAGGTCGCACACCAGGCCCGCGGTGTACCCGGACTGCGGGTCGATGCGCTGGCTGTGCTCCGCCAGCACCTCGGCGGCAAGGGCGGTGCAGAGGGCGTGACGGCAGAAGTCGCCCGGGTCGCCGCCGACGCCGGACTTGCCGACTCCCTCGTCCCAGCGGTTGACGAGCGCGAGCGCGGCCAGGCGGTAGATCTCGCGCTGGCCGAGGCGGACCACGGCCTGGGAAACGGTCTCGATCGTCCGGCCCGCGCCGAAGTAGGCCGAGTTGGCCAGGCGCAGCGTCGCGGCCGCGAGCGCCGGGTCGAGCTGGATGATGCCCTCGATGTCGTCCGCCCCGCTGTTGGCGTCCTCCAGGACCGCGATCAGGCGCGGCATGAGGGCCGGAGCGCTGGGTAGGCGCAGGGCCTGCGCGCAGACCTGCTCAAGTGTGGGGGGAGTGGGCGTCACGGGCGGGGTGGCGGGGAGACTCAGGCGGCGAGCAGCAGCGTACCCGGATCGAGGATGAGTGCAATGTTGCCGTCACCCAGGATGGCGCCGCCCGCCACGCCGGGCAGGTTCTGCATGAAGGCGCCGAGGTTCTTGATGACGACCTCCTGCTTGCTGACCATCTCGTCGACCAGCAGGGCCGAGACCTTGCCGGAGTGCTCGACGATGACGACGATGCCGTCCCACGGCTGCTGCGCGTCGGCCGGGATGCCGAAGCGGCGGTGCAGGCGGTGCACCGGCACGAGGCGGCCGCGGAGGTCGAGGACCTCGCCCTTGCCCTGCACGGTGGAGATCGCGTCGCGGCCGGGCCGCAGCGCCATCTGCACCGAGGTGCTCGGGAGGATGAAGCGGTCGGCGCCGACGCGCACGACGAGGCCGTCGATGATGGCCATGGTGAGCGGGAGCTTGATCTTGAAGGTGGAGCCCTGGCCGACGGCGGAGGTGATCTCGATCTTGCCGCGGAGCTTCTCGATGTTCCGCTTCACGACGTCCATGCCGACGCCGCGGCCCGAGACGGCGGTGACCTTCTCGGCGGTGGAGAAGCCCGGGGCGAAGAGCAGCGCGTAGCACTCCTCGCGGGTGAGCACGGTGCCCGGGGCGACCACGCCCTTCTCGAGGGCCTTGCGGTAGACCTTGTCCGGGTCGATGCCGCGGCCGTCGTCCTGGAGCTCGATCACGATGTTGCTGCCCTGGTGGTAGGCCTTGAGGCGGAGCGAGCCGGTCTCTTCCTTGCCGCGCTGGATGCGGTCGGCCGGGGCCTCGAGGCCGTGGTCGAGCGCGTTCCGGACCATGTGCACGAGCGGGTCGCCGATCTCCTCGACGACGGTGCGGTCGAGCTCGGTCTCCTCGCCGCTGGTGACGAAATGGACTTTCTTGCCGAAGTCGCGGGCCAGGTCACGCGCGAGGCGCTCCATCTTCTGGAACGTCGGCTTCACGGGAATCATGCGCAGCGACATCGCGGTGTGCTGCAGGTCCTTCGTGATGCGATTGAGCTGGGCAACGTTGCGCTGCAGCGGCGAGCCGGTGTCGGCGTGGGCGCGGGCGGTCTCGAGCAGCTGGCTCTGGACGATCACGAGCTCGCCGACGACGTCCAT
>DAOQKI010000173.1:0-5628 GCA_035334485.1 Opitutaceae bacterium
GTCTTCAGGTCGGTGACGACCCCGACAATCTCGTACTTGCGCGCACGGGGATCCCCGGCCGCGCTGAGCCGCTTGCCGAGGGGATTTTCCCCGGGAAAATAGAGTTCGGCAAAGCGTCCGCTGATGAGCGCCACGGGCGGCGCCGTGGCGACGTTGTCGCGGTCGGTGAACCAGCGGCCGGCGAGCAGCGGGTTGCTCATGACCTGGAAATAGTCGGGCGTGACCGCCGCGATGACGGCTTGGGGCAGCTTGGCTGGATTGGGCTCAGGGTGCTCCTCAATCACGAATGGGATGGCCGGATTCTGGTGGTGCGGAAACGCGGTGGTAAACGCGTGGTAACGGATGCCGGGTTTGCCCTGCAACTGCTCGTGGACGCGCTCGGTGAAGGCGATGCGCGCGGCCTCGGTGGAATACTTCGGTCCCATCAGCAGGACCCGCGAGACATAGACCACGTCGGGGTTGTAACCCAGGTATTGGTGCTGGATGTGGCTGAAGCTGCGCGCCAGCAGACCGGCGCCGACGAGCAGCACCAGCGCGAGGGCGACCTCGGCGACGACCAGGCTGCTGCGCAGCTTCTGGCGCGGGCGGCCTTCGCCGGCGGCGCGGCCGCCGTCCTTCAACGCGGTAGCGAGATCGACCCGGGTGGCTTGCAGCGCCGGCACCAGGCCGAATCCCAAGCCGGTAAGAAGTGTCACCACCATGGACACAGCCAGGGCGACGCCATCAATGCGGACTTCGGTCAACCGCGGCATGTCCACGGGGGCGAACCCCATCAGCACTTTCATTGAGGCCATCGCGAGCGCCGCGCCGAGGAGTCCGCCCAGCAACGCCAGGAGCAGGCTCTCAACGATCAACTGGCGGATCACGCGGGAGCGACTCGCGCCGAGGGCGACACGCAGGGTGATTTCCTTCTGCCGGGACGTCGCGCGGGCGAGCAAGAGGTTGGCGACGTTTACACATGCGATGAGCAGCAGGACACCGACGGCCGCGAGCAGCACATAGAGCAGTGGCTTCAGCGAACCCACTCGGCTCTCAAGGAGCGGCGTGACGCGGACGCCCATGTCCTTGTTGGTGTCGGGATGAGCCTGGGCAAGTCGCTCGCTGATGAGCTTCAGTTCCGCGGTTGCGCGCTCCGGCGTTACGCCTGGTCTTAGCCGGCCGACGACCTGCTGCAGGAAGCGGGAGCCGAAATTGCCGGGCGCCAGGAACTCGTCGGGGAACGGCCGATAGGCGGCGGCATTGCCCGGCTCGACCTCGAACGTGGCGGGCATCACGCCGATAATCGTGTACGGCTCGTCGTCGAGGTTGACGACGAGGCCGAGGATATCCTCGCGTCCGGCAAACCGGCTTTGCCAGAAGGCGTGATTGAGAATGAGGACGTTGGTTTTGCCCGGGGCGCCTTCGTCGGGGCGAAATGTCCGGCCCAGGGCGGGCTGGACGCCGAGCAACGGGAAGTAATTCGTGGTGACGGCCCGCGTGTACATGCGCCACGGGTCGCCATGGCCGGTGACGTTGAAGTTCTTCGCTGCCCAACCGCCGATCTCGGCGAAGGAGGCGGCCTGTTTGCGCCACTCCAGCATCGCGGCCGGACTGGCGAAGGCGATGCGGCCGGTCGAAGACTGGTTCTCCTGTATGAGCACGAGCTGGCCCGAGTCGGGAAAATCGAGTGGGCGCAGGACCACGCTGTTCACGATGCTGAAGATCGACGTGGTGGCCCCGATGCCGATCGCGAGCGTGAGAATGGCCACGATGGCAAACCCAGGGGCCTTGCGCAGCTGGCGGACGCCATAGCGGAGATCGGCGGCCAGCTGTTCGAGCCATGGCAGGCCGCGGATCTCGCGGGCCGTTTCCTTGATGCCCTCAACATGACCGAACTGCCGCTCGGCGAGGTGACGCGCCTCGTCGGGATCCATGCCCGCCTTGCGGTTGAGTTCGGCCTGCAGTTCGACGTGCAGCCGCATCTCCTCGGCCATCTCGCGGTCGAGTGTGCCCTTGCGGAAGAGGTCGCGGAAGCGGCGGAGGGGATTCATGGGGTACCTGAGGCGCTGCGCGCCAGTGAAGAAACCTAGGTGACCTTTAACACCAGATTGATCGCGGCGGAGACCTGCGCCCAGTTCGACGCCTCAACCGCGAGCTGCTTTCGGCCGGCGGTCGTGAGCGAGTAGAACCGCGCCTTGCGGTTGTTGTCCGACACGCCCCATTCGGCGCGGATCAGACCCTGCTCTTCAAGGCGGTACAGCGCAGGGTAGAGCGAGCCCTGCTCCACCTGCAGGATCTCTTGAGACATCTTTCGGATCTCGATCGAGATCCCGAATCCGTGGATCGGGCCGCGCTCGAGCGCCTTCAGGATCAGCATGTCGAGCGTACCCTGCAGTAGGTCGGGAGGTTCTTTGGCCATGGCTCTCCTAGAAAGTCTAGGACAGTGGCTCTCTCTCCTAGAACCTCAAGGAGAGAACGCGACCCCGGCGCCCCGTCGTTGTCGCTGCAAAAAGGTGCGCTGCCCCCGCTAGAACCGGATTCGCGCGAGGTCGACCTGGACGGTGGTGCCGTCGGGCCGGAACGCGTTATAGTTGGGCAGGAGGTTGAAGTGACGCCACAGGCCGACATCGACCAGGAGTCCGCTCAGGTGAAATGACGCGAACCGGCCGCCGTCGAGGGGATTGAATTTCTCCCGCAGGGCCTTCGCCTTCGTGCGGTCGATGGTGCGGGTAGCCTCCTGCACGAAGCGCACGTCGGTCACGATCATCTTCTCCATCGTGAAGGCGATCGGCGTGGTGGAATCGTCGCCGGGCAGCTCGCGGCGTGGAGCGAAATCGTAGCTGAAGGCCTGCCGCAGGGTGGCGGTGACCGGCCGGTCCAGGGCCGCCGAGGGCGGGGCGCCGCTCGCGGTGGCTCCGACGAACAAACCCAGCAACACTAGGCCATGACGGGCATGCATGACGGGTTCGGGTTACCTTCCAAGATAGGCGGCTTTCCGGTGCGATGCAACCGCGCGGACGGCGCGGATTCGCCTCTTGGACCGCACGGGACGGCCCGGGATCCGGGCGCGTTCATGCGGCTGGAATCCATGGACTTGCCGAGGCGGAAAATGCCCGCGTCGGCCGGACCGGATCGGGCCGGTCAAGCAATTCTCTGATACTCTAAATGGAGTAAGGGAAACGCATTGCCACGGACGACTTTTGCGTGAGCCTAGCGCCCATCCCAACGCCGCTCCTCAACCCCAAGGAGACCGTTACCATGCCTTCTGTTGCGTCCCGTTTGTCCGCCCAACTCAAGCACCGGTTGCTGACGACCATCCTGGAGAGTCGTCATGGCGACCTGCGCGAGGAGAACCTGAACCGCCAGGGCAAGGGTCACTTTCACGTGTCCGGCCGCGGCCACGAGGCGCTCGCCGCGGTGGCCCTGCAGCTGCGTGCGGATGATTTCGTCGTCCCGTACTACCGCGACCGCGGCCTGGTGCTGGGGCGGGGGGTGACCACCCGCCAGCTGGCGCTCGACTACATGGCGAAGCGCGAGTCCTCGTCCCGCGGGCGCCAGATGCCGTCGCACTATTCGTATCGCGAGCTGAACATCTGGAGTGTCCCGACCCCGACCGCGGCGCAGCTGCTGCCCGCGTGCGGCATCGCATGGGGCATGCAGCTCGACCGGAAGGACAGCGTGGTCGTGACCACCGTTGGCGACGCCGCGACCCGGCAGGGCGATTTCTTCGAGGCGCTGTGCTTTGCGCAGGAGCGCCGGCTGCCGGTGCTGTTCATCGTCGAGGACAACGGCTTTGGCATCAGCACGCCGACGGCGCGGATGACGCCAAAGGCGCTGTCGGTCCTGAACGAGGAGCAGTGGCGCACGGTGGAGGGCTGGGACGTCGAGGCGGTCCATGCCGCGGCCGAGGCCGCGCTTCAGGACATCCGGGCCGGTCACGGCCCGGCGCTGATCTGGGCGCGCATGGAGCGGCTCTCGAGCCACACCAGCACCGACGACCAGTCGATCTACCGCAGCAAGGACGAGCTCGCCACGCTGGCGGAGCGCGACCCTCTGATGGTGCTGAAGCGCCAGTTGATCGCCGAGGGCGAGCTCACCGAGGCCCGTTTCAACCAGCTCGACAAGGAAACCAAGGAGCGCGTGCGGCTCGACTACGTGGAGGCGGAGAAGGCCGAGAACCCGGTCGCCTACGAGCTCGAGACCAATGTCTCGTCGCAACCCGCCGCGCTCGACGAGCAGGTCCTCAAGCCCGGCACCTACCGCATGGGTGACGTGATCAACCTCACCCTCCGGGCCGGCCTCGACGCTGACCCGGGCCGCGTGATCTTCGGCGAGGATGTCGAGGACCCGAAGGGCGGCGTGTTCCGGCTCACGCAGAAGCTCTCCACTGACTTTCCCGACCAGGTGTTCAACTCGCCGCTCGCCGAGAGCACCATCCTCGGCGTGGCCTGCGGGCTCGCGAGCTACGGCAAGCGGCCGGTGTTCGAGCTCCAGTTCATCGATTTCGTGTATCCGGGCTGGAACCAGCTCGTCACCAACCTCGCCACGCTGCGTTGGCGCACTTACGGCCGCTGGTCCTGCCCGGTCGTCATTTACGCCCCGTACGGCGCCTACCTCCCCGGCGGCTCGCTCTGGCATTCGCAGGCGAACGAGGCGGCACTCGCGCATTTCCCCGGACTCAACGTCGTGATTCCGAGCACGCCCGAGGATGCGGCCGGCCTGCTCTGGACCGCGATGCACTCGGAGGATCCCGTGATCTTCCTCGCGCCGAAGCACCTGCTGTGGGCCGAGCGTGCTACCCCCGAGCCCGTCATGGCCGTGCCGATCGGCCACGCCCGCTGCCGCCAGGTCGGCACCGAGGTCACGGTCGTCGCGTGGGGCAACACCATGGAGAAGGCCCTCGAGGCCAGCGGGCTCGTCCAGGACCAGGTCAGTGTCGAGCTGATCGACCTCCGCTCGATCGTGCCGTGGGACCACGAGATGATCGAGGAGTCGGTGCGCAAGACCGGCCGCCTCGTTGTCGTGCAGGAGGACACCGAGAACTGCTCGGTCGGCCAGATGATCATCTCTCACGTTTCCGGCCGACCCGATGTCTGGAGCCGGATGGTCGCCCCGCCGGTCCTCGTCTCGAAGGGCAACGTCATGATCGGCTACAATCCGATCTACGAATACGCCGCGCTCCCCGACGCCCACCGCATTGCCGAGGCGATCCGCCGGACGATCGCGAACTCCGCGGGCCTGCAGCCGGGCACCCGGACGCCGTTCCCCGCGCCAACTCCCGCGGTTTCGGCTTCCGCGTCGCCGGCCGCCCCCCTAAACAACGTCGTGCCCGGATCCAGCGAGATCATCGTCAAGGTGCCCATCATGGGCGAGGGCCTGCGTTCTGCGCGCGTGGTCGCCCTGCACAAGCGTCCTGGCGATGCGGTGCATCCCGACGACGTGCTCTGCGAGGTCGAGACCGACAAGGCCGTTTATCCAATCGAGGCTTCCTACAGCGGCACGCTCAAGGAGTGGAAGATCAAGCCCGACGATGTCGTCGAGATCGGCCAGGAGATCGCGGTGGTCACCGGCGACGCTGCCGCCGAGGCCGCGCCCTCCGCTCCCGTCCCGGCGGCGCCGAAGCCGGCCGCCCGGCCGGACAGCGTGGCC
>DAOQKI010000174.1:0-5430 GCA_035334485.1 Opitutaceae bacterium
GTGTGCTTCGACCAGCCGGAGTGGCGGCGCTTTCTCGACGGGGCGCCGAGCTTCACCGGCTGCGAGCGGACGGCGGCCGAGGAGCCGTGTCTGATCATCTACACGAGCGGCACGACCGGGCGCCCGAAGGGCACGGTCCACACCCACGCGGGCTGCCTGGCGCAGGTCGGAAAGGAGCTCCGCTACGCTTTTAATCTCCGGGCGGGCGAGCCGTTCTTCTGGTTCACGGACATCGGCTGGATGATGGGGCCGTGGGAGATCATCGGCTGCCTGCTGTACCGCGCCCCGCTCGTGCTGTTTGACGGCGCGCCGGACCATCCGACGACCGATCGGCTCTGGCAGACGCTGGAACGGCTGAAAGTCGTGACCTTCGCGGCGTCGCCGACGCTGGTGCGGATGTTCATGCGGGCGACGGAAGGGCGGGGCCCGCGGGCGCACGACCTGTCGCGGCTCCGCGTGCTCGGCTCGACCGGCGAGCCGTGGGACGAGACCTCGTACCGCTGGTATTTCGACCACGTTGGGGGCGGCCGCTGTCCGGTGATCAACATCTCGGGCGGCACGGAGATCATGGGCTGCCATCTCTCCGTGAACCCGCTGCTCCCGCTCCGTCCGTGCTCACTCGGCCGCGCGGGCCTCGGCATGGACGTCGACGTGTTCACCGACGAGGGCCGTCCCGCCCCGCGCGGCGCGGTCGGCCACCTCGTGTGCAAGCAGCCCGCGCCGTCGATGACGAAGAGCTTCCTGCACGACGACGCCCGTTACCTGGAGACCTACTACAGCCAGTTTCCCGGCGTGTGGTACCACGGCGACTGGGCGCGGCAGGACGAGGACGGCTCGTGGTTCGTGCTCGGGCGCAGCGACGACACGATCAAGGTGGCGGGCAAGCGCGTGGGCCCGGCCGAGGTGGAGGGCGTGCTCACCTCGCACCCGACCGTCAGCGAGGCGGCAACGATCGGCGCGCCCGACGACCTGAAGGGCCAGGTGCTGGTGTGCTTCGTCGTCGCGAAACCCGGCCAGACCGCGGATCCCGCGACGCTGATTCGTCACGTGGCCGCACAGATGGGAAAGCCGCTGGCGCCCAAGGCCGTCTACGTCGTCAGCGCCCTGCCCAAGACCCGCAGCGGCAAGATTCTCCGCGGCACCATTCTTCGCGTCTACACCGGCCAGCCCGCCGGTGATCTCACGAGCGTGGATAATCCGGCGGCGCTGGAAGCGATAGCCGCCCTCAGGGGCGGCAAGTAACAGGGGCCAAGGGCCAAGTATCAGGAAGACGGCGGCGACCTTGGGTCGCGGTAGATGTGTGAGCTCTGGACGCGTCGGGAACCTCTCAGAGTAGCTGCTCGTTTCCGCCTCTCTGGCCTCAATGCTGCGGCCGAAGATGGGAGTTTGGTAAGGTGCAGCAGCAAGCGCCCCCATCCTCCGACCTCCCGCGACCCAAGGTCGCCGCCGTCTTCCTGATACTTGGCCCCTGATACCTGTTACTTGCCGCCTCCCGCGGCCTTACTCTATTTGGCGTAAATACCCCTCTCAAGTCCTGCGCATTTTCGAGCAACGCATGCGCAGTTTTGCCGGACGGAAGGGTTATCATGGGGCTGCCATCCCGGCTACCCCGCCATGTCCGAGCATTCCCGGCCCAAACCTTTCCTCGACCCGCAGTACTGCAAGGGCTGCCTGCGGTGCATCGAGGCGTGCCCGAAAGGCTGCATCAGCCCGGGCACCGAGATCAATCCCGCCACCGGCCTCGTGCCGGTCGAGCTGCACCTGGAGAACTGCACCGGCTGCACGCTCTGCCTGCAGGCCTGTCCCGAGCCCTATGGCCTGCGCCTGGAGTCCGAGCGCGGCCAGCCCGAGGGCGACTTCGTCCTCGAGGATCCCGCGAAGCTGTTCGGCGAGAAGTGCGTGCCGAACCACTCCGAGGGCGACCTGCCCGCCGATGTCATCGCGCTGCCGCCGTGCGAGCCCATGGTGCTCAAGGGCACCTACGCGTCCGCCATCGGCGCGCTGCTCGCCGGCTGCCGGCACGTCTTCGGCTATCCCATCACGCCCAGCACCGAGGGCGCCGAGCTCATGGCGAAGATCCTGCCCAAGCTCGACGGCGCGTTCGTGCAGGCCGTCAGCGAGGTCGCGGCCGTCAACATGATGTACGGCTGCGGCGGCGCCGGGCTGCCGTGCATGACTTTCACCAGCAGTCCCGGCTTCAGCCTCATGCTCGAGGGCGTCAGCTACATGATCGGCGCCGAGGTCCCCGGCGTGTTCGTCAACATCATGCGCGGCGGCCCCGGCCTCGGGAACATCGCGCCCGAGCAGGCCGACATCAAGCTGGCCTGCCGCGGCCTCGGCCACGGCAACACCCGCGCCATCGTCCTCGCCCCCAGCACGCCGCAGGAGATGCTCGACCTCACCCGCGACGCGTTCGGGCTGTCGTTCCGGTACCGCAACCCGGTCATCGTCCTGGGCGACGGTTACCTCGGGCAGATGACCGGCACGGTCCGCCTGCCCGCGACCATGACCCGCCCCGGCCTGCCCGCGTGGGCGGTGTGGGGCGACAAGGCGCACCGGCACAATCTCATCAGCTCAATCTCGCTCTCCGAGACCGACCTCGAGGCACACAACCAGCATCTCAACCGGAAGTACGCGGCGATCGCGACCTGCGAGCAGCGGGTCGACTGCCACCGGTGCAGCGATGCCGAGGTACTGGTCGTCGCGTGCAACACGCCGGCCCGCATGGCGAAGGGCGCGGTGGAGCTGGCGCGCGAGCGGGGCGTACGCGCCGGCCTGTTCCGGCCCGTCACCCTCTGGCCGTTCCCGATCCAGGCGCTCGCCGAGCTCCTGCCCGAGGTGCGGCAGATCATCGTGGTCGAGGCCGGCCCCGGTCAGCTTGAGGATGAGCTCCGGCTCGCCCTCAGCTACGCCAACGTGCCACCGCCGCCCATCTCCTCGGTCCGGCGCAGCGGCGGCATCCTGCCGTCCGAGGCCGAGATTCTCCAGGGCATCCTGACCGCCGAGGAGGTGCTCACATGAGTGCGTTCTACGACCATTTCAGCCGGCACGCGCACGGCGAGGGCCTCAAGGCCCACACCACCCACTACTGCCCGGGCTGCGGGCACGGCGTCGCGCACCGCGACCTCGCCGCCGCGATCGACGAGCTCGGCATCCAGGACCGCACCGTGCTGATCAGCCCGGTCGGCTGCGCCGTGTTCGCGCATTACTACTTCGATGTCGGCAACTCGCAGGCCGCCCACGGCCGCGCCCCCGCGGTCGCCCTCGGGCACAAGCTCGCGCATCCCGACTCGGTCGTCATCAGCTACCAAGGCGACGGCGACCTCGCCTCGATCGGCCTGGCCGAGACGATCTCGATCGCGCAGATGGGGCTGCCCATCACGGTCATCTTCATCAACAACGCCGTCTACGGCATGACCGGCGGCCAGCTGGCGCCGACCTCGCTGATGGGGCAGAAGACCACCACGAGCCCCGATGGCCGCGCGCCCGCCATGGGCCAGCCGCTTCGCATGGCCGAGCTCATCGCGCAGCTCGACGGCCCGGTTTACGTCGAACGCGTCGCGCTGTTCAGCGCCCGCGAGCGGGCCAAGGCGCGGAAGGCGATCAAGAAGGCCATCACGCACCAGCTCACCGGCCGCGGCTACTCGTTCATCGAGATCATCGCCGAGTGCCCGACCCACCTGAAGATGTCGCCGCAGGCGGCGGAGGAGTGGGTGAAGACGAAGATGGAGCCGGTCTTCCCGCTGGGCGTGAAGAAGGATCTGACCGTCGAGCCGTGGTTCCGCCGCGGCGCGCCGTCGTTCGAGCCCGAGGCCGTGCTCGGCCTCAGCGGCGCCGAGCCGCGCCGGGACGACCCCGACCGCGAGGTCCCGGCCTGGCCGGCGCACCTGCCGTCCCGCGACCTCGCCATCAAGCTCGCCGGCTCCGGCGGCGACGGCGCGCAGACCGCCGCGCTGCTGCTCACCCGCGCCGCGATCGCCGAGGGCTTCGACGCTACCGACATCCCGAGCTACGGTCCCGAGAGCCGCGGCGGCACCTCTTACGCCGACGTCCATATCGCCGAGCACGAGGTGCTCAATCCGGCGGCGCCGGACCCGCATGTGCTCGTGGCCTTCAACGCCCCGAGCCTGGCGAAATTCGCCGGCACGGTGCCCGAGGGTGGCGTGATCCTCTACGACAGCACGATCATCACCGCGCCGCCGCCGCTCCCGGCCGGCCGGCGCATCCTGCCCGTGCCGTTGACCCGCCTCGCGGCCGACCTCGGCCGTCCGATGGTGAAGAACGTCGTGGCGCTGGGTGCCCTGCAGGCCGCGCTGAACGTGCTGCCCGACGGGAGCATCATCGCGACGCTGCACAACGTCCTGAAGGACAAGCCCGCGCTGCTGCCGCTCAACGAGGCGGCGTTCGCCGCCGGCCGCCGCGCCGTGGAGGCGCTGCTCGCCCCCGCATGAACGCCGTCGCCGCGCCCGCCGATCCGCGCTCCCGCGCCTTCGTCGGCGAGGCGGAGGCGTACCGGCTGCTCGTGCGCGGCGGACTGAACCCGCCCCGTCATGCCACGGTGGGGCGGCCGCTGCCGTTCGCCGCCGGCGAGCCGGTCGTGCTGAAGGGACTCGGCGAGGAGCTGTGGCACAAGTCGGAGCTGGGCGCGGTGGAATTCATGCCGTTCGGCGTCACCGAGGTGATCATGGCCGCCGCCGCGATGCGGCAGCGGGTCGAGGCGGCGGGGCATCGCTGGCTCGACGGCCTGGTCTGCGAGCGCGTGACGATCGCCCGCGCCGCGGGCTTGCCGTCGGAGGCCTTCGTGTCGCTCTCGCGCGGGCCGGCGGGCTGGGTGATTCTCTGCGGCTTCGGCGGCCTGCAGGCGGACGCGCTGGCGGCGATGGCGCCGCCGCTGCGGTGGCCGCTGGGCCGAACCTCGCCCGCGGCTGCGCTCGGTGAACTGCAGGGTCATTTGCTCGGCCGCATCTGGCTGGGCGGCCTGCGCGGCACCACCGCGCTCACGACGGAGCGGAAGCTCGGCGAGTTTCTCGAGGCGCTCTGGCGGCTGGCGACCCTCTGCGACGAGGAGGGGCTGGAATTGCTGGAGCTGAATCCCGTGGTGCTCGATCCCGACGGGGTGCCGCGGCCACTGGACGCAGTGGGCCGCCGCGGCCGGGGCGCGGCCCCGCGACTGGCGCCGCCCGAAGATTTCCTGTCGGCGCTGCGGGCGCCGCGGCGGGTCGCCCTCGCGGGCGTGTCGGAGAAACCCGGCGGCGTGGGCCGGACGATCCTCGACAACCTGCAGCGGTGCCCCGCGCTGGCGGGAGCCATCACGATCATCAAGCCCGGCCCGTCCGAGCTGCTCGGCCACCCGTGCGTGGGAAGCGTCGCCGACCTTCTGACGTCGCCGGTCGATCTGCTGCTGCTGGCCGTGCCCGCGCCCGCCGCGGC
>DAOQKI010000175.1:0-5374 GCA_035334485.1 Opitutaceae bacterium
CAGGAGGACCGCCCGGCGGCGCCGGCGGCGTCCCGCCCGCACGTTCAGCTCGAACAGCACCTCGTCCGCCGTCCCGGCGCGCTGCGGCCAGTCCAGCGCGGACGAGCCCGGCGCCGCGGCGTCGGAAGGTGAAGGCGAGGAACTGGGATCAGCGGGATTCATCGGAGAAGGCGTCCTGCACGCCGCGACGGCGGAGGAAACTCTCGCAGCGCTTGATACCGCGCGACAGGTGGGCCTCAACGGTTTTTTCCGAGAGGCCGAGCATGGCGGCGACGTCTTTCTGCGGCATGTTCTTGAGTTTGCGGAGGATGACAATTTCCCGGCACCGGGACGGCAGGTCGTCAATGGCCTCCGCCAGCAGCTGGATCTTCTCCTGGCGGCTGAGGACACTGACGGTATCCGTGCCATCATCGATGGCGTGCACGGAATCCAAATCCCTTACCGAATTCACCGGGGAGACCTTGCTGCGGCGCCGGAGGTCGATGGCGGTGTGGCGGGCGATCTGGAACAGGAGCGCCTTCGCCGAGCGGATCGGCTGCGCGAGGCGGGTGCGCCAGAGCCGCAGCAGCGACTCCTGCACGATGTCGTCGACGTCGTGCTCCGCCGGGAACGACTTCCTCAGGTACGCCCGGACCGCCGGGGCGTGCGGCTGGACCTCGTCAGAGAACCAGCGCGCCTGATCGGCGCTGTTGTGGAACGATTCAGGGGGCGGCGACACGACGCAGGGGGCGGGGTAACTGGACGGTGAAGATCTTCGCGCCGGCTGACAAGCGGCGACTCGAAGGTCGGGCCGACCCGGCCCGCCGCAAGCCCACAACCCGGCGGGCCCGACTTTTTTTGTGCAGGGATTTGGGTCGCTCGTTCGTCGCCGCCCGCCGACCGCCGGAAATACCCTTGTTGCGCCTCCGTCCGGGCGCCCATCATGCCGGCATGCCGGCCGCCAGGCCCGATCCCGCCCCTCCCCGCCCCTGCGGCACCGTGCCCAGCGCGCGACAGCTGCGCTGGCATGCCCTCGAGGCCTATGCCTTCGTTCACTTTTCGATCAACACGTTCACGGACATGGAATGGGGCTACGGCGACGAGTCGCCCGCAAGCTTCGCGCCCACCGACTTCAGCGCCGAACAGGTGGTCCAGGCGATCCAGGACGCCGGCCTGAAGGGCCTCATCCTCACGGCCAAGCATCACGACGGCTTCTGCCTGTGGCCCTCCCGCTTCACCGAGCATTCCGTGAAGCGCAGTCCCTTTCGCAACGGCCAAGGCGACGTGGTGCGTGAGTTTGCCGACGCGTGCCATCGTCACGGGCTCGCGTTCGGCGTTTATCTTTCGCCCTGGGACCGCAATCGCGCCGACTACGGCCGGCCGAGCTACGTGGAGTATTTCCGCAATCAGCTGCGCGAGCTGCTCTCCAACTACGGTCCCATCTTCGAGGTCTGGTTCGATGGCGCAAACGGCGGCGACGGCTACTTCGGCGGCGCCCGGGAGCGTCGGAAGGTGACCGAGGCCTACTACGAGTGGGAGACCACCTACCGGCTGGTCCGCGAGCTTCAGCCCGACGCCGTCATCTTCAGCGGAGTCGGCCCAGATGTGCGCTGGGTGGGCAACGAGGACGGAATCGCCGGAACACCCTGCTGGCCCACGATCAGCGGCGATGCCGAGGCAATCAACCGGGGCGACTATGCCGCCCTGACCGTCGGCACCAGACTGGGGGCCTTCTGGCGGCCCGCCGAGGCCTGCGTCTCGATCCGGCCCGGCTGGTTCTACCACGCCCGGGAGGACGCCGAGGTCAAAACCGTGGATCAGCTCACGGAGATCTATTTCGCGACCGTCGGCCGCGGCGCGGCGCTGAATCTCAATCTGCCGCCCGACCGGCGCGGCCGGATCAACGAAGCAGACATCAAGGTGCTGTCCAGGTGGGCCGAACTTCTGCGCCAGGCTTTCGCCTCCAACCGGGCCGCGGGCGCCACGATCAAGGCCAGCAACACCCGCTCCCCTGCCACCCAATACTCGGCCCAGCAGCTGCTGACGGAGGGTTCAAGTGGCTATTGGTCCACGGACGATCACGTCGTCGCCGCCGATCTGGTCGTGGACCTGCCTCGAACCGCGGAATTCAATGTGGTGCAACTGCGCGAGTTCCTGCCGCTCGGGTGCCGCGTGGACGAATTCGCCGTCGACGCCTGGCAGAATGGCGAGTGGCACGAGTTCGCGCGCGGCACGTCGATCGGCGGCAATCGCCTCCTCCGGACACCGCTGGTCACCACGGGAAGAGTTCGCCTCCGGATCGTGAAGGCGGCGGCGGGTCCGGCGCTTTCCGCGTTCGGCCTCTACCTGCTATCCGCCGAGCGGTAAGCGGCGTTTTCTAGGTCCGGGCACAAAAAAGCGCGGGGATCCGAAGATCCCCGCGCTGCAAGCCGTAAACTACTTTACCAGATATACGTGGCGGTCAGCTTGGTCTGCCGACCGTCTTCCTCTTGCACCGCCAATGCGCCGCTGAGGAAGGTGGCATTCAAGCCGTCGCCGATGTTCGTCATGCCGAGACGGTAGACGATCACCCTTCTGCCGGACAGCTTTTGCCGGTATTCCGCGAACGCATCGTACGAGCCGTAGGCCGGCGACGTGAGTTTCGCCGTGCCGTCGATCGAGTCACCCGCGTGGTGGTAGCCGCCACCGATCGCGAACGTCGGGGTGAAGTTGTACCGCAGCCAGATGTTGGCCGTTTCCTTCGGCACAAAGCTCGCCCGCGTGCCGGTGATCGTGGTCGGACCATCCGCCTTGAAGTAGCCCAAGATCAAATTGATCTTCTTGTCGTCGCTGGTGTAACCCAGCTGGGCGTCCCAGCCGTTGTTTTCCTGGTGGCCGTCCTGGATGAAGAAGCCCGCGTGCGACAGATCGGGATCGGCGCGCCACTTGTTGTCCACGGCGAGTTGGAAGTAGGCCATCGAGCCGTAGAAGTTGCCGCCCAAGGCATGGAGATTGTCGACCTTGATGCCGACTTCCTCGTTGGTGCCCGACTCAGGCAGCAGGGTCGAGCCGTCGTACTTGAAGATGGCGCCGACCGCGAGGTAGCCCTCGTCATGACCGAAGTAGATGCCGACGTTCTTCGTGGGCTGATAGACCGCGCCGTAGCGCCAGAGGAAGATCGTGTTGACCTTCGCCGGGCCGGGATTACCCGCCAAACCGGCGCCCTTCACGGACTGCGTCTGGCTGTGGAAATAGCGCTCGTCGTAGTTGTAGCGGGTGCCAAGGTTTACCTTCACCTTGCCGTTGAACATCTCGAGCGTGTCGGTGCCCATCACGCCACCGAGCCACTGGGTGTTGTAGGG
This sequence comes from Opitutaceae bacterium, assembly GCA_035334485.1. Taxonomy (GTDB): domain Bacteria; phylum Verrucomicrobiota; class Verrucomicrobiia; order Opitutales; family Opitutaceae; genus Opi-474. The sequence continues at coordinate 3,321 of DAOQKI010000175.1, forward strand.
CTGGTAGAGGTTGTTCTGGGTCGTCGCGCTCGCCGCCGCGATCGCCGCATTGGGCGCCGGCGGGTTCAGGATGCTGAACGAATTCAGCCACGGCGACTGCTGGTACTCCGGGTACAGGCCCGCCATCGTCGTGTTGGCGTTCCAGCGATACTGGTTCGTCCAATTGTTCATCGTGAACGCGGTGACGACGTGATTGCTGAAGCCGGGGGCAAAATCCACGGCGTCCCACGAGACGGACATATCCAGCGTCCACTGCTTGAACATGTAGTCGCCGTGCGAGGCGAAGATCGTCACCTTGTCATCCGTCGGGGTGACCAGCGTCGTGCGGCCGGTGAAGCCACCGCCCCACGATTTCGGGTGATCGATTTCGGTCACGAACTGGAACTTGAAGCTCCACTCATCCGAAAGCTGGCCGGTCAGCACTGTCTGCGTCGAGAACTCCTGGTCCTCGCTGTGCGCGCCCGGGAAGTAGTTGTTGGCGATCAAACTCCGGATCGGCTTTCCACTCGCATCCAGCGGGACGGTGCTATTGCGGTAGTCGCGCAGGTTGTACTCCGCACGGGTCTTCAGCTTAACCCTCGGGCTGATGTCGTACGTCATCGACGGGGCGAACACCTTGGACTTGGTGTAGTCACCGGGGAAGCCAGGGCGGTCCATGTCGAGGTTGCCGAGCACCAGGCGGAACTGGAGCTGGTTGTTCTTCAGGGCCTCATAGCCGACGTCGAGCATGGCGGAGTAGAAATTGTCCGTGCCCACGGACAGCTCGACCTTGTTGACCGGACTGCGCCGCGCCCACTTCGGCATCATGTTGACGTAACCGCCATACGCGCCAAACGGGCCGTACAGGAGGGCCGACGGGCCCTTGATGATTTCCAGGCCGTCGAGGTTGAAGTTGCTGATCGGTCCGACGGAGGCCGAGGTGGCGCCGTCCACCGCCCAGAACTGCGCACGGAAACCACGGATCGAAGCACCCGCGAACACGCCGGGCGAGCCGTAGGTCTGGACCGCGGGAACTGACCGGGACAGGGCGCCCCACGGATCAACGGCTCCCATGTCGTCCATCAGGTCTCGGGTGATGACGCTGACCGAAGCGGGCACGTCAAAGATCTTCGTCTTGACGCGCGATCCGCTCATGGTTTCGGACGCGATATAACCTTCGTTGGTACCGCTCCTGACTTCGAACGGACTGAGGTGAACGACCTCGTCCTTGTCGGGCGTCGTTTCGCTCGCGTTGGCCGCCTGGGTCGTGCTGCTGGCGCCTTGGCCTTCAGCCGTCGACTGGGCCTGCAGATTGGGGGTAAAGATCAACAGGACGCTCATTAGCGCCTGGCGCAGTGCCGAGGGCACGTTGGTTGTCTTGGTAGGCATGGTTTGTGGGTTTGTGCGACTCACTATCAGTGCCCCGTTCGTCTCATCGCTCACAGGCTCCAGCCCCGTGCGGGCCAACAAGCGCGTAATTGCCTCCATCGGCGCGTACTCGCCCGTGACCGCATTGGTCTTCACCCCGATGGCAATCTTGGTGGCGAAGATCACGTCCACGCCGGATTGTTCGGAGAAGCGCTTCAACGAGATGTCCGCGGACTCGGCCGGAAGGTCGAAATGCCTGGGCGCCGATGAGATCACCGACGCACCAAGCCGCGGACAACCAAGCAGCAGTGCCCAACACACTCCCACCCGCACAAGCATCCGCGAAAGCCACGGATGACGCAGGGGCGTGAACGTATGGGGTATGCATACTTCAGGGGTTGAGCGCAGCTGCATGACGCAACTGTTGCTCGGAGTTGAAGGCGGAACAACAGGAAAAAACCCTGCAAAGATTCTCCGAATTTTTGTATGTATTTGGTTACCTCGCAGCGCCCTGCCGACGCCCGGCGCGGGGAAAGACCCTAACCCGCCCCCGCGCAAGCCCTCAGCCGCAAGGAATCTCATTTCGTCCGGCACAGGGTCGGGAGAATCCGCAACTCGCTTGCGCGTTCAGCTGAGCCAGCGGTCGCGATGCGCGGCGATGAAGGCGTCGTCGGTGAGCTGCGGGTAGGCGCGGCTCACGCGGGTCA
>DAOQKI010000176.1:0-5248 GCA_035334485.1 Opitutaceae bacterium
CGGTGGGCCGGTCGGCGCCGTCGCCGTCCGGCCCCCCCCGCCATGAAAGCCGCGATGACTGGACGTGAACGACTCCTCACCGCGATCCGGCACGAGGAGCCGGATCGGGTCCCGATCGCCCCGCGCGTCTGGGCGTGGCTGATGGCCGAGCACGGGTCCCAGGACCTCGGCACGCACCTGCGGGCGTTCCCGGACCTCGACCAGATGTACCCGGTGGCGGACGGGACGATGAACGTGCTCGACGAGTTTCCCGACGCGTACGACCTCCCCGGGGTCCGGGTGGAGCAGCGCAAGGAGCGGTCCGGCGACTTCGTCGCGGTGGAGCGGACCTTCCACACCCCGGCGGGCCGGCTCTCCGACCGGATCCTCGTGCCGCCCAACGGCCGGGAGTTCGGCGTCACGCCGAACCCGGTGCGGACCGAGCACCTGGTGAAGGGCCCGGACGACCTGGCGGCGCTGGCGTACGTGCTGGCGCCGATCAACACGCGGTTCGACTTCCTCGCCGGCCTGCGGCGCGAGCTGGGGGAGCGGGGCCTGCTGATGGTCATGATCCGCTGCGCGCTCGACCACAACGCGGGCCACGCCCGCGACGTGGCGGACCTGATGGTGGACTACTACGACAACCGGCCGTTCTTCGACGCGCTGATCCAGCTTTTCCACCGCCGGGTGATGGCGCAGACCAAGGCCGCGCTCGAGGGCGGCGCCGAGATGATCTTCGGCACCTGGTATTTCGCCTCGCTCTCGGCCGGCTGGTCGCCGGCGATCTTCGCCGAGGTGTTCGTGCCCCTGATCCGCGAGCACGTCGACCTCGTGCACCGCTACGGCGCGCTCTACGACTACTACGACGACGGCCGCCTCGCGGGCTCGATGGAGCTGATCGCCGGCACGGGCGTGGACATCCTGGAGACCTGCACGCCGCCGCCCACCGGGGACTTCGACCTGGCGCGGGCCAAGGCGACCATCGGGCGGAGCGTGACGCTGAAGGGCTACATCGACCTCCTGCACGTGGTGAAGGACGGCACGCCGGCGCACATCGACGCCGCGGTGCGGGCCGCGATGGCGGTGGGGAAGCCGGGCGGCGGGTTCATCATCGGGAGCTCGGACAGCTTCCGCGAGGGCACCCCGCGCGCCAATCTCGACGCGTACTTCGCGGCCTGCGTGCGGCACGGCGCGTACGCGCCGCGGCCAGCGGCGGTTTGACTTGTCTCCAATCAGTTACCATCTAGCCGCCATGCGCCGGATCACCCCGTTCGTCCTTGCCCTGATGTTCTGCAGCGCGGCCGCGTTCGGCGGCCTCTTCTCGAAGCCCACGCCGGCGGAGGTCACCCGGCGCGCCGAGCAGGGCAACGCCAAGGCGCAGTTCACGCTCGGCGAGATGTACGCCAACGGCGACGGCGTGATCGCCGACAGCGCGGAGGCCGTGCGCTGGTACCGGCTCGCTGCCGACCAGCAGTTCACGCGCGCCGAGGCCGCGCTGGGCTACATGTACATGGTCGGGCGCGGCGTGCGGAAGGACTCCGCCGAGGCGCTCCGGCTCCTCCGGGCGGCCGCGGACAAGAACAGCGCATCGGCCCAGTTCAATCTTGGCGTGATGTACGCCACCGGCGACGGCGTCGCGAAGGACAGCGCCGAGGCCGCACGCTGGTACCGGCTCGCGGCGGACCAGGAGACCGGCCACGCCAAGGCGCGCTACAACCTGGGCGTGATGTACGCGACGGGCGACGGCGTGCGGCAGGACGCCGACGAGGCGATCCGGTGGTACCTCAAGGCCGCCGAGCTGAACTACGCCAAGGCCCAGTGCAATCTCGGCTACATGTATGCCACCGGCACCGGCGTGAAGCGCGACAGCGCGGAGGCGGTGAAGTGGTACCGGCGGGCCGCCGATCAGGGCGACGCGACGGCGCTGTTCAATCTCGGCGTGATGGCGGCCGTAGGCGACGGCGTGCCGCAGAATCTCGTGCAGGCCCACGCCTACCTCAAGGAGGCGGGCGCGCAGGGCGACAAGGATGTCCGCACCAACCTCACCGCGATCGAGGAGAAGATGACGCCCGAGCAGAAGGCCGAGGCGCGCGAACTCGCCGCCCCGAAGGCCGCCACGCCGGCCGCCCGCCGGCCGAACGGCTGGTACGCGCGGTTCCGGACCGCACCGGGCACCCGGGTCGACCTTGCCGCCGACGGCGCCGCGCAGAACGGGCCCGTAGCGGCTGAAGGCCGGTACGGCGTGTGGGTGGCCCAGGCCGGGCCCCAGGCCGAGGTGGAATTCTGGGCGTCCGATGACGAGAGCGTGGCCCCGGTGATTTTCCCGGCCACGGTCGTGCAGCGCGCTGAGGAGGTCATTGTGCTCAAGCTCGAGCCGCGGACGGATGCGCCGGACCGTTCGGCGCACTTGCTGACGATCTTCCCGAAGGCCGGCACCGGGTTTCTCGTGGCCACCAGCGGCCAGGGACCCGCGTCGGTCGATCCACGCCAGGCGAAGGCTCCGGCCGCGGCGGGCGCGGGCGGCGTACTGGTGCCGCTGATCCGGGTGGACTGAGCGTGGCGCCGGCCGGCGTCCTCAGTTGGCCGGGCGCCACCAGACCTGGTTGTTCAGCTCGCGGTCGTGCAACCCGCTGCCGCCGCTGCCGGCGGTGTAGATGATGCCGGGCTCGTCCGGAATCCGGTGATGGCCGGTCGGCCGCTCAAGGTTCGGCAGCCAGTGCGGGCCGTGGCCCTCGAGCGGCAGCAGCACCTCGCTGCGGAAGGTCTTCGCACCGTCGTCCGACCACAGTCGTGCGATCTGGCTGCTCGGATGCGCCCAGTCGGATTCGCCGGGCGCCGTCTTCACCAGCGTGCCCACGATGGTCGCGCGGCCCGACGCGCTGAAGGTCATCGCGCCGACCATGACGAAGTCGTGATCCTGCCACGCCGGCGGGAGGAAGGCGTGGAGATCCCGCCGGTCCCAGCCGCCGCCGCGCGCGGGGGTCGCGAGATAGGTGCGGCCCCGGCCGTGCTCCCGCACGCTGTGCAGCAGGTGGGGCACGCCAGCCGGGCTGACCGCGATTGCGCCGGCGTATAACGTGCGGCCGGTGTCGTCGCCGCCGCGACCCAGCACGTCGACCGTGTCCGCCGTCACCGGCAGTTCCACCGGACTCCCGTCGAGCCGCTGCCACGTCACGCCCGCATCCGGGCTCCGCAGGTAGCCGAGGGTCTCGATCGGTGTGCCGCCCTTGCGCGGGTGGGTCTCGTAGATCCGGCAGCTCAGGTGGATCGTGCGGTGATCCGGGCCCCAGGCGGTCGACTCCTGGAAATGCACGTAGTCGAGGTGCCGCGAGCGCATCACCACGCGCTCCCGCCGCCAGTCGGCGTCCGGCGGCTTGCGCCAGAGCTCCATCTCGTTGAGGCGGTCGTTGGCCTCGTAGTACCGCCGGCAGGTCATCACCAGCGTGCCGTCGGGCGCGCACAGGACGACGGGATAGGACAAGCTCTCGCCGAAGATGACCTCCGGTCCCCATTCGCTGCTGTCGTTGGGCCGGAGGGAGCGGCGGTAGTGAAACGGCCGGTGATGGGGAAAATAGATGATGTGGAGGTAGCCCGCGGGATCCGGCACGAGCGCGGGTCCCCCGTGGTTGTCCATCGCCGGCCCCACGGTCACGACCGGCGACCACTCGCCGGTGCGCCGGTCCAGGCTGCGCACGCGCACCCAGAAGCCGCTCGCGTCCGCGTCGAGCCACGCGACGTGCGTGCGGTCGCCCAGCGTGACGATCTTCGGGGCCTCGGCGTAGCCGGTGGCGCGGCCGCTGCCGACGCGCGAGAGCACCACGGGCTGGTCCGGATCCGCGGCCGCGTGGAGCCGCGGACCCAGCAGCGAGGCGGCGAGCGCGCCGCTGCCGAGCACGCGAACGAATTCTCGCCGGTTGAACGTGACGGGATGGGAGGCCATGGCGAAGACGTGACGGGGTCGGATTCCGGTCAGAGTTCCACGGTGGGAACACCCTGGGCCGCCGAGCCGAGGTGGAGTTTCACCATCTGACCGCGGTGCAGGCCCTCGATGCTCCAGCCGTCACGCTTGCGCGTCACGGCAAGCGTGCCGTGTTCGCCGCCGGCCGGGGCCGTTGTGCAGACGGTGACGAACTCGTGGACCGCGGCCGCATCCGAAGTGTACTCGACATACGGGTAGACGCCGCTCGCGGCCGGCAGCGGCAGGTTGGCGGCGACGAGGTGGCCCGGAGCGAGGCCGGTGACGGTCGCGCGCAGTGTTGCACCAGGCCGGGAGATGGTGAACGCGGACCCGGCGACCGAGGTTTTCCCGGCGCCGTCCTCGTTGAACACCTGAAATCGCGCCTGGACCGGCCGCGCCTCGTCGAGCTCCACCCGGTCGAGCAGCACCAGCACATCGGGCTTCAGGAACACGACGGTGCGGCGCACCATCCGGGCCGGGAGCCCGGCGCGGCGGTAGGCGTCGGCGGCGTCGCCGGTCGTGGCCATCCACTGCGGGCCGGTGCGGAAGTCGAGCAGCTGCGCCTGCGCGATCGACGCATTGGTGCCGTCGCGCCCGTCGTGGTAAATGTGGCCGCGCCCGTCGACCAGCACCGCGGTGTGCGCGGCGGTCTGGCGCAGCAGCCAGCGCGGGTCGGTGGTGGCGTAGGCGGCGTGCAGCGGGTCGTGGAAGAGGCGCTCGCCATGGGCCTTGAAGATGACGCTGTTCCGGTCGGCGTGCTCGTGGTTCTCGGGACCGCCGCAGCGGAACACCACGACGTTGTCGGCCGTCTCCCAGCCGGTGCGGCTGACCACGATCCCGAGCTCGGTCCGGGTGTCGAGCGGCACGTCCGTCGGGCGCGGCGATGGCACGTCCGGGTCGAACCAGGCGACGCCCCAGAACGAGAGGACGTTGGGATTGAAGGCGGCGGGGCGCCGCGCGACGTACTGCGCGACCGGGTCGCGGTACTCCCGGGCGATCCACGCCAGCGGCGCACCCAGCGCGGCCCCGCTCGCGTCGCCGAGGTTCACGCAGTCATCCGGGTGCCCGGCGGTGGGCATCGTCATCGCGAGCGCGTAGCGGGCCTGCGCCCGGAAATCGAGGAGCCCGCGGTCATCGACGCCGGTCCGCCGCCGCAGGACCTCGAGGGCGAAGATGTAGTGGACGAAGGTGAAATCCCAGTAGGCGATGCCCTCGCCGAACGAGCCGTCGGCCGGCTGCCAGCTCGCGTACAGGCGCAGGCTCGCGCGGGCGGCCTCGCGCCAGCGGTCGGCCTCCGGATGGCGGCCGTGC
>DAOQKI010000177.1:0-5142 GCA_035334485.1 Opitutaceae bacterium
ACCTTCATCTCGCAGGAGACGAGCCGCGATACGATGGCCGCGATGGTCTATGACATCACCTACGGCGTCGTCACGCCCGAGGACAATCTCGTCGTGATCGACGACTCAATCGTCCGCGGCACCACGCTGCGCACTTCCTTGCTCCGCATCCTCGCGCGAACGAATCCCAAGCGCATCGTCGTCGTCTCCACCGCCCCGCAAATCCGCTACCCCGACTGCTACGGCATCGACATGTCGGAGATCGGGAAATTCATCGCGTTCGAGGCGGCGGTGGAGCTGCTGAAGGAGCGCGGCCAGGCCGACCTGCTCGAGGAAGTTTACCGGGCCTGCCGCGAGGAGATCGCGCGGGGCGGGACGGTGAACCACGTGCGGCGGATCTACGAGCCGTTCACGCCCGAGGAACTCTCGCGGAAGATCGTCGACCGGGTGCGCCCGAAGCGGATCGATTGGCAGGGCGAGATCGAGATCATCTTCCAGACCATCGAGAACCTCCACGCCGCGGTGCCCAACCACACCGGCGACTGGTACTTCACCGGCAAGTATCCCACCCCCGGCGGCTACCGCGTGGTGAACCAGGCGTACGTGAACTACTACGAGAAGAGCGAGGGGAGAGCCTACTGAAATTGCGGATTGCGGATCGCGAATTGCGGATTTCCGCACGCTGCTTTCACGATCTCCTGATTTGACCGCGATTCGTACACTTCAAGACCGAGACGCGCTCTGACCAATCCGCAATTCGCAATCCGCGATCCGCAATCGATGTCTCTTTCCTACCAATCCTCCGGCGTGAATTACGACCAGCTGGATGCGTTCAAGCGGGCGTGCCAGCGGGCGGCGAAGGCGACGGCGGGGCTGCTGACTGACCACGGCTACGCTGAACCGGCCACCACCCGCGGTGAAAGCGCCTACCTGATGGAGGCGGCCGATCACTACCTCGCCCATGTCGAGGAGGGGCTCGGGACGAAGAACCTCGTCGCCGATGCCGTGTACGCCGCGACCGGGAAGAATTTCTACCGCGAGATCGCGATCGATACGGTCGCGACGATCGTGAACGACCTCGCCACCTGCGGCGCACTGCCGATCTCAGTCGCCATGCACGCGGCGGTGGGCGAGTCGGCGTGGTTCGCCGACGCGGCCCGGATGCAGTCGCTCGTCGACGGCTGGGCCGAGGGCTGCCGTCAGGCCGGCGCGGTCTGGGGCGGCGGTGAGACGCCCACGCTGCGGGGCATCGTCAACGCCTCGACCATCGTCCTCGCCGGCTCCGCCATCGGACGCATCGCGCCCAAGTCGCTCCGGATCACCGGCGACGTACGCGACGGTGACGCGATCATTTTCCTCGCGAGTTCCGGGGTGCAGACGAATGGGCTCAGCCTGTGCCGCCTGATCGCCGAGCGCCTGCCGCAGGGCTACCAGACGCCCATCGGCCACGGCGACCCGCGGACATTTGGCGAGGCGCTTCTGGCGCCGTCGGTGATCTACGTCGCCTTCGTGCGCGAGTGCCAGCGTCGTGGCCTGAAGCTGAACTACGTGGCGCACGTGACCGGTCACGGCTGGCGGAAGCTGATGCGCCTGGAAGAGCCGTTCGTGTACGAGATCACTGCGCCGCGACCGGCGCCGGCGCTGTTCCAGTTCATGGAGGAAGCAGGCCCGATCACGCGGCGCGAGATGTACGCGACCTTCAACCAGGGCATCGGGTTTGCCGCCTACGTCGATCCGGCGTCCGCCCCGGCGGTCCTGGCCGCCGCCCAAGCGGCCGGCTACGACGCCTGGCTCGCGGGCCGCGTCCGCAAGTCTGGCTCGCGCAAAGCCGTCGAGATCCCGTCCCTCGGCCTCACCTACGAAGGCGACACGCTGCAGGTGAGGTAGGGTGGTGGGAGTAGCGAGTAGCGGGTAGCGCGTAGCGAGCATCTTGCTGAAGGCGTTCTACGTCTGCGGGAATATTCCTGCCGGCAGGGCCAGCCGTATGACCTCCGATCCAACCGGAAATTCGAGCGGCCGGATGCTCGCTACCCGCTACGCGCTACTCGCTACTTCAACACGGCGCTACAGCGCCGTGTTGATCAATCCCCGGTCCGCGGCTTCCTGGATCTTCAGCGTGACGTAGCTGGCGCGGAAAATCTCCGGGGCCTTCAGCCCGTCGTGCGGGCGGCCCTTCAGTTCGGCGAGGAACGCCTCGAGGTAGCCGCCTGGGTTGGGCGTTCCGATCGGCACCGTGCGGGCGGTCTTCTCGCCCTCCTTGTAGAGCGTGATCTCCTTCGCCGTCAGCGTGGCCTCGAGGACGCCGAGGCTGCCCCAGAGCGTCAGCCGCCAGTAGAGCGGCAGGGTGTAGCCATGGCTGTTGGGCGCGAGGTACGAGACGTCTGCGATCACACCGGCGCCGTTTGCCAGCTCGAGCATGAACTGCCCCGCGTTCTGGAAGTTCGAGCCCGGCGGCGGTCCGGCCTGCCAGGTGCGGGCGGCGACCACCCGGCGATAGTCGATGCCGGTGACCCAGGGCAAGAGATCGATGCCATGCACCGCGATGTCGTTGATGGTGCCGCCGTGCTTGCCGGCCTCGTGATACCACTGGGCGCGGACGCCGGGCAGCAGGGGGTGCTGGCCCCCGAGCGAGGCCGCGCGCAGTTCGCCGATCTCGCCGGCCCGGACCAGTTCGCGCACCTGCCGGAAGACGCCCGAGTCGCGCATGTCGAGCATCATGCCAACCGTGAGCTTCCGCTCGCGCGCCAGCTGCTCGATCTCCGCGTATTCGGCGAGAGTCGTGCACATCGGCTTGTCGGCCAGCACGTGCCGGCCGCTGCGCAGGGCGTCGATCACGACGCGGCCGCGCTTCACGAACCACTCGCCGACGACCACGACGTCGATCTGCTCGGTCGCCAGCATCGCGCGGTAGTCGGAGTGCGTGATCTTCGCCTTGCCGTTGGCCGCCAGCTGCGCGCGCGTCGCGGCGTCCTCCTCGCAGCAGGCCACCACCTCGACCTCCGGATGAGCCGTCGCGCGGGCGACTAGGTCCCAGATGTGCGGATGCTGAAAGCCGATGAAGGCGAAGCGGGTTTTCATGGCGTCTTTTCCCAAGTGCGCCGAGTCGACGCAAGCGTGCCGTCGGTCAGGAGGCCCGTGCGCCGAATTTTCAGGGACGCGGAGTCGGGCTTGGTTCGCGGGTGGACTCGGATTTTTTTGACCACGGAATTCACGGATCGCACGGATCGATCCACCAACCGATTGCTTGCGGTCTGAAATGGCGCTGTGACGCGCCATTTCAGTCCGCAAGCCCGGGAGGGAGCTGACAGCCTGAGCCAGGCACTCATGCGTCAGGTCTTCAGCTCCTCCTCGCCTTGCGAGACCGGGCCTGTGCGAAGCGCAGGCCCGGTCTCGCAAGGATTCGATTGGGAATCGATCCGTGCGATCCGTGAATTCCGTGGTCAAAAAATGCCCGGCAGAGCCAACCCCAGCCCCCGCCGCCGCGCTGTGCCATTGACGAGGACAACGGGGCGGGAGCATGCTCCGGCTTCCGCATGCGCCCCATCGTGCAGATCTCGCTCGACCTGACGGACCGCGCCGAGGCGCTGGCGACGGCGACGATGGCCCGGCGCGCGGGGGTCGACTGGCTGGAGGCCGGCACGCCCTTCATTCTCGCGGAGGGCCTCCACGGCGTCCGCGCCCTGCGCGAGGCGTTTCCCGGGGTTCCGATCGTGGCCGACCTCAAGACCATGGACGGCGGTTATCTCGAGGCCGAGATGATGGCCAAGGCCGGCGCCACCCATGTCGTCGTGATGTCCCGCGCCCACGAGGAGACGCTCAAGTGCGTCGTAAAGGCCGGGCGTGACTTCGGCGTCAAGGTGATGGGCGATAATCTCGGCGAGCCCGACATGGTCGCCGGCGCCCGGCGCATTGAGGATCTCGGCTGCGACTTCGTGATCCATCACATCGGCTACGACGAGCGCCGCGGCATCGCCGCCTCCGGCCGGCGCATGCCCAGCCCGCTCGACCAGTTGCGCGAGGTCGTCGCCGCGGTGAGCGTGCCGGTCCAGGCGGTGGGCGGACTGACGCTCGAGCAGGCCGTGCGCACGCCGGAGTACGGAGCGCCGCTCGTCGTGATCGGCGCGCCGCTGGCGGTGGATGCCGACTCTTTCCGGACAGCCGACGGCAACCTCGAGGGCACGCTGCGGATCATCTGCGAGCGCGTCCACGGTTACGGCGACGTGCCCGTCAAGCGACCTTCCCGATGAAAAGCCCCGCCGTCGTCAATTTTGCCCCCGAGCCTCACAGCGTCGAGCTGCGCGAGTTTGCCCGGCCCGAGCCCGGTCCCGAGGACGTGATCCTCGCGGTCGAGGCAGTGGGCGTGTGTGGCAGCGACCTGCACCAGTGGACGAGTTCCCACAGCTGGAAGGTGAACTATCCCGTGGTCCTCGGTCACGAGTTCGGCGGGCGGGTCGCCGCGCTCGGGCGCGCCGTGCAGGGCTGGAAGGAGGGCGACCGCGTCGTCAGCGAGACGGCGGCCGTGATCAACCCCGACAGCCCGCTCAGCCGGGCGGGGCTCTACAATCTGGATCCGTCGCGCAAGGGCTTCGGCTACGGTGTGGACGGGGCGATGACGCGTTTCGTGCGCGTGCCCGCGCGGTGCCTGCACCGCGTGCCAGCCGGACTGGCGATGGAGCAGGCCGCGCTCACCGAGCCGTGCTGCGTGGCCTACAACGCCGTGATGAACCACAGCCGGATCCGTCCGGGCGACCGCGTGGTGGTGCTGGGCCCGGGGCCGATCGGCATCCTGTGCGCGGCCATCGCGCGGCTGGCGGGCGCCCAGGTGGCGCTGGTCGGACTCGAGCGCGACCGCACCCGGCTGGACGTCGCGAAAGTGTACGGCTGCGAGGTGATTGTCGGCGACGCCACGGCGTGGGCGCAGGCGCGCGACGGCTTGGGCGCCGATGGCGTCGTGGACGCCGCGGGGGCCTCGGCTGCCCTCAAGACCGCACTCGAGCTGGTGCGGCCGGCCGGCTGGATCAGCAAGGTGGGCTGGGGCCCGCAGCCGCTGAATTTCTCCCTCGACCCGCTGGTCCAGAAAAACGTCACGCTGCAGGGCAGCTTCAGCCACAACTGGCCGATCTGGGAACGGGTGCTGGCGCTGCTGGCGTCCGGCCAGCTCGA
>DAOQKI010000178.1:0-5123 GCA_035334485.1 Opitutaceae bacterium
CGGCGCGCGCGGTCGCGCCGGTCGCCGCCGCCTTGCCACGCCGGTGGAGCTGCTCGACCGCGAAGAGGATGCGCGCCTGGCACGACTGGATGCGCTCGACCACCGCCGCCTCGCCGTAGCCGCAGAAAATCGGGACGAACCGCGCGCCGATCTTCGCGCAGGCCATCATCACCACCACGGTCTCGACCCGCATCGGTGCGTACAGCGCCACGCTGTCGCCCAAGCCAACGCCCATCGCCTTCAGCGCCCCGGCGCAGTCGTCCACCTGCGCCTTCAGCTCGGCGTAGGTGCAGTTGCGGCGTTCCTCGGGACGGTCGGAATCGGACTCGTAGAAAATCGCGACGTCCTGCCCGTGGCCGTCGCGCACGTGCCGGTCGACGCAGTTGTGCGCGAGGTTCACCTCGCCGCCGACGAACCACTTCGTCCAGGGAAAGCCGCGCGAGTCGTCCCGCACCTGGTGGTACGGCATGAACCACTCCACCCCGATGTCCTGCATCGCCGCGTCCCAGAACCAAGCCGTGTCCCGCACCGACGCCGCGTGGAGGTCCGTGAAGCTCGCCAGGCCGTGCTTCGCCATGAAGCGCGCGAGGTGCGAGTCGCGCGTCCAGGCATGATCCTCGGGTCTCCAGAGGTAGGAAGGCTCGCTCATTGGGGGTAAGGTTCGGACAGGGTAATTCGGACTCGACCGTTCCGGTCACGTCAATCCGGCGCAGCGGGTTTTTCGCGCCGTCCGGCTCCCGGCACTCAGATCAGCTCGACGCACACGGCAAGGCCCTCGCCGCCGCCGATGCAGATGGCGGCGACGCCGCGTTTGAGGCCGCGTTCGCGCAGCGCCGCGAGCAGCGTCACCACGATGCGGGCGCCGCTGGCGCCGATCGGATGGCCGAGGGAGATCGCGCCGCCGCGGACGTTGAGCCGGTCGTGCGGCACGCCGAGCTCGCGCATGTAGGCCATCGGCACGACGGCGAACGCCTCGTTGACCTCCCAGAGGTCGACGTCGCCCACCTGCCAGCCGGCCCGCTGCAGCGCCGCCTGCGTCGCGGCCACCGGCGCGGTCGTGAACCACACCGGGTCCTGCGCGTGGCCACCGAAGGCCACAAGGCGCGCCAGCGGCTTGAGGCCTTTGGCGGCGGCGGTGGCGGCCGTGCTGAGCACCACCGCGGCCGCGCCGTCGTTGATGCTCGAGGCGTTGGCCGCGGTCACGGTGCCGTTCTTGTCAAACACCGGGCGGAGCGTCGGGACCTTGTCGTACTTCACCTTCGCCGGACCCTCGTCACGGTCGACGCGCGTGACGCCGCCCTTGCTGTCGGCGATCTCGACCGGCGTGATCTCCGCCGCGAAACGTCCGTCCTGCTGGGCAGCATTCGCCCGCTGGAAACTCGCAATCGCGTAGGCGTCCTGCTGCTCGCGCGTGAAGGCATACTTGGCCGCGCACCGCTCGGCGCAGCTGCCCATGTGGACGTTGTTGTACGGGTCCCACAGCCCGTCGTGCACCAGCGAGTCGATCACCTGCTGGTGGCCCAGCCGGAAACCGTCGCGCGCTTTCGGCAGGAGATACGGGGCGGCGGTCATGTTCTCCATGCCGCCGGCGACGACGACCGACGCCGCGTCCGCCGCGAGCGCGTGGGCGCCCTGCATGATGGCTTGGAGGCCGGAGCCGCAGACCTTGTGGATGGTGACCGCGCGGGTCGACTGCGGCAGGCCCGCGGCGAGGGCCGCCTGGCGGGCGGGCGCCTGACCTTGGCCAGCTTGGAGGACGTTGCCCATCAGGACGTCCGAGACGTCGGCGGGCGCGACGCCGGCCTGGGCGAGCGCGCCGCGGATGGCGGTGGCGCCGAGCTTGGACGCGGGCACGGCGGCGAGGGCGCCCTGAAAAGCGCCGAGCGGGGTGCGCGTGGCGCCGAGGATGACGATGTCAGGGGTGGACATGGTTCGTTGGAAATTCGAAGGCGGAAGCACGAAATCCGAGGTTCCGGCAGAGAACAAAGCTAAACGGCGGTGAAGGCACCCTGCTCAACCCCTGCCGCGCCAGACCGCATCAATGCAGCGATCAGGCGTGATTAGGCTCATTGGTGAGCCGTCGGCAAGACGCAGCGGTCCGGTCAACAGGCGAGGTAGTCTCATGATGCTGCGCGGGATCGCTATCGCAGTGCGGACGGACTGACGCGTCTCGGATTTCGTGCTTCCGCCTTCGTGCTTTGAAAAAGTCAGTCCGGCCGGACGAGCGAGAAGCGGCCGCGCGTGGTCGTGTAGTCCTCGCCGCCGAGCCGGCCGACGAGGTCGAGCTTGGCGGTGTCGGGCTTGCCGTTCGCGCCGAGCACGTCGTCGCGGACGTGGGCGGCGAGGATGCGGCCGAAAACCACGTTGGCGGCCAGCGGCCCCTCGCCCACGTGGACGAAGCGGTCGAGCCGGCACTCGAACGCCACCGGGGCGGCGGCGACCCGCGGCGGGCGCACGTGGGTGGACGGGGTCGCGGCGATGCCGAATTTCTCAAACTCGCTCTCGCCGTAGGGCAGCAGCGCCGCGGTGGCGTTCATCTGCTCGGCCAGCGCGTGCGGCACGAGGTTCACCACGAACTCGGGCACGGCCTCGATGTTGCGGACCGTGTCCTTCTTGACGCCCTGCCGGTTGTTGACCGGTACGAACATCAGGGTCGGCGGGTTCGCGCAGATACCCTGGAAGAAACTGAAAGGCGCGAGATTGGTCCGTCCGTCGGCGGAAATCGTCGAGACCCAGGCGATCGGCCGCGGCAGGATCGTCGCGGTCATCCACTGGTAGGCATCGCGGGGCGCGAGCGCGGTGAAGTCGAGGAACATGGGTGGAGAAATTCTAAGGCTGAAATTCGAAGTCCGAGAGGATCACGCTTAACAGAGCGCGAAGTTGGGAGGCGTGCAACCTTGGCCCGTCGACCGCCGGCAGAGGCCACAGCCGGTCGGCTGGAGCTGGTGTCGCAGGTCGGCCTGCGGGTCAGGTTCGTTCGCGGTCACGTTACCCCAGCCAACTGAGCGGGTAGCCGGGGTCATCGATGGCCAGGGCCTCGCTCGTCAGCTGCAGCGGGTACTGCGTGTCGAACATCACGGCCAGTTCCTCGGTGCGCTGCGCGTCGAAGCTCTTCTGCGTGGTGCCCGGATGCGGGCCGTGCGGGATGCCCTGCGGGTGGAGCGTGAACGAGCCCGGCTCGACACCCTTGCGCGAGCCGAACTGCCCGCGCACATAGAACAGGACCTCGTCGGCCTCGGTGTTGTCGTGGGCCCACGGCACCTTGATCGCCTCCGGGTGATGATCGAGCCAGCGCGGGGCGAAGGTGCACACGACGTAGCCGCGGATCTCGAAGGTCTGATGGATCGGCGGCGGCAGGTGGACCGTGCCGGTGATGGGCTCAAAATCGTTCGCGTTGAAGGTGAACGGGAACAGGTAGCCGTCCCACCCCACGACGTCGAACGGGTGGTTGGCCATCACCATCCGCGTGTACCGCGAGCGGTCCTTGAGCAGGATCGCGAAGTCACCCTCCTGCTCGTTCGGGACCAGCTCGGTCGGCCCGTGGAAATCGCGCTCGCTGTACGGGGCGCCGAGCCGGATCTGCCCCTCGGGATGGAGATAGCGCGCCGGGATGCGGACCGGGTGGGCGGACTCGAGGATGAGGTAGTCTTCCTGCGCGACGTCGTCCGGTACGAGCCGGTAGATCGTGCCGCGCGGGATCACGATGTAATCGTCCTGACGGTAGCGCAGCCGCCCGAAGTTCGTCTCGAGCCAGCCGCCGCCGCGCCACACGAAGATCAGGTCATCACTCTGGCCGTTGCGGTAGAAATCATAGCCGGATGCCATCGCCGTCGCCGGCCGGCAGCGGGAGCACGTGAGGTCCTGGTTGAACATCAGCGGCACGCGGCCGGTGTACGGGTCGCCCTGCCGCGGGAGGTTGAACGACTTCAGGTGATGGTGCCGCAGCGGCGACGGCGCGGCGGGGTGGAGGTTGCACTCGCGGAGCAGCTCGACCGACTTCACTCGCGTCGGCGGCTTCTGGTGATAGAGGATCGAGTAGGCGCGGTCGAAACCCTCGGTCGTGATGATGTGTTCGTAGTGCAGTCCCTCGCCCTTGAAACTAGCCGCCGCCGGGCGCGGGAACTTCACATGATGCTTCCGGGGCAGCTCCCCGAGTCGGAGATAGTGGGGCATGGTTGGTGAAAGGATCAGGAACCAGGGATCAGGTAACAGGTATCAGGCAAGGATGGTCGCAGGACTTTTCCTGTTACTTGCGACCTGAGACCTGAGACCTCACAGTGTTCCCCTCTTCGCCTGTTCGCGTTCGATGGCTTCGAACAGGGCGCGGAAGTTGCCTTCGCCGAAACCGCGGGCGCGGCCCCGGCGCTGGATCACCTCGAAGAACAGCGTCGGGCGCGTGAACACGCACTTCGTGAACAGCTGGAGGAGGTAGCCGTCGTCGCCCTCGTCGCGGTCCACCAGGATCCGCAGGCGCTTGAGCAGTTCCTTGTCCTCCTCGATCGCGCCAACGCGCTTGTCGAACTCAGCGTCGTAGTAGGTGTCCGGCACCTCGAGGAACTCCTGGCCCATGCGACGCATCTCGGCGACGGTGCTGACGATGTCCGGGGTGAGCAGCGCGATGTGCTGGACGCCCGGGCCGTTGTAGCGGTCGAGAAATTCCTGGATCTGCGAATTGGCCGACGACGGCTCGTTGATCGGCATCTTCACCCAGCCGTCGGTCGAGCTCACCACCTTCGACATCAGGGCGCTGCGGCCGGTGTTGATGTCGAAGTGCATGAACAGGTCGAAGCCGAAGATCTCCTCGTAGTATTTCACCCACGGCTCCATGTGCTCCACGTTCGCGACCACGTGGTCGATCATCGCGAAGTTGATGTCGCCGTCGTCGCACCCGCCCGGCACCGGCCGGTACCCCGGCGCGAAGTCCGTGTGCGGCTTGCGCTCGATGAACGTGTGCACGGTGTCGCCGTAAGCCGCGATCGTGCCGCCGATGAACTGGTCGTGCTCGTCGAGCGGGCGGACCACCTTCGCGCCGCGGCGCGCGGCCTCGGCGAGCGCGTGCGCCGCGCCCTTCACGCGGAACGCCACGTCGCGCACGCCGCAGCCGTGCCGGTCGCGCACCGCGG
>DAOQKI010000179.1:0-5123 GCA_035334485.1 Opitutaceae bacterium
CCAGCACCGCGTAGTCGCCGTCCAGCGCCCGCACCGCCGCCACCGCGCCCGCGGTTGGCGTGGACAGGTCCTGTTCAATCTCGAGATCGGTCAGCGAGGGAGGCGTCATGCAATCATCCGCAGCCAAGCGACTCCGTCGGCGGCGTCAACCTTTAGTAACCCTTTAGATACTTTTTGCCTCGCCAGTGCGGCGACCTCGGCCAGTATCCCCTCGACGGCGGCAAGTCCGCCGGGTTTACCTTCCGCCATGCGCGTCATCGACGTTCACACCCACCCCATCATGAACCACCGCGGCCGCAAGGTGCCGGAGCTGAAGCGCCTCATGGCGTACGGCCGGCGCTGCGGCATCGAGCACATGATCGTGCTCGGCGACGTGCTCGTGTTCGGCGCGCAGCCGAACGCCGAGCAGCTGCGCTTCATCAATGACGACAATCTCCGGATCGCCCGCCTCTTCCCCGAGTACTTCACCGCGTTCGTCTACCTGAACCCGCGGCTCGGCGAGAAGGCGACGATGCAGGAGGCCGAGCGCTGCGCGGGGCAGCCCGGCGTCCGCGGCATCAAGCTCGAGATCGCGAACAACTCCGCGCACCCGGTCATGCGGCACGTCGCCAAGGCCGCGCGCACCTTCAACCTCCCGATCCTGCAGCACAGCTGGAGCACGACCAACATCAAGAACCGCGTCGCGCAGAGCGACCCGGTCGACACCGCCAGCTTCGCCCGCCGCAACCCCGACGTCACCGTCATCATGGCCCACCTCACCGGCATCGGCTTCCGCGGCGTGCTGGAGGCGAAGGAATTCCCCAACCTCTACGTCGACACCTCCGGCGGCTTTCCCGAGTCGGGCCTGATCGAGTTCGCCGTCGAGCACCTCGGCGCCGGTCGCGTCCTCTACGGCTCCGACCTGCCGATCCGCGAGAACACCGTCACCATCGAGCGCATCCGCGGCGCGCAAATCTCCGCGGCCGACAAGGCCAAGCTGCTGTTCGGGAACACCCGCCGGCTGCTGAAGCTCGATTTCCTCTGACCGCCCCACCCTTCCTTTCCCCGTGAATCTCGTCGACACGAACGTCAACCTCGGCCCCTGGCCGTTCACCCCGGTTCCGGACCGCGACGGTCCCGCGCTCGCCGCCCACCTCCGCGGCGCGGGGATCCGCCGCGCGCTCGTCTCCCACCTCGGCGCGGTGTTCCTGCCCGAGCCGATGCCGGCGAACCGAAAGCTCCTCGCGACCCTGCGCCGCACGCCCGCTCTCGTGCCCGTCCCGGTCATCAACCCCGCCCTCGCCAACTGGCGCGAGCAACTCGCCGAGTGCCAGGACGCCGCGCCGCTGAAGGCCGTGAAGGTCTTCCCGAATTACCACAACTATTCGCTCCGGTCGCGGCGTTTCCTCGAGTTCGTCGAGACGCTCGCCGGCACGCGCCTGCGGCTCGTGCTCAACGTCCGCCTCGAGGACGAGCGGCACAAGTATTTCGCCCTGAAGATCAAGGGCGTGCCGGTGCCGCAGCTCGCCGGCTTCCTCGAGCGTTTCCCCTCGCTTCACGTCCTCTTCACCGGCATCTACAAGCCCGAGGTCGAGAAGCTGGCGCCGAAGCACGCGAACTTCTCCGCCGACATCGCCTTCTGCGAGGTCACCGACACCCTCGAGCACATGCTGCCCACGATTCCCGCCCGCCGCCTCATGCTCGGCACGTGCACGCCGCTGCTCGCCACCTCCGCCGAGGTGGCCAAACTCACCGGCGCCCACATCCCGGCCACCGCGAAGCGCCTCATCGGCGGCGAGAACGCCCGCCGGTTCTTCGGCCTGTAATTTCCCGCCTCCCCGCTTTCCGACCATGAGCACGTCCACCGCCACTCCCGCCGCCACGAAGCCGATCGTCGACGAGCCCGTCCCGCAGCCCGCGCGCTGGGGCGCCGAGGAGCTCGCCCGCCTCACCATGATGGTGATGCAGCCGTCGCTGTTCTACTGGAAGGGCCCGCAGACCACCGCGCTCCTCGAGGAGTTCCGCCGGCACTACCCGTTCAAGCACTGCTATCCCTGCTCGTCCGGCACCGCCTCGCTGCACATCGCCGTCGCCGCGCTCCGGCTTCAGCCCGGCGACGAGGTCATCACGTCGCCGATCACCGACATGGGCTCGGTCATCGGCGTACTCTACCAGCAGGGCGTGCCCGTGTTCGCGGACATCGACCCGCACACCTACAACCTGAATCCCGCCGACGTCCGCCGCCGCATCACAGCCAAGACCCGCGCCATCATGGTGGTCCACCTCGCCGGCAACCCCTGCGACACCACCGCCCTCGCCGCCATCGCGAAGGAGCACAATCTCGCCCTCATCGAGGACTGCGCGCAGTCCTGGGGCGCCCAGCACCGCGGCCAGCCGGTCGGCCTCGTCGGCGACTTCGGCTGCTATTCGTTCAACGACTTCAAGCACATCGCGTGCGGCGATGGCGGCCTCGTGGCCACGAACCGCGACGACCTTGGCGCCGGTCTCTCCAAGTGGGGCGACAAGTGCTACGACCGCGTCTCCGGCGGCCGCGCCCCCGAGGACCTCGCGCCCAACTACCGCATGAGCGAGCCGCAGTCCGCCGTCGCGGCCGCGCAGATGGGCAAGCTCGCGGAGATCGTCCGCCGCCGCCACCACGCGGGCGAATTCCTCACCTCGCTCCTCGCCGGCACCCCCGGCCTGCACCTGCCCGCGGTCGCGAAGGGCGACTACCACAGCTACTGGTTCTACATGCTCCGCGTCGACCTCGCCCGCTTCAGCCTGTCGCGCAACGAGCTCGCCGCCGCCTTCAACGCCGAGGGCGTCGCCGCCGGCCCGGGCTACATCCCGACGACCGTCTACCAGTACCCCGTCTTCCAGAATCACAATTTCTTCGGCGGCACCTGGCCCGTGAAGATGCTCGGCCTGACCAAAATGGACTACCGCAGCGTCTCCTGCCCGGTCGCCGAGGCGATCATCCGCGACTGCATCACGCTCCGCCTCAACGAGGCGATGTCCGACGCCTACATCGAGAAGGTCGCCCGCGCCGTGCGCACGGTCGCCACGCGGCTCGCGCGCTGAACGGCCGCCAGCCGCGATTCGGAAGCCCCGCGCCGGCCCTCAGGCCGGCGCTTTCATTTCCACGCCTTCCGGCGTGACCACGACCTCGATCGGCCGGCCTTCCTGCGTGCCGGTCACGCGCCAGCCCGCGCCGGCACGGGCCACGGTCAGCTCCGCCGCCCGGCCGCCCTGCGCCCGCGCGGCGGACACCGTCAGCACGGTGTGCTCCTTCGCCGCCGCCGATTCCGCCTCGGCAAACGGATAGACTCCCTCCTCGGCCGGCAGATCGAGCTGGCCGGTCCGCACCGCCAAGCCGCCGGCGGCCCGGACCATGGTCGTCAACGAGGCGAGCGGCCGGGTGATCTCGAAGCCGGACGCCTGCGAGGCGACACGGCCGTGGCCGTCGTCGTTGAAGACCTGGTAGCGCACCTGCACGGGCTTCGGCTCACCGGTCAGCACGACGTGGTCGAGCAGCACCAGGACGCCGGGCTTGAGGTACAGCGCGATGCGCCGGACCCGCGCCACGTCGGGCTGCACCAGCGCGTACGCCTCGGTCGCGTCGCTGGTCAGGGTCATCCAGTCGGGTCCCGTCCGGTACTCGAGGATGTGGGCCCACGCCCACGAGGCGTTGGTGCCCTCGTGGCCGTCGTGGTACTGGTGGCCCTTGCCGTCGACCAGCACCGCGTTGTGCGCGCTGGTCTGCCGCAGCTTCCAGCGCTCGATCTTCGGCGAGTAGCCCGCGCGCAGCGGGTCGTGCAGCAACCGCTCGCCGTGGACCTTGAAGATAAGGCTGTTCCGGTCCGCGTGCTCGTGATTGCCGGGCCCGCCGCTGCGGAACGCCAGCACGCCGTCGGCGGCCGTCCAACCCGTCCGGGAAATGACCCAGTCGTTGTCGAGGCGCACGTCGAGCAGCTCGGGCCCGGGCGCCGCCTCCGGCAGCGCCGGGTCGTACCAGATCGCGCCCCAGTGCGACTTGATCACGCCGACCTGACGCGCGAGGTGCTGCGAGAGCGGGTCGCGGTGCACGCGCGCCACCCACGGCGCGAGGCTCGTGTCGAGGTTCACCCCCGCGTCGCCGAAGTTCACGATGTCATTCGCCGGCTCGAGCACCGCGTACGGCACCGACGGCTTCCGCTGCGACTCCGGCGGCACGATCGGCGCCCCGGCGGTCGGCATGCTCATCACCAGCGCATAGCGCATCGTCCCCGGGTAGTTGAACAGCGACCGGTCATCGACGCCGAGCGTGCGGTACAGCACCTCGGCGAAGAACGCGAGGTGCGACGCGGTGTAGCTCCAGTACATCGGACCCTCGTCGTAGCTGCCATCGGGATGGAACATCTCCACGAACGCCCGGGCGCTCGAGCGCGCCAGCGCGAGCCACTGCGCCGCCAGCGGGTGCCGCCCGTGCAGCCAGCAGGCCGCCAGCCCGAGACCGGCGATCGGCACGGTCTTGAGGTTGGTCGAATTGAGGATCAGCGGCCACCGGCCGAGATCGAACTTGAACGGGAACTCGTCCTCCGGATCGAGCGTCCAGCCACGCACGCGGTCCGGGTACTTCATCCCGTACAACGTGCGGTAGCAGGCCGGCGCCCCTTTCTCCGCGAGGCCCTGCTCCGCGAGCGCCACCTCGGCGGGGGTCAGGGCGTCGCCGAGCCAGTCGAGCGCGCAGGCGACCGCAATCGTCGCCTCCGGCGCCCGCTGCAGGCCGATCACGTCGCGCCCGCCCTCGAGGAAATAGTCCCACTTCGGGAACTCGCACACCTTGCGGAGCGCGAGGCGCGCCAGCCCGAGCTGCGCCGCGTCGCCCGTCGTCACGTACTGGAACGCCGCCCGCTCCAGCGCCGCCCGCGCCCGGACCATGTGGCTGCCGTGGTTGGTGAAGCGCATCTCCTTCTCGAGGAAGGCCGTCTCGGCGGCCACGTCGACGGTCGTCGCCTGGTCCATCGTCGACATCTCGCGCCACAGGTTCGAGAAGCGCGGGTCCCGCAGGTTGGCGCGGATGCGCGGCAGGTCGGCCGCGTCGAACAGCAGTCCCCGGCGGCGCACCGCGCCCGGGGCCGGCGCCGGCTCGGCCGCCGGCAGGG
>DAOQKI010000180.1:0-5035 GCA_035334485.1 Opitutaceae bacterium
CCCCGCCGGTCCCGACGCGCCGGTTCCGCGTCGCCGCCTTCGACTACGGCGCGAAGCACAGCATCTACCGCAAGCTCGTGAACCACGGCTTCGAGGTGCAGGTCTTCCCCGCCACGGCCAAGCCCGAGCTGGTTCGCGAGCACAAGCCCGACGCCGTGTTCCTCTCGAACGGCCCCGGCGATCCGGCGGCCCTGCCCTACATTCACCAGACCGTGACCAACCTGCTGCCGGATTTCCCGATCTTCGGGATCTGCCTCGGCCACCAGATGATCACGCACGCCCTCGGCGGCACGACCTACAAGCTGAAGTTCGGCCACCGCGGCGGCAACCAGCCGGTGAAGAACCTCGAGACCGGCCGGGTCTCAATCACCGCGCAAAACCACGGCTTCGCCACCGATCCCAAGTCGATCCAAAGCCGCGGCGCGAAGGTCACTGAGATCAACCTCAACGACCAGACCGTCGAAGGTCTCCGTCACACCAAGCTCCCGGTTTTCAGCGTGCAGTATCACCCCGAGGCCGCTCCCGGCCCGAACGACGCCGATCCGCTCTTCGTCGACTTCTACCGGATGGTGCAGGATCGCAAGGACGGGAAGATCTGAGCGGCGGCGGAGCCGCCGCGGAAGATTGCCGATAGGAGTTGGGAGATCGAAACCCCTGACTACTTGTCGACTGGCCTTCGCTCTCCCAGCTGCGAGTTCCAAGACCAAACGTCTCCGTCATCCGTCTCGCGCTTGCCTCGGGCGCCGCTTCAGGCATGAACGGGGCCCGTGAAAAGGTACGTCGCGCTCGCCGTGCTCGTCGTCGGGGGTTGGCTCTATTTCCGCACGCCCGCCGCCGCCTGGCGGGGAATGCCCGCCGCGCGTGAGCCGGTTCAGTCCGAACGCGATCTGCCGCGGCCGTTTCTCCACGGCGATTACACCATCACGCCCCTCGCGCGCTACCACGTCACCGCCGTCGTGCTCAGCCGTGACCGTTATCGCAACGACCGCGGCGCTGAGCTGAGCCCGGTCGACCTCGCCCTCGGCTGGGGCCCGATGTCCGTCGCATCCGTCCTCAATGAGCTGAAGATCTCGCAGTCGGGCCGGTGGTACGAGTTCAGCTGCCGCGGCGAGCCCCCGCTGGAGCAGCGCGACATCGAGCGTCACTCGGCGAACACCCACTGCCTGCCGGCCGATGATGCCGTGCGGGGAAAACTGCTCGAGGTGAAGCGTCACCAGGTCGTCACGATGGACGGTTACCTCGTGGAGGTCACCGCGGCGGACGGATATCACTGGCGCTCCTCATTGACCCGCGACGACACCGGCGGCGGCGCCTGCGAGGTGATGTGGATCACGAGTCTCGAGTCGCGGAATATCCAGTGAGCAAGTCAGCCTCCTTACGTCAGCTGCTACCCTAGCTCGTTCGCCCCCAGCTGCCCGTAGCAGCCGACGCGAGGAGGCTGGCCGTCGCCTTCCGCCAACCCCGCGCTACCCCAGCCACTGCTCGAACTTCACCGCGTCCTCGGGCGTGTCGACGCCGATGGTCGGATCCTCGGTGACACCGCAGGCAATCTCGAAGCCGTTCTCCAGCACCCGGAGCTGCTCAAGTTTCTCGATCTGCTCGAGCCGGCCGAGCGGCAGCTGGGCAAACTTCTGCAGCAGGTCGGCCTGATAGCCGTAAAGCCCAAGGTGCTTGAAGCACGGGTTCGCCTTCACCCAGGCATCGTCGATCTTCGCCCCGAGCTCGCGGGGATAGGGCGCCATTGAGCGGGTGAAATAGAGCGCGCGGCCGTCCTGCCGCATCACGACCTTCACCTGGTTCGGATTCCCGAAATCCGCCGCCGTCTTGAACGGCGTGCCGAGCGTCGCCATCGCCGCACCCGTCTCGAGCAGCTTGGCAATCGTCCGGATCTGGGCACCCGTCACCAACGGCTCGTCCGCCTGGACGTTGATCACCCGGGCGGCGCCAATCTGGCGGTTGGCCTCGGCGATCCGGTCGGTGCCGCTCTGGTGCTTCGGGGAGGTCATGACGGCCTTGAAGCCCGCCTCCGTGACACACGTCTGCAGAAGCTCATGGTCCACGGCAAAATACAGCGGAAACTCCGCGGCCTGCCGTGAAATCCGTTCCGCGACCCAAAGCAGGAGCGGCCGCCCCTTGATCTTGTGTAAGAGCTTGCGCGGGAAACGGGTAGATTCCAACCGGCAGGGGACGATGATCGCGGAGGAACTCATCGACCGCCATTCTGCCATCTGGTTTTTGGGTTGCAAGCCGCGCCATCATCCCGGATTTACGCCGATCCGTTTTCACGGATTCCCGCTCCACCATGAACAAGAGTGATGCCACGCCTGCTTCTGCCCAGCTCGTCAAAGAGCTATTGGTGCAGAACAAGATGGGCATTCACGCCCGTCCCGCGGCGATGATCGTCCGCATCACGAACAAGTTCAAATCGGACGTGTTTGTCGAGAAGGACGAGGAGCAGGTGAACGGGAAGAGCATCATGGGTCTCATGATGCTGGCCGCCGGCAAGGGCTCGAAGGTGAAGTTTCTCGTGACCGGTCCGGACGCCGCCCAGATGATCGAGGAACTCGAGGCGCTGTTCGCCCGGAAGTTCGACGAGGCCTGAGCGGAGCGTCTGGTTGTTGAAGGTTGATGGTTGATGGTTGAAGGTTGAATGCCTGCGGCCGGCTGAGATCCGGAGCGTGATACACGTCACAGTCTCGTCTGCCCGGGCGTTCGTTCAGCCCATGAAGGACACAGCAGAGATCCGAGCTTCGTGTGCTTCGCGACCTTCGTGGTAAACCCACCTCGCGCGTCCTCCCCCCGACTCAAGGGCAGCACCCTCGATCAAGGTGTCTGCCCAACTTTTCTCAGAGCCCGAAGAACCGCCGGGCGTTCGCCGTGGTCGTCGCGGCCAATTCGGCCAGCGTCACCCCGAACACCGCAGTGGCCGCGAATTCAGCGGTGTGGCGCACGTAGGCCGGTTCGTTCGGCTTTCCGCGGTGCGGCATGGGCGTGAGGTACGGGGCGTCGGTCTCGATCATCAGCCGCGCCAGGCCCTGAAGCTTGGCCGCGGCTCGGACATTCTCGGCGGTCTTGTACGTCAGGATGCCAGTGAACGAACCGTAGCCTCCCCGGCGGACGAGCTCGCGCATCTCCGCTTCGCCTTCGGTGAAGCAGTGAAAGACAACCTTCGTCCAGTCCACGCCGCTCGCATCGATCATCTCGACACACTCGGCAAACGCGCCGCGCGAATGTACGACGATCGGACAGCCCAGGCGCTTTGCCACCGCCAGTCCCGCGTCGAACGCGGCGCGCTGCCAGGCAAAGATCCGCGCGGCGTCAGCGGGATCCTTGGGCAGATGAAAACGATCCAGCCCGATCTCGCCCAACGCCACCGGACGCGGACTTTGGCCGTTCCAGAATCCCTCCACCTGCGCCTGTGCTTTTTCCCAATCCTCCTCCACCGCGCACGGATGAATTCCCACCGTGTAGTGCACCAGCCCCGCGTGCTTCTCAGCCAGATCGCGGTACATCGTCCAGTCGTCGGGCGACGTGCCGATGGTGATCATCCCTCCAACGCCGGCCTCGCGCGCCCGCGCCAGCGCGCCGTCGATCGTGCCTTGGCGGACGAAGGACTCGAGATGGGTGTGGGTGTCGATGAGGGTCATTTCAGGCGGTAGGCGCTAAGCGGTAGGCTTTAAGGACGCAGGATCAACCTTACGTCCTTACGCTCTTGTCGCCCTGGGACCTTTTTGGCGTTTGGCGGTTTGGCGTTTGGACTTTTCAAACCCGATACAGCACTCCGTACCGCTCCTTCAGGTACCGGATCAGGTGTTTCGGGGACAGTTCCTCACCCGTGACGCGACGGGTGAGTTCGAGCATGTCGTGGCGGCGGCCCTGCTGGTGGATGTTCTCGCGAAGCCAGCCGAGCAGCCAGGTGAAGTCGCCCCGGGCAAAGTCCTCCTCGAGCGTTGGCCGGAGCGCGAGCGCCCGGTACCACAGCTGGGCGGCCATCATGTTGCCGAGGCAATAACTCGGGAAATAGCCGAACGCGCCGTCGCTCCAATGCACGTCCTGCAGCACCCCCTCGCGGTCGTTCGGCGGCGTGAGACCGAGCAGTTCCTGCGCGGCGGCCTTCCACGCGCCGGGAAGATCGGCCACGGCCAGCTGGCCGGAGAACAGGCGCTGCTCGAGTTCGAAGCGGAGGACGATGTGGAGGTTGTAGGTCACCTCGTCGGCATCCACGCGGATGAGCGTCGGCGCGACGGTGTTGATCGCGAGGTACAGCTCGTCGGAGCTCACCTTCGCGGTCTGCGTCGGGAAGACCTCGCGCAGCCGGGGCTCAAAGCACCGCCAGAACCCGCGGCTCCGCGCGACCTGGTTTTCCCAGAGTCGGCTTTGCGACTCGTGCACCGCCATGCCGGCGTGGATGCCGAGCGCTGTGCCGAGGTGCTCCTTGGCCAGCCCCTGCTCGTACAGGCCGTGACCGGTCTCGTGGATCGAGCTGAAGAGCGAGTCGAGCGGCTCATGCTCCTTGAACCGCGTCGTCATGCGCACGTCGGCGCCGGTGCCCGTGCAGAACGGATGGAGCGAGACATCGATCCGGCCGCACTGGTAGTCGAAGCCCAGGCGCTCGGTCACCTCGCGCAGGAACACCCGCTGGCCCTCGACGGGCAGGCCTTTCAGGGCGTCCTCGCGCGGCTTCACCGGCGAGGCCGCGATCGCCCGCACGAGCGGCACGAGGTCGCGCTTCAGCTCGGCGAACAGCTTCGCGATGACCGCGGCGCTCATGCCCGGGTCGTGCTTGTCGATCATGTAGTCGTACTCGCGACCCTTCCAGCCGAGGTACCGCGCCTCGCGCTGCGCGAGCTCGAGGTTCTGCGCGAGCACGGGAGCGTAGCTCGCGAAATCGTCGTTGGCCTTGGCCTTCGCCCACGCGTGGTAGCCCCGGCTGCTCTGCGCGGCCTTCTCGCGGACAAAGTCCGCCGGCAGCTTCGTCGCCCGGTCGTAGTCGCGCCGCGCCACCTTCACGACCGCGCGCTGGTCGGGCGTGAGG
>DAOQKI010000181.1:0-5027 GCA_035334485.1 Opitutaceae bacterium
TGGGTCCGGCCCATGTAGCCGGCCCCCAGGATTCCGAAGCGAAGCTTGGTCATGGCAGGGGAGCCGGGGGCCGCGCGGGTCAGGCGCCAGCGCGGGCCGGCAGGAGATCGTCGCGGAAGCCCAGCCCGTCGGAGCCGCTCACCGCGCCGCGGATCTGGGCGAGGCACTGGGGCGTCAGGGGATAGCCGAGCAAGTTGTGGTTCGACGAGAACACGCCGAGCTGCACCAGCAATTCCTTGAGGCCGGTCATCCAGCACTCGATGGCCGGGCCGCCGTAGACCCGGTGCATGAGGTCGGTCATGCGGTCTTGGATCTGCTGGGCGCGCTTCAGGTCGCCGGCGCGGACCGCGGCGACGATGGCGCGCGCGAGCCGGCCGTTGAAGATGGCGCCGCCCAGGAGCAGGCCGTCGTAGCCGTCGGCGAGGACCTCGGGGCAGTCGAATTCGGAGCCTGAGTAGATGAGGAGCCCGGGTCGGGCGTCGCGGCACTTCCGGTAGGCCGCGCGGCGCGCGGCCTGCTGGGCGCTGTCCTTCACCACGATGATCTTCTGCTCGGCGAGAATCTCGGGCAGCAGCTCGTCGGGCACGACGTACGGGCTGGCCTTGCCGCGGTCGTAGAGGCCGACGGGCAGCACGCTCTGGCGGGCGACCTCGACGTAGTGCTGCACGAGGCGCCGCGGGGTGGCGTTGAGGAAGAAGGACGGGGCGGCGACCACGGCGATCTGGGCGCCCGCGGCGGCGGCGCGCTCGATGTTGTGCAGCACGCGGCGGGCGGAGTTGTCGGTGACCTGGACCGCGATCCCGAGCCGGCCCTGGGCGGCGTCGACGGTGGCGCGGACGAGGGTGTCGCGGTCGGAATCGAGCATCCACGGCCCTTCGCCGCAGGTGCCGGCGAGCATGACGCCGGAGACGCCGAGGGCGAGGTGGTGGGTGACCAGGCGCTGGACCGAGGGCACGTCCACCCGGCCGTCAGGCAGGAAGGGAGTCGGCGTCGCGGACCAAACGCAGTCCCGCTGGAGGGAAGCGAACTTCATCGGGCGCAGTGAAGGCGATTGTGGGAGCGGAACAAAGCGGACACGCCCTGAAAAATAAAGTGACACCTTGGCCGGCGCAAGCGCGGCCGTCGCCTAGGGCGAATAGGTGATGGTGCGGACACCCTCGATCCCGGTCACCGTGACGGCGTCGCCCTGCGTGTAGGCGCGCGGGTAGACCTCGTTGGCGACGGTCGAGAAATCCTTCACGTACGACGTGACGCCGACCAGCGAGCCGAGAGAGACGGTGGAGCGGCCGAACTCCATGAAGTACTGGTCCGCGGCGGCGGAGAGCTGGCGCGCGTTGCTGAGGACGATCTTGTCCTGCGACGACTGGCGGATCTTCTGGAACGCCGGGATCGCGAGCGCCGCGAGCAGGCCGATGATCACCACGACGATCATGATTTCCACGAGCGTGAAACCGGCGTCGGATGAATTTCGCTTCATGGGCTGGAATCCGGGTGCGCGGAACATAGCGATTTGCGGGTCGGGGGGAATGTTATTCGTCGGAAGAATCGCGGGGCCGCCCATTGAGTAGTTGTCGCCGGGTAGGAAGACGTATTAATCCGGAGGTGCTCCGGGCGCGTGAAAGCGCCCGAGGTGTCCATGTCCCCCCGCTCCCTGGCACCTGTCCGCAGGCGCACGACCGCCTGCTGGTGGCGGCTTGTTGCGCTGGCGGCGATCACGCTGACCCTCAGCGGGTGCATCTCGTCGAAATACAAGGTGAACAAGCCCAAGGACCGGGACACGCTGCCCGTGCTGGGGCTGACCGCGGAATCCGGGCGTCCCGTCGAGGCACGCGTGGAGACTTTGATCGTCTACCGGAGTCCGGGGTCGTGGAAGAAGAACGCGTACTGGGACGAGTACGTGATTTCGGTGGTCAACCACTCCGACCATCCCCTGACGATCGAGGCCGCCGAGCTGACGGGGCGGTCGGGGATCGCGGTGGTCGCGGGCAACGATCCATGGGAACTGGAGAAGACCAGCCGCAGCCTGTTGGCCCGGAACTTCGACCTCGGCAAGGACGTGGTCGTGCACCTCGGGGCCGGCGTGATGGTTTTTGCGACGACCGCCGTGCTGACCGGGACCGCGGCCGCCGCCACGGGAACGGTCGGATGGACCGTGCTGGAAACCGCCGGTACGGCGGGCCTGATTGCGCTGCCGATCTTTGTCGGCGGTTCCATTTACCGCAACGTGCATGGGAAGAATGAGGTCGAGCGCGAGTTTGCGCTGCGCCGTTTGGCGCTGCCGGCCGAAATCGCGGCCGGGGCCAAGGGCACCGGCAGCCTGTTTTTCCCGATCACCCCTGGCCCGGTCCGGCTGATCCTGCACTACCGCCTGGATGGCCAGGCGGCGTCCGCGACAATCGACCTGGCGCCGCTGAAGGACCTGCACCTGAAGGCGCCGGAGCCACCGCCGTCCAACTCCAGCGAGCATCACTAGCCCCGGAGGCTACCGGAGCGAGTCGATGAACTGGATCGTCTCGGGACTCGACCAGTTGGCCATGCCGACGTGCTGAAAGACGATGTAGCCGGCCCGATTGATGACGAAGGTGGCGGGGATGGCGCGGGTCTCGTAGATCTTGGGCAGGCGCTGCCGGTCCGTGCCCCAGAGCAGGCTCGCGGCCTCGTGCCGGCTCATCTTGGGCCAGACATCCTCCGTCGGCTCGGTGGTCACGCAGACCACCTGGACATCCTTCGTGTCGGCGTAGTGTTTCGCGAGCGCGGCGAGGCTGGGCAATTCCTGCATGCACGGCGGGCACCACGTGGCCCAGACATTCAGCACGATCACGCGACCCTTGAGCGAGGACAGGTTGAGCAGCGAGCCGTCGGGCCGGGCCATCACCAAGTGCATTTCCGCCTTGGTCGCGGCCCGCGGCACCGGCGGCGCGGCCACGCCGATCTCCTTCCGGAGGTCCTTCATCTTGCTCGTGAAATAGTAGAACATCGCCGCCTCGCCGCCGATGACGAGGACGCAGGCCGAGACGAAGCCGGCAATGAACCACGTGATGGCCCAGCCGGTGGTGCGCCGCTTGGTTGGCAGTGGGGGCGGGGCGGAAGGAGTCGGGTTCACGGGGTGGCGGGCTGAACAAACCGAAGACAGCAACCAGAACGACGATGTCCAGCATGCGGCGGAGAGGGAGCTTGTCGACTACCGGATTCCCGGTAGCGCGGATGAGCATTGCTCCACTCGCGGTTAAGGGCAGGATCGCGTCATGAAACTCTGGCGCTGGATGTGGGCCGGATGGGCGGCGCTGCTGCTGGGCGGCGCGCTCCGGGCGGGCGAGAGCGACTTCAATACCGGGTCGCCCTTTGGTCGGATCGGCGACCGGGAGGTCAACCGGCTCATGGCTCGGGCGCAGAAGGACGGGGTGGACTTGGCCGGTGACCTGCGGCGCGGGTATGAGGCGGATGACGCGGCGCTGGGGCGGGTCTTCGCGTACGCGACCAAGTTCACCACGCTCGACCGCGACGCGCGGGCCTACGGTCAGGCCATCTACAGCGCGTTCCTCAATCTCAGCGAGCGCCGCGGGGTGGAGGCCTTCGCCCAGGTGGTGGCCGCCCAGCCGGAGCCCGTCCGCCAGCGCATCCGCGATTTCATCTACTACGACGCGACCCAGGCCCCGAAGAAGATCCGGGCCGAGGTTGAGAAGAGCATGCGGCAATCTGCGCCGGGCCTGTTCCCCGCCGAGTACGTCTTTGGTCGGGGCGACCCGCTCTTTTCGAAATCCTGAGCGTCGTCTTGGCCCTGACTGCCTCGCGGAGTGATTTCGTCCTAATTTCCGGCCAGTTCGCGCGTCATCCCGCTGAGACCGACAAATCCCGCTATCGCATGAAACTCCAGGGACCGCTGCTCCTGATCCGCTTGGCCACCTTCGGCCTGGCCGCGCCGTGGCTGCTGGCCGGTGCGCTGTACCTGGGCTACGGCCTGAAGGTGAGGCAGGCGCGGCTGGAGCTGGACGAGTTCACCGCTGTCGTCGAGGCGAAGGCGCGCAAGGACAGCTGGGTCCGCGGGCCGCCGGGTTCGGGCTTCATTCACCTGTTCCGTCCGCCGCCGATGGCGCCGGAGGACCGAGCGCGCCTGGAGTCCCTGAGTGAACGTTATCGGAACGTGGAATTCCGCGATGCGCTAGCCGAGCAGTTCGTGGTGCGCGGCGGATGGATCCTGCTGGGGCTCGGGGCGTGTCACATGCTGCTGGCCCGGATCGACCGCCGCGCCGCCGAGTCAACGACCGCGGGCGAGGGGTGATATTCACCGCCAAGACCGCCAAGGCCGCGAAGCTCAGACCGGCAGCATGGGCTTCGCGGCCTTCGCGGTCTTGGCGGTAAGTCCGGATTGGGGCAGGACGACAGACCTTGCGTTCGAGGTGCGCGCCGCTACCACCGAGCGGATGAGTTCCACCCCTGTGCTCGAAGTGCGTGAGGCGCGGTTACCGGCGGACACGGAGATCATCCGCCGGCTGTGGGTGGACTACCTGACGTGGGGCAACGACCAGATGCAGGCGTGCTATGGCGTGCACGCGCACTCGCCGCGCGAGGCGGTGGAGCAGGACATCGCGGCGATCGGCAAGTTTCAGGCGCCGCACGGGCGGCTGGTGCTGGCGTTCCGGGACGGCGCGCCGTGCGGCATCGGCGGGCTGCGTCGGCTGAACGACGAGATCGCGGAGATCAAGCGGATGTACGTGGACCCGACCTTTCGCCGGGCGGGCGCGGGCCGGGCGATCGTGGAGTACCTGTTGGCGGCGGCGCGCGAGGCCGGCTACAAGACCGTCCGGCTCGACAGCCTGAAACTGATGACCGCGGCGCACGAGCTGTACCGCCGGTGCGGCTTCCGCGACATCGAGTGCTATCCCGAGAGCGAAATCTCCGAGCAGTTCAAGGCGTACCTGGTGTTCATGGAATGCAGCCTGTAGCCCAGCGCGGGCGGAGAGGGCGGAGGGGCGGAGGGAGTAGAGCTTGAGCTGCATGGGGCGGAGGAACTGCACTACGTAGCGATT
>DAOQKI010000182.1:0-4983 GCA_035334485.1 Opitutaceae bacterium
GGCGGCAGGTTGACCTGCTCGTCCCAGCCGAGCAGTTCCGCCACCGTGCCGAGCAGGTGCACGCGCTTCACCCAGTCCGTCAATTCCGCGTAGGCCGTAGGATTCGTCATGCCGCCATCCTCCACGGAACCCCGCGTCGCGCCAGACCTTTTGCCCGGACGGCACCGGCAAAATCGCTTGCTCCGTCCCGCGCCGGGCGGAATCTGGCGCCGTGGACGACTCCCGCCCGACGCCTGCCGCCCCGCCGCGACTCTGGTCGCTCGACGTCCTGCGCGGCGGCTGCGCCCTCGTCGTCTTCCTGAGCCACTGGCACCTTTGGTCGTCCTTCGTCCCGCGCGGCACCTTCGAGCGTTTCGTCCGCGAGCTGGGCGAGAACTGCTACACAGCGTTCGTCACGCTCACCTGGCCGACCGGCGGCCACCATCCGGCAGTGATCTGCTTCTTCGTCCTGAGCGGATTCTGCATCCATTACCCGTTCGCGAAGCGGGCGCATGACGGCCAGGCGCTCGCCGGCTGGCGGGATT
Organism: Opitutaceae bacterium; assembly: GCA_035334485.1. Taxonomy (GTDB): domain Bacteria; phylum Verrucomicrobiota; class Verrucomicrobiia; order Opitutales; family Opitutaceae; genus Opi-474. Next base: position 525 of record DAOQKI010000182.1, read on the forward strand.
ATTTCCGCCGGCGGTTCCTCCGGATCATGCCGGCCTACTGGGCGGCCTGCGCGCTCGGCCTTGCGTTCGTCGCGGCCGAGACGCTCCATCCCAGCGGCAGCCCCCTGCTCGCGCTGCATGCACTCTCGCCCCTCGAAGAGGTCGCAGTGCGGCTGACCGGCCTGTCCGGCCTCTACCCGCGCGAGGTCTTCGCCGGCAACTACCTCCTCAACACGGTCGCCGTCGAGATCGTGATGTACGCGCTCTACCCGTGGTTCCACGCGCTCGCGGCGCGCGGCCACTGGACCGGGCTGGGCGTGGGGTTTGTCGCGATGCAGGCGGGCGCCGTGCTGCTGCTCCGGTGGGTCACGCCCTTCTGGGTGTTCAACAGCGTCTTCATGCTTGGCCTGTTCTGGTATTTCGGCGCGTTCGCCGCCGAGCAGTTCGTGCGGCATGGCGCGCGGATCCGCGGTCTCTGGTTCCTCGTCGCCTGGGGCGCCTTCCTCGGGCTCAAGGCCGTGCCACATGTCTACGGGTTGAACATCCTGCGCCAGGCCGCCTGGGCGCTGGTCTGCACGCTTGGCATCCTCTGGGTACTGCGACGCGAGGAGCGGCATCCGGACTGGCGCGACCGCCCGCTGGTCGCGGCGATGCGGTTCACGGGACGGATCAGCTACAGCCTCTACGCCGTCCACACCCCGGCCATCATGCTCGCCACCTGGCTCCTCCTGGTCGGTTTCCGCCAGGAGGATTACCTCGTGCAGCTGGCCGCCAATCTCGGGGCGTCGATCGCGGCGACGCTTGCCACCTATTACGGCGTCGAGCGCGTGTTCTACCGGCCGCGGGGTTGAGCGGTGCCGATCGGGTTGACCGCGAGGCCCGAAAAAAGCGCAAAGGCGATCCGCTTGGGATCGCCTTGCTACTTGGAAAGCCGCCGGCCGCTTACCGGGGCTCGATGCGGATGTTGCCGCCGCTGGTGCGGAGCTTCAGAAGCGGGCCGCCGCCGTTGACCTTGCCGGCCAGCCGGCTCCGGCCGACGCCGCCTTTGTCGATCGTAATGGTCAGGCCGGTCGCGCTGACGTCGCCGCCGCTGGTCGAGGCGTCGAGGTCAAAGGCCACAGATTTTTCGACCACCGCCGTGACCTTGCCGCCCGACGTGCCCAGCCGGCAGTCACCCTTGAGCGGGCCCGTGAGGGTGGCCTTGACGTCGCCGCCACTCGTATCGGCGTGCAGCGTGCCCTCAACCGCATCGACGCGGATGTCGCCGCCCGAGGTGTCGAGATCAGCCGGACCGACGACGCGGCCCACCTGGATGTCACCGCCGGAGGTGCCGAGCTTGACGGAGCCGCGGCCCTCGGCGAGCCGGACATCGCCGCCGGACGTGCCGGCATGGACGTCGCCGGCGATCTTGCCGAGCACGATGTCCCCGCCGGAGGTGCGGGCGTGCACGTTGCCCTGCAGGTCATCGACCGTGACGTCGCCGCCGGAGGTCTTGAGCTCGACGTTGTAGCTGGCGGGGACGGTGACGGTGAAGCCCACCTGGACCGGGGGCCAGGAGCCCCAATGAAAACCCGCCGACTTCTCGTATTCCGCGGTGGCGGCGACGCCGTCGGCGTTCTGCTCGATCACCAGCGTGAGCTTCTTGAGCAGCTCATCCGCCTCGGCGTCGGAGCTCGCGCGGATCACCTCGCGGGCCACGACCTTCACGGTCGGGGCGGCGCCGGTGACGACCTTGATGTCGCCGCCCTGGGTGTGGACCTTGAGCTTGCCGCCCGGCTGGACGGTGAAGGTCTTCTCGACGGTGCGCTCAATCTTGGCGCTCGCGAGGGACGGAGTGAGGGCCAGCAGGCCGGCCGAAAGGAACAGGGACAGGGTTTTCATGGAGGGTAGCAGGAAAACCCGCGGCCGGAGCCAAAGTTACAGGAAACCGCGCCGAACCGGGCGTTCAGACCTTGGCGCTGTTGTCACACTTGTAGTGGACCTGGGATCGGCGAATGGCGTGGGTCTTGAGCGCGGCTGTCTGGGCCGGGTCGCGCCGCTGGATCAGGAACCGCTGCTGCTGGGCGGCCTCCTCGGCCGCGACCAAGGCCGCGAGGCAGACGAGGGCCTCGGCGCGGGTCTCAAGCCGGCTCGCGGGAAACCCGGCGTACGTGGCCAGCCAGCGAACCGTGACGGAAAGGGGATGCTCGGGGTTCATCGTGAAAGGAGGGCCGAGCGCCACGCCGTCTCGTCGAAGCCCACGAGGGCAACTCCGGGGCCGAGCAGGAATGGCCGTTTCACCAGGTTGCCGTTGGCGGCCAGCAGCGCGAGCGCCGCAGCCTCCGTCATGCCCGGCAGCTTCTCGCCCAGCTTCTGGTCGCGATAGTCCTTGCCCGAGGTGTTGAACAGCCGGCGCAGTGCCCCGCCGCACGCCGCCAGCATGGTGCGCAGCTCGGCCAGGCTCGGCGGGGTCTCGCGGATCGGATGCTCGGTGAACGCGAGCTCCTGCCCGCGCAGCCACTTCACGGCGCGCCGGCAGGTGTCACAGTTGGCGTAGGTGTAGGCTTTCAGCATCGGCGCCTCACTTCACCCAGGCCTCGTCGCGGATGACAAACTGCCAGTGCTCCTTGTAGATCCCGAGCTCGCCGTAGAACTTGACGGTCTCGCCCGCCCGGAACCGCTCGCGGAGGCGTGCACGCAGGGCGCCGTCCGGCACCCAGACATCGTAAGGCTCGCCGAGGAACTCGACGGCCATGCGCTTGCCCTCGGCCACCTTGCCCTCGACCCGGACAATCTTGCCGAGGTTGGCCGGGACCCGCAGGGCGGCGCCGGTGGCCACCTGCGCGGCGGGCAGCGCCACCTTCTCCACGTCGATCTTGGAATGACCGATCTTCACCGGCTCGTCGGACTCCGCCGCCCCGTTGGACTTCGCCACGGGCAGGTAGCGGTCGGCACGGTTGTCGGTCACGGTCTTGAACACCGCGTAGACCGGGAAGTGGTCCGAGAAACCCGAGCCGGTCGGGCCGGCGCCGTTCCAGTGGATCGGCAGGCCGTCGTCGTCCATGTTGAGGCCCGCGAACTTGGCCACGCGGAACGAGTGGTCCACATACTGCACGCCGCGGAAGTCGAACAGGCCGCGCGAGATGATCAGCTGCATGAGTGTGCCCCACTCGCCATTGTAGGTGTCGCTCCCGCGCTCCGCGGTCGGAAGGTCGTACCAGAGATTGTACAGGTCGCGCTGCGGGCCCCGCACCGCGAGGGCGTTGCCCTGCGAGTGCAGCACGTCGTTCATGCCGGTCTCGGTCATGGTCTTTCCGTAGCGGGCCTTCTGGTTGTACTGGGAGTTGAAGTCGCCGCCGATGACGATGTCGGCGTTGGGATCCTTCGCCAGGATCTCGTCGAGGCGCCGGCGGAGCGTGGCGGCGTTGACCACCCGGGTCTTCTCGGTGACCGGGTCGCCGGCGCCGGACTTCCAATGGTTGCCGAACAGGTAGAGCGGCGCCCCGTCGACCTCGGCGTCCACCTCGAGGATGGCGCGGGCGTCCAGCGTGGGCCACTCGTGCACCGCGGTCACGGGCAGCCGGGTGAACACGACGCACTTCTGGGCCAGCTGACGCTTGCCGTCGGTCGATTGGGTGTTCTGCGACGCGATCACGCGGTAGCCCGTCAGGCCGTGGTCGACGAACGCCTTCACGAGCAGCGCCTCGGCCGGCAGGTCCGCCACCTCGGCGTCGAACTTCGGCCCGAGCATTTCCTCGAGCTTCACGCCGGCATACTTCCGGAGGATGGCGTCGTAGTCCGGCGGCGTCGCCCCGGGCGTCTGGTCGACCTCGATCTCGCAGAAGAAGATCACATCCGGGCCCTGCCCGCGCGCGAGCCGCTGCACGACCTGCGTGATGTGCTGCAGCTTGGTCAGGACGTGCGCCGGCGTGTACTTGTCGCCGCGGTATTCGTCGAACACCGCCTTGCCGTCGGCGTCGAAGAGGTTCTCCACGTTGTAGGCCATGACCGTGAAAGTCCGGGCGGAGGCCGCGGCCGCGCTGAGGAGCGCCAGAAGCAGCAGCAGGGAGCGGAAACGGAACGGTTGCATCCCCGCATCGTGCAGCAAGGTCCGGCCGCGGCGCGAGCGGATTTCCCGCGACTGGCGGGTGTCGCGCTTGTTTCGTGGTTTGCATCCGCCGAACACTCCGGTATGCGCAGACGACAAGCGCCCATGAATCCCGTTCTCGCAGTCTCCGGCCTCACCGTCATCCGCGGCCGGACCACTATCCTCCGCGATGTCGCCTGGCGCGTCCGGCGTGGCGAGCACTGGGTGATCCTCGGCGCCAACGGCTCGGGCAAGACCTCGCTCCTGAAAGTCCTTCACGGGCATCTCCCCCCGACCCGGGGCGAGATCGCGGTGCTGGGCCAGGACTACGGCGCGAGCGACTGGCGGGCGCTGCGGCTGCGCGTCGGCGTGGTCATGAGCGCCTTCGTCGCCGCCATCCCGCCGGCCGAGGTG
>DAOQKI010000183.1:0-4980 GCA_035334485.1 Opitutaceae bacterium
CCGCGAGGGCTGCTACAACTGCCACTCGCAGATGATCCGCACGCTGGTGCCGGACGTGCTCCGCTACGGGCCGTACTCCCGGCTGGGCGAGTCGATCTACGACCACCCGTACCAGTGGGGCTCAAAGCGCACGGGCCCGGACCTGGCGCGCGTCGGCGGGAAATACCCGGACGTCTGGCACATCCGCCACATGGAGAACCCGCGCTCGATCTCGGTCGGCTCGAACATGCCCAACTACCCGTGGCTGCTGAACAACAACCTCGATGCGTCCACCCTGCCGTCGAAGATCCGCGTGCAGCGCCTGCTCGGCGTGCCGTACCCGGCCTGGAGCGCGCAGGACATCTACGACTCCGTCGGCGCCCAGTCCCGGACCATCTCCCGCGACCTGCGCCTCGCCGGCGCCTATGTCGCCCCGGAGAAGGAGATCATCGCGCTGGTGGCGTACCTCCAGACGCTCGGCAAGTCCGTGCCGGTCCCGCCTAAGCCCGCCACCGCCGCCACCCACTGATCCCGCCATGTTCAAACGCCTGATCCTGGAGGACTCCTCCACCGCATACGTCCTGGCCGCGTTTGTCGTGGCCGCGACGATCTTCCTGTTCATCACCTGGCGCGCGCTGCGCATGCCGCGCGCCCAGGCCGACCGCTTCTCCCACCTCCCGTTCAACACCGACACCGACGGCCGCCATGACCCCCACGCCTAATCCCACCCCCCACGATCAGGACCAGCTCCGCCCGCACGTCTTCGACGGCGACATCCAGGAGTACGACAAGCGCCTGCCCAACTGGTGGCTGGTGACCCTCTACGCCACCATGGTGTTCTGGGTCGGCTACTGGTTCTACTACGAGCGCGCCCACCTCGGGCCCACCAACGCCGCCGCCGTCGAGCAGCAGCTCGCGGTGATCGAGGCCAAGCGCCTCGCCTCCACCCCGAACCTCGACGACGCGAGCCTCTGGCAGATGAGCAAGAATCCCGTGTTCGTGGAGGCCGGCCGGGCGACGTTCAACTCGACGTGCGCCAGCTGCCACACCGACAAGCTCACCGGCGCCATCGGCCCGAACCTCGTCGACCATCTCTGGATCCATGGGGGCAAGCCCACCCAGGTGCTCCAGACCGTCACCAACGGCGTGCTCGCCAAGGGCATGCCCCCGTGGGGTCCCGTCCTCGGGCCCAAGAAGATTTCCGAAGTGGTGGCTTATGTGCTAAGCTACCATCAGGAAGGCGAACCCATCGAGGTCCAGGACGTATGGGTTCCGATCACTCCAAAATAAGGCATGGCCGCACCCGCTCCGCTCCCGACCCGCGAATCCGTCACCACCATCCGACCTGATGGCTCCCGGCCGTTTTTGTTTCCGGCCGATACCCACGGCAGATTCACCCTTGCCCGACGCGTCTCGGCCTTCCTGCTGATCGCGTTCTACCTGTCCCTGCCGTGGATCCCCATCGGGGGCTACCCGGCAGTGTTCCTCGACGTCGCGGAGCGGCGCTTCCACCTGTTCGGGCTGACCCTCGCGGCCCAGGACATGTGGCTGCTGTTCTTCGTCATCACCGGGCTCGGGTTCTCGCTGTTCTTCATCACCGCCCTGCTCGGCCGCATCTGGTGCGGCTGGGCCTGCCCGCACACGGTCTTCCTCGACCACGTGTACCGGCGGATCGAGCGGCTGATTGACGGCGATGCGGTGCAGCGGCGCCAGCTGGACGAGGCGCCGCTCTCGGGCGGCAAGCTCCTGCGCCGGGTGGCGAAGCACGCGCTCTTCATCCTGGTCTCGGGCACGATCGCCCACCTGTTCCTCGCCTACTTCGTGTCCCTGCCCGAGGTCTGGGCCATGATGAGCGCCGCGCCGGTCGAGCACTGGAGCGCGTTCGCGTTCATGATGATCTTCACGGGCATCCTGTACTTCAACTTCGGCTGGTTCCGCGAACAGCTCTGTATCGTGATCTGCCCGTACGGCCGCCTGCAGTCTGCGCTGATCGACGATCACTCGATGGTCATCGGCTACGACACGCGCCGCGGCGAGCCCCGCGGCAAGGCCGGCACCCCGGGTTCCGGCGACTGCATCGGCTGCAACCGCTGCGTCCATGTCTGCCCCACCGGCATCGACATCCGCCAGGGCCTCCAGATGGAGTGCGTCGGCTGCACCGCGTGCATCGACGCCTGCGACGACGTGATGACCCGCCTCCACCGCCCGCGCGGCCTCATCCGCTACGACTCGCAGAACAAGTTCGCCGGCCGCGCCACCCGCTGGCTCCGCCCGCGCACCGCTCTCTACGGCGTGCTTCTCCTCGTTGGCGCCAGCGTCGCCACCTGGGCCCTCAGCACCGTCAAGCCCGCCAACTTCGGCGTCACCCGCATCGTCGGCTCGCCCTACGTCGTCTCCGACCAGACCATCCGCAACCAATTCCTCGTGCGGCTCGTCAACAAGCGGAACCATCCGGTGCGTTTCGTCGTGTCCGTGTCCGACGCCCGACCCGGCCTCACCCAGGCCGGATTCCGCGAGCCCGTCGAGGTTCCCGCCCTCGGCGAGATCGTCCAGCCGCTCGTCCTCCAGCAGCGTCGCTCGGACTACAACGGCAGCTTCTTCTTCGACGTAAAGGTCCAGGACGAAGCCGGCACCTTCCACCTCAAGCGGCAGGTCGACTTCCAGGGTCCCGACGTGCGTCTCCTGCACGAGGAGGACGAGGAGAAGGAGAAGCGCCAGGGTCACTAGCCCGCGCATCCCCGGATCGCGGCCGCCAGCCGGCGCACCGGTCACAGCGGAGACGCGGGTATGCCCGGGCCTTCGGCGTCTCCCGCCGGCCCCTGCCGTTCGAATTTGCGCCGTCCTCCCCGAGGCCCACAGTATCGCCCCAGCCCATGACCGAGACCGCCCCAACGCCTCCGCGCAAGAGCCGCCTCTGGCTCATCTTCGTGGCCGTGTTCGTGGCCCAGCTCGCAGTCTGGATCGCCTGGCTCACGCTCGCCTCGCGGCACCCGGTCGCCGAGGTGCCGCTCACCACCCGCGCCTCGCGGTGACATGGAATTTGCCGCCATCAACTCCCCCGCCACGGCCTTCGTCGCCGGCCTCGTGACCAGCCTCCACTGCGCCGGCATGTGCGGGCCGCTCGCGTGCGCCCTGATGCCGGTGCGCGACGACGGCAACGACCCGCAGGTGGTGAGCACCGTCTATCACGTGAGCCGCCTCGCCAGCTATTGCGCGCTGGGCGCGCTGGCCGGCGGGCTCGGCGAACTCCCGCTGTCGTGGGTCACAGGCTCCGCGCTGCGGTGGTTCCCGTGGATTCTGGTCCTCTTCTTCGTGGCGATGGCCCTGCGGTGGGACCGTTTCCTGCCCAAGCCGCCGATCCTCGGCCGGGCGGCCCTCCGGGTCAGCGCGTGGTTTCGCGGGCGTTCCCGCGTGGCGGCCGCCGGTGCGCTCGGCCTCGCGACGCCCCTGCTGCCGTGCGGCCCGCTGTACTTCCTGATCGCGCTCGCCCTGCTCTCCGGCTCGGCCGTCAAGGGAGTCGAGTTCATGCTCGCGTTCGGCCTCGGCACCGTGCCGCTGCTGTGGCTGGCCCAGTCGCAGGTGCGCTGGATCAGCGCCCGGTTCTCGCCCGCGTGGCTCGCCCGGGTCCGGCTCGGGCTGGCCCTCGCCACGGCGCTGATCATCAGCTGGCGCCTGCGCGCCACGCTGGGCTTCCCGGGACCGGATCCCTCGACGTTCGTCTGCCACTGACATGGCCCAGGCCGTCCCCGCCTCCCCCACCGCCACCCGCGGCCGGCCTTCCTGCCGGCATTGCGGCACGCCGCTGCTCCCCGGCGCGCAGACTGAGAGCGGCTTCTGCTGCGCGGGCTGCGCCTATGTGTTCCGCCTGATCCAGGAGCAGGGGCTGGGGAACTACTACGACATCAAGGACAACGTGACCGCCCCCGCCGACGCGGCCGTGTTCCAGTCGCGCGACCTCACCTGGCTCGAGACCGCCCAGCAGCAGGCCGAGGCGGACGCGGCGGGCCGGCCGCCGGCACTGACCCTCGATGTGCAGGGCATCTCCTGTGCGGGCTGCATTTGGCTGATCGAGCGGGTCTTTCAGCAGCAGCCGGGCGCCCGCGACATCGAGGCCAGCGCGCAGCTCGGGCAGATGCGGCTCCGGTGGATTCCCGGCGAGTTCTCCGCGGCGGATTTCGCCCGCAAGCTCCAGGCGTTCGGCTACCTGGCCGGCCCGGCTGGCGAGCGGCCGGCGGTGCCCGAGACCCGCGGGCTGGTCCGCCGAATCGGCCTGTGCGCGGCGTTCGCCATGAACGCCATGCTCTTCACGCTGCCGCGGTTCTTCGGCATGGAGAAGACGTTCGCCTACGCGAACCTGTTCGAGACGCTCTCCCTCCTGTTCGGCACGCTGAGCGTCCTGGTCGGCGGCACCTACTTCCTGGGCCGCGCGGTGCAGTCGATCCGCGCCGGCCTCCTGCACATCGACCTGCCGATCGCGCTGGGCATCGTCGGCGCCTACCTCGGCTCGCTCTACGGGTGGTTCACCGACCAGACGGACTACATCTACTTCGACTTCGTCTGCACGTTCATCCTCCTGATGCTGATCGGCCGCTGGGCGCAGGTCGCCGCCGTCGAGCGCAACCAGCGCCGCCTGCTCGGCCAGCAGCCCAAGCCGCCGCAGGTGCGCCTCGCCACCGGCGGCACCGTCCCGCCGGAGAAGCTCATCGCCGGGCAGGTCTACCACACCGCCTCGGGTCACACCGTGCCGGTCGAGTCCCGCCTCGAATCAGACGAGGCCGCCTTCTCGCTCGCCTCCATCAACGGCGAATCCACTCCGCGGTCCTTCCGCGCCGGCCAGCGCGTGCCCGCCGGGTCCGTCAACCTCGGCCGGGCCGAGGTCCGGCTCGCCGCCCTCCAAGGCTGGAACGAGTCCCTCCTCGCGCAGCTGCTCGCGCCCGCGGAGCGGGCCGGCCCGCGATCCCTGTTCCTCGAGCGCATCGTGCGCGGCTACCTGATCGGCAT
>DAOQKI010000184.1:0-4909 GCA_035334485.1 Opitutaceae bacterium
ATTGCGGATTGCGGATTCCAATCCCTGACGGCGCGCCGCGCCGCTGGTCTCAATTCCGGATTCCTGATTCCGGATTCCGGAATGGATCTCAGCCGCGCTCCGCGCGTGCCGGTTGGAAAATCCGCAATCCGCAATCCGCGATCCGCAATGGCCAACCGTGCCTTCACCTTGCTCGAGGTCATTCTCGCCGTCGCGCTGCTGGCGCTGCTGGCCGGGGTGCTGGTGTCCGGGTCGGCGGACTTGATCGGCGACAAGCCGGTCACGGCGGAGGATGTGTTCTGGAAAGCAACGCTGCGCGCCCGTTCGGCCGCCCTCAACGGCGAGCGCGAGGTCCGGCTGAGTTTCGACGCCAAGGACAAGGTGTTCGTCCTCGATGATGGCGTGGCGCCGCAGAAGCTGACGCTGCCGCCGGGCCGCGACGCCAACGTCGATTTCCTCGCGGGCCAGGCCGCGGGCAACTCCATCCTCGTCGGTGGCGAGCTGATGGAGTCGAAGCCCATCGCCTACGTCACGTTCTATCCCGACGGGACCTGCACCTCGTTCCGCGTGCAGTTCCGGTCCGGCGCCACGGCGCGCGTGGTCGCGATTGATCCGTGGACCTGCGCCAAGATCCTGCCGCCGTCGGACGGGAGCTCCTGACATGCGCCGCGGCTTCACGCTTCTCGAGGTCATCGTCGCGCTCGCGATCTTCGCGCTCGCCGCGATCGTGCTGGGCGCAGCGTACGTGAACGTCCTCGTCGCCTACGCCGACGCGCAGCGCACCGACCCCAACGAGATGGAGGTCCGCTTCGCCCGGTCGCAACTGCTGGCGACCACCAACCGTGACGAGGCCGAGAAGGGTTCTGATTACCAGGCGGCCGACGGCCGGCGGGTGCAGTGGAGCGCGAAGATCGAGTCGACGGTGCTGCCCGACCTGTTCCAGGTGACCTTCGTGTGCGAGCTGGGCGCCGGCGGCGGCAGCGTGACCGAGAAGGCGAAGACCATCACCGAGACCTTCACGCTCCTCCGCCCAACCTGGTCCGACCCCGTCGAGAACACCAAGATCCGCCAGCAGGTGCAGGACCACATCAAGGAAACGCAGGGGAGGAAGGGAACGTGAACCATTGCGGATTGCGGATTGCGAATTGCGGATTGGGCGCCGGACGCGCGTCCCGCGCCGCTGATATCTATTCCGGACTCCGGAATCCGGATTCCGGAATGGATCCCAGCCGCGCTCCGCGCGCGTCGGCCGGAAAATTCGCAATCCGCAATCCGCGATCCGCAATTAGCCCCTCCGGCTTCACTCTTCTCGAGATCCTCCTCGGCCTTGCGCTGGCTTCGCTGGTGCTGGTGGCGCTCAATGTGTTCGTGTTCTCGATGGGCGAGATCTGGGGACGCAACTCAGACGTGCGGCTGTTTGACCGGCATGTGCGGGCCGTGACCCGCTTCGTCGATGCCCAGCTCCGCGCCGCCACGCTCCCGCCCGCCGCCGATGCCAACGCCGCGCCGATCGCGCCGCAGGAGATCCGGCCCCGGAACGGTCAGACCGAAAATCTGCTGACCTTCGAGCTGCCCGCCGGCTGCCGGCTGTTCGTCTGGCCCGACCGGCCGCTGCCGGAGGTCGTCTGCTCCCTCCAGGTGCGCGACCGCGAGGGGCTGCTGCTTCTCTGGCACTCGCGGCTGGAGACCCATTTCGCCGACGATCCGCCGCGCGAGACCGTGGTGACGCCGCTCGTGACCGGCATCTCGTACGACTACTACGATCCGGATTTCAAGAACTGGAAGAACGAGACGACCATCCGCAAGGACAACAACGGCCAGCTCCAGACCCCGCAGCGCGTCCGGCTGAAGTTCACCTACGGCAAGCTCACCCGGGAAACCGTGCTGGTGCTCCCGTCCACCGGCCCCGGCCTGCCGAACTTCTGATGACGCCTTCCCGCCACCCGCGCCGCGCCTCCGTGCTCGTGATCGTGATGGTCACGCTGCTCTTCACGGCGTTCGCGCTGATCCTGTTCGTCGAGCAGGCGAGCACGGACCTGCTGGTCGAGGCGCGGGAGGTCACAGCGCGGCGGCTGCGGCGCGAGGCGTACTCGGCGCTCGAGGCCACGCTCGCGACGCTGGAGGAGTTCCGGCGGGCGGACAGCGGCCTGCACGGCCCGGCGGAAGGGTGGGCGGACCCGCTCGGCTTCTCCGGCTGGCAGCCGCGGGAGGGCTGCAAGGTGGAGGTCGCGCTCGAGGACGAGAGCGGCAAGCTCTCGCTCCCGCACGTCGACAACGGCACGCTGGTCGCGCTGTTCAAGTCGTGGGATTTCAACCAGGCCGACGCCGAGCGCCTGGCGGACGCGCTGCTCGGCTGGATGCGGCGCGACTACGTGCCGGCGTCGGGCCGCTCGCCCGACTACGACATCGGCGACCTGCCGTTCGAGGCGCCCCAGCGCTCGCTGCGCTCGTGGACCGAGCTGGCGGCCATCGACCACGTCCGCGAGGTGTTCTACGACGACCAGGGCCGGCCGAACGACCTGTACCGCCGGTTCACCGCGGCGTTCTCCCTCTACGACTACGACCAGTTCAACGTGAACGGGGCGAATCCCGACGTGCTGACGGCGGTGGGTTTTGCCGACCCGACACAGCACAACCGGCTGCACGAGTTCCTCACCGGCACGGGCGGCTACACCGCGCAGGGGCCGGGCTGGCTGACGTCGAACTCGCAGGCCGCAGGCGTGCTCGGCACCGGGGCGATGCCGAACCTGGCCGGCACCCAGGTGCGTGCGCTGCGGATCACGATCACGGTCCGCGAGGGCAAGTCCGAGTTCCGCCTGGCCGCGGTGGTGGCGCCCAACGGCGGCGCGAAAATCGTGAAGACCACTGCAACCGACACCCGAGCGCCCGCGTCTGCCGAGGGGACCGCCGCGAGCAGCGCCACGGTCACCGCCAACGCGGCGAAGCCGACGTCGACGACCGCCGCCGCGGGGTCGGCGGCCACCGGCGGAACAAAAGCCCAGCTCAACTATCCATTTACACTCTTGGAAATTCGCGAAATTGGTGAGATGCCACCACCTCCGCCTCCGGCCCCGTCCGCATGACCTCACCCGCTGAAAACTCCCCCGCGCCCGACGCGCCCCGGGTGATCGTGCTGCCCGACGCGCTGTTCTTCGTGCGCGCGGTGCCGGTGACGGGGGCCACGACGCCGGTCGAGGCCGCGGTCCAGGCCGAATTGGCGCTGGAGGGGCTGTCGCCGTTTCCGCCAGCGCAGCTGTACTTCTCCCATTTCTGGGCGCCGGGCGCCGACCGGGCGCTGGTGTTCGCCGCCTACCGCCGCCGCTTCACGCCCGACCAGGTGGAGTCGTGGGAAGGGGCCGAGCTGGTGCTGCCCGCTTTTGCCGCCCTGCTGGGCGAGGCCCCGGCCGCCGCCACGACCATGCTGGTGACGTCGCCCGAGGGCCTGACCGCGATCTATTGGGACCGCGGCCCCGTGCCGGCCGGCGTGCAATTCAAGCCACTCGCGGCCGACGCGGACGAGCCGACCCGCGCGCAGGCCCGCGACGAGCTGCTGCGGGCCCTGCCGGGCAGCCGCCAAGTCGTGGAACTCGCGGCGCCGCCAGCGCCGGAGGCGGGCGGCGCGGACACCGAGTTTGTCTTCCGCTCCGGCAGCCGCGAGACGCGCCTGCCTGCGACTCTCGCCGCCACGCTCGACGTGCGTGACCGCGGCCAGCTCGCGGAACTCCGCTCGGCGCGCGGGCGTGACCTGCTGCTCTGGCGCGTCTTCGTCGGCTCGCTCGCGGCCTCGCTGCTTCTCGCCCTGGGCTGGGCCGGGATCTACGGCGCGGGCTTCTGGCAGAAGGCGCGCGAGCTCAAGGTCGCGGCGCAGCAGCCGGTCATCGACCAGATCATGACCGCGCAGAACCTCGCGACGCGCGTCAACGAACTCTCCTCGAAGCGGCTTCTGCCGTTCGAGATGATCTCGTTTGTCAGCGGCACGGCGAAGCCGCCGACGATCCAGTTCCTGCGCACGACGACCTCGGGCCTGTACACGCTCGAGATCCAGGCCCAGACGACCTCACCCGCCGAGGTGTCGGTGTTCCGCTCCAACCTCGCGGCCCAGGCGGCTTGCGAGAAGGTCGAGGTCCGCGACCAGCGCACGCGCGACAACCTGATGTCGTTCACCCTCGTCGTCACCTTCAAGCCCGGCGCGCTCAAGCCGGCCGCATCGTAATGAAGGCGCTGAAGACCTATTTCCTCCGTCGCCTGCTCCGGGAGAAGATCCTCCTGGTGGTGATCGCCGCGCTCGTGGCGCTGACGCTGGTTTCATCGTTCAGCCGCCGTGCGGCGGCGTTCTGGCGCACGCAGCGCTCGACGACTGTGACCCTCCGCGAGCAGCAGCTCTGGCTGAAGAACCGCGCCTCGATCGAGGCCGGGGCTCAGGCCGCGGTGAAGAACCTCGACCCGGCGCGCACGCTCGACGACACGCGGCTGGTAGGCGAGCTCAACGCTCTCGCGCGCAGCCACGGCCTCCGCTTCACGAACGACACGCCGCAGACCGAGCGCACCGGCCAGTTCGCGGTGCACACCGTACAGTTCAACCTGGTGAAGTCGGACTGGGAGTCGCTGAAGCGTTTCTATGTCGAGCTCTCGCAGCGATCGCCCTACGTCGGCATCGAGCAGTTTAGCCTGCAGGCCGACCGCGCGACCCCGGCGCAACTGAACGCCTCGCTCCGCGTCTCGTCGGTTGAGCTCATCCGTTGAGACGGCGGTGGGAGGCGGGGCGGGGCCGGATTTTCACAGGAGGTAACGGAGGGAACGGAGGTGACGGGCGGGGCGTTGTGGGTGCTGAGGGGCTCGCTGGTTCGGCTGCGGGCTTTTTTACCACGGATTTCGTGGATTTTGGCGGATGAGACGGACGAGGCCCCGCGGACTGCGCACCGACTGGCGT
>DAOQKI010000185.1:0-4906 GCA_035334485.1 Opitutaceae bacterium
TGATCTCGTTCATCCTGATGGACCGCTTCGGGATCCCGTCGCACATCATGTCGCTCACGGGCATCGCGATCTCCATCGGCGTGCTGGTGGACGCGGGCATCGTGATGACCGAAAACGTCATCCGGCACTGCGAGCGCGCGGAGGAGCAACTCCGACGGCGGCTGACCGGGCCGGAGGTGTTCACTCACACGCTCGAGGCGGCGACCCAGGTGGGCCGGCCGATGTTCTTCTCGATGATGATCATCATCCTCGCGTTCGTGCCCGTGTTCCTGCTCACGGGCCAGGAGGGCAAGCTGTTCCATCCCCTCGCCTACACGAAGTCGTTCGCGCTGATCGGCGCCGTGCTGCTGGCGGTCACGGCCGTGCCCGTGTTCTGCACGCTGCTTGTGCGCGGGCCGTTCAAGCCGGAGCACGAGAACTGGCTGATGAAGTCGCTCCTCCGCGTCTACGACCCCGTGCTCGACTGGGCCCTCGGACACCGCCGGACCGTCCTCGCGCTGGCGGCCGCGCTGCTCGCGGTCTCGTCGCTCGTCGCCTTCGGCCTGCCGCGGTCGGTTGCGGCGTTCGTTACCCGGCACACGCCCGTGCCCGCGCGGTGGACGCAGGGGTTCGGCAGCGAATTCATGCCGACGCTGGAGGAGGGCTCCCTGCTGTTCATGCCGGTGCTCCTACCGGCGACGTCGCTGACCGAGGTGCAGCGGATCATGGCCTGGCAGGACAAGATCATGAGCCAGGTCCCCGAAGTCGCCTCGGTGGCCGGCAAGCTCGGGCGCTCCGACTCCGCCACCGACCCCGCGCCGGTCGAGATGATCGAGACCACGATCATGCTCAAGCCGGCCGACCAGTGGCGGCCGGGCGTGACCAAGGCGCAGCTCATCGCCGAGCTGTCCGCGAAGCTCATGCACGTGCCCGGCTACGTGCCCGGCTTTCTCCAACCGATCGAGAACCGGATTCTGATGACCAGCACGGGCATCCGCGCACAGGTCGGCGTCAAGCTCTTCGGCGACGACCTCGACGCTCTGCAGCGCAAGGCGTTCGAGATCCAGCGCGTCGTCGAGCAGGTCGAGGGCGCCACTGGAGTCGCGCCGTCGCGCGTGCAGGGCAAGCCGTACCTCGAGATCGCGGTCCGGCGCGAGGACCTCGGCCGCTACGGCCTGCGCGTTGACGACGTGCTGCGCTACGTCGAGGCCGGCCTCGGCGGCACCACCGTCGGCACGACGCTCCGCGGCCGCGAACGCTGGCCGATCCAGGTCCGGCTCGAGCAGGCCGACCGCGAGGACCTCGAGAAGCTCGGCGAGCTGCCGCTCGCCACTCCGTCCGGTGTCGCCATCCAGCTCCGGCAGGTGGCGGACATCCGCCGGGTCGTCGGGCCCAACGAGATTCAGAGCGAGAACGGCCGCCTGCGCGTCTTCGTCCAGGCCAACGTCGGCGACCGCGACCTCGGCAGCTTCGTCGAGGAGATCAAGGCGCGCGTCAGCCGCGACGTGAAACTCGATCCCGGCATGACCATCGAATACTCGGGCCAGTACGAGCACCAGCTCCGCGCCCGCCAGACGCTGCTGTACGTGTTCCCGGCGGTTCTCGTGATCATCTTCGTGCTGCTCGTGATGACCTTCCGGTCCGTCGCGGAGGCGGCGCACGTGATCCTGGCGGTGCCGTTCGCCCTCACGGGCGGCGTCATCCTGCAGGCGCTGCTGGGATTCAACTTCAGCGTCGCGGTCTGGGTCGGCTACATCGCGCTCTTCGGCACGGCGATCCAGACCGGCGTCGTGATGGTCGTCTACCTCGAGGAGGCGGTGAAGAAGGCGCAGGCCGCGAAGGCGACCCGCGCGGAGATCGGAGATCGCAGTTCGGAGTTCGTCCACGCGCCTGTCCTGACCCGCGCCGAACTGCTCGCGGCGGTGAAGGAAGGCGCGCGACTCCGGTTGCGGCCCAAGGTCATGACGGTCGCCACGACCGTCGCCTCCCTGCTGCCGATCTTCTGGAGCCACCGCACCGGCGTGGAAATCATGCAGCCGCTCGCGACCCCGGTCGTCGGCGGCATGCTCTCCAGCCTCGTCCACATCCTCGTCGTCACCCCGGTGATCTTCGCTTGGCTCCGCGAGCGGGAACTCGCCAAGGCCGCCGCCTGAGTCACCTATCACGTGACGCCGCCACGATGACCAATCCAGCAGCACTCCCTCGCCGATGACGAGCCGCGCCGATCAGGTTGCCGCTTCGCTCAACGCGCAGCGGGAGGCGTTCAAGGCGTTCCTTGCCGCGCGGGTCGGCAATGAGGCCAAGGCGGAGGACCTGCTCCAGCACGGGCTGCTCAAGGCCTTTGAGCGCGCGGGCGACCTGCGCGACGAGGCCAAGCTCGTGCCCTGGTTTTACCAGCTCCTACGCCATGTCCTGATCGACCACTATCGCGCGAACGGGGCCTCTCGGCGGAAACAGTCCGCGCTGGAACTTGCCCACATGATCGAAGGGAAGGACGAGGCCGAACTGCCGGCAGTCTGGCGGAACAGACTCTGCGCCTGCCTCGGCAGCGTCATCGACACGCTCAAGCCCCAGCACGCCAGGCTGCTTCGCCTGGTGGACCTCGAGGACCGACCGGTGCAGTCGGCGGCGCGCGAGCTGGGCCTCACGCCCAACAACGCCAGCGTCATCCTGCACCGGGCGCGCGGCGAGCTGGGCAAGAAACTCCGTGCCTTCTGCGGTGCCTGCGCCGAAGGCGCCTGTCTCGACTGCACCTGCGCCCCGGTGCGAAAAATGTAGCATCGCCTGTAAGATTCGGGCGCGGGGTCCGTCTCCAGGATGAAACCCAGTCACCATGCCCTATCCTTCCGCCCCGAGCGTCCTCCTGTTCCCGTCGAATCCACCGCCAGCCGATGAGCCGCCCCATCAACCGCCACTCGGCCTGCATGGCCTCTTGCCAAGGCGCCAGCACGAGCCTGATCGTCCCAGACGCGTCATGACCTCGCTCGAATTGAAGGTCCCGCCCGTCGCCCTGAACCTGGCCCTGATGGGCCTGGCGGCCGTCGCCGACCGCGTTGCGTCGGCCGCCCGGATCGCCGTGCCCCATGCCGGACTTTACGCCAGCGCCCTGGCCACCGCCGGGTTGGTGATCGCAATACTGGGCGTGATCTCGTTCCGGCGAGCCCGTACGACTGTGAATCCGCTGCAGCCGGAAAACGTCTCGGCACTGGTGGTGACGGGAATCTACCGCGTGACGCGGAACCCGATGTACCTCGGCCTCCTTTGGATCCAGCTGGGATGGTCCGTGTGGCTGGGCAATCCGGTGACCCTCGTGTCTCCCGTCCTGTTTGTCGCCTATATGAATCGCTTCCAGATTCACCCCGAGGAACGGGCCCTGTCCGCCCGATTCGGCCCGGCATTTGCCGCGTACCAGTCCCGAGTGAGACGCTGGCTCTAGCCAAAGGACGTTCCACCATGGAACACCGCACGGATATCTCTTTTGTCCTCGTGGTCGCGCTGTTCGCCCGCCCGGCCGGCGCAAGTCTGGCCTTACGCGGCCAAGTGAACCGCTAATAGTCGCCACCTCCGCCTCCCGCACGCTGGTCCATTCAACTATCCCGCCATTAGCGTTCTGACGCTGACCGGCTCCTCCCGGAGACTGCCCCATGACTCACGCCCATTCATCCTCCACTCCCGGCCTACCGCCGCCAGACCAGCCGGTCTACATGGGGCTGCCCCACGAGCGCTACCTGCGGCCACGACTCTATGTGGCGTTGGCGCTGGCCGTGCCGGTGCTCCTGCTGGCGATGGGACCGATGATCTGGCCGCACCTCCTGCCCCCGCGTTTCCACGTCATGGGCGGGTTCGTGCAGTGGGCGCTGGTCACGCCGATCTTCCTCTGGTGCGGCGCCCCGCTGAATCGTCGGTGGTGGAAGTCGATCCGCGAGCGGGACACGAACATGTTCACGCTGACGGTCACGGGCACCGGCGCCGCGTACCTCTACAGCGTCGCCGCGCTGGTGTTCGACGCGCACTTTCCCGCCGCGTACCGCGGGCCCCACGGCGTCCCGCTCTATTTCGAGGCCGTCGCCTTCATCACGGCGATCGTGCTGCTCGGCCAGATCCTCGAGCAGCGCGCCCACGCCCGCACCGACGCCGCCATCCGCGCGCTCATGCACCTCGCCCCGTCCACTGCCCATCGGGTGCGGGCCGATGGTGTCGAAGAGGACGTACCCGTGTCCGCCATCCAGCCGGGCGACCGGCTGCGCGTGCGGCCCGGCGAGAACCTGCCCGTCGACGGCGTGCTGCTCGACGGCGGGGCGGACGTCGACGAGTCGATGCTCACCGGCGAACCGCTCCCGGTGACCAAGGACCCGGGCGACCGGCTCAGCGCCGGCACGCTCAACACCACCGGCTCGTTCACGTTCCGCGCCGAGCGCGTCGGCGCCGATACGCTGCTCGCGCAGATCATCCGGCTGGTCGAGGAGGCCACCGAGAGCGAGGCCCCGATCGCGCGCCTCGCCGACCGCGTGGCCAACTGGTTTGTGCCCTTTGTCCTTGGCGTCGCCCTCGTCACGCTCCTCGCCTGGGGCTGGCTCGGCTCCGAACGCGGCTGGCTGCACGGGCTGATCAACGCGGTCTCCGTGCTCATGATCGCGTGCCCGTGCGCGCTGGGCCTCGCCACGCCCGTCTCCCTCGTCACGGGCATCGGCCGCGGGGCCGCGGCGGGCGTGTTGGTCAAGCACGCTGCGGCGCTCGAGCGGCTGGCCGGCGCCACGACGGTGCTGATCGACAAGACCGGCACGCTGACCGAGGGCCGGCCGCAGGTGGTCGCGCTCGAGCCGGCCGCCGGCCAGGATCCCGCGGACCTGCTGCGCCTCGCCGCCTCGGCCGAGCAGCCGAGCGAGCATCCGATCGCCCGGGCGCTCGTGACGGCGGCCGCGGCCCG
>DAOQKI010000186.1:0-4830 GCA_035334485.1 Opitutaceae bacterium
GCCTGCTCGAGGCGTTCGCGGACGAGGCGAGGCGCTGCACCTACTGACCGGCGGGCGGGGAATTTCGCGGGTGCCGCGTGCTCCGGGAGTTCCGCAGGCAAGACGACTTGGCAAGCGGCCGAAATTAAGCAAAATCCGCTTCGTAATCCGCAACGCACGCGCAGGCGGAAGCGAGGCGGTTCACTAGGATAGCGCCGTTCAGCATAAATCCCTTCGGCTCATGAATGTGATCGCGCCCTCGGACCTGAGAAATTTCTCCATCATCGGGCACGCGTCAGCCGGGAAGACGATGCTCTGCGAAGCGATGCTCGCGTGTGCGGGCAACATCGGACGCATGGGTTCCATCGCCGCCGGCACGACCGTGTCCGACTATCATGCCAGCGAGCACCAGCACCAGATCTCGGTGCATGCGTCGCTCCTGCACCTCGAGTGGATGAACCGAAAGTTCAACCTGCTCGACTGCCCGGGCTACGCCGACTTCATCAGCGAGGGCCTCGGCGCGCTGCGCGTCGGCGACTTCGCCCTCATCGTGGTCAACGCCGCGCACGGCCTCGGCGTGGGCACGGATGCGGCGTGGGACTACGCCACGCACTTCGAGCTGCCGAAGATGGTCGTCGTGAACGCGCTCGACAAGGCGAACATCAACTTCGACGCGATCCTGGCCGACACCCGGAATCACTTTGGGAAGAATGTCTTCCCGCTCTCGATCCCGCTCGACGCGGGCCCGGGGTTCAGCCGCGTGCTCGACGTGATGCGCAACGAGGTCGTGACCTACAAGCCGGGCGGCAACGGCAAGTACACGGAAGAGCCCGCGACGGGCGCCCTGGCGGAGCAGGTCCAGGAGCTGCACAAGCAGCTGATCGAGTACGTGGCCGAGTCGGATGACTCGCTCATGGAAAAGTTCTTCGAGAAGGGCATCCTCGCCGAGGAGGAATTCCGCGCCGGCCTGCACCAGGCGATCCAGCGCCAGGTGTTCGTGCCGCTGTTCGCGGTCTCGGCCGAGACGAATGTCGGCGTCGCCCGCCTGATGGATTTCATCGCCAAGTATGGCTCTGCACCGACCGACCGCGCGGAAGTGCCCGCGCGGGATCTCTCAGGAATCTCCGGCTCGGTGCCGCTCACGCAGCCCGAGCCGGTAATGTATATATTCAAGACGATGAACGAGCCGGGCGTCGGCGAGCTGTCGCTCTTCCGGCTGTTCTCGGGCAAGATCAAGACCGGTGACGAGCTCCTCAACTCCGCGCGCAACGTGTCGGAGCGCCTCGGCCAGATCTACGCCCTCAACGGCGGCACCCGCACACCCGTCACCGAGCTCACGGCCGGCGACCTCGGCGCGGTGGTGAAGCTGCGCGACACGCACACCGGCGACACCCTATGCAGCCCGAAGCGCCCGGTGGTGCTGCGCAAGGTCGAGTATCCCGCCCCCAACATCCACGGCGCGCTCAAGCTCCGGACGAAGGGCGACGAGGACAAGCTGGCAGTGGGCCTGCAGCTGCTCCACCAGGAGGACCCGACGTTCCACTACCGCGTCGACGACGAGATCAAGCAGACGATCGTTTCCGGCCAGGGTGAGCTGCAGCTCCAGGTCATTGTCGAGCGCCTGCTGCGCCGCTTCAACGTCGCGGTCGACCTCGAGGAGCCGCGCATCCCGTACCGCGAGACCATCCGTGGCAAGGGCGAGTCCCGGTACCGGCACAAGAAGCAGACGGGCGGCGCCGGCCAGTTCGCCGAGGTCTGGCTCCGGATCGAGCCGGGTCCGCGCGACAGCGGCGTGGACTTCAAGCAGTCGCTCGTCGGCACCAATGTCGACCGCGTGTTCGTGCCGTCGGTGGAGAAGGGCGTGAAGACCGTCTGCCGCGAGGGCGTGCTGGGCGGCTTCCACGTGACGGACGTGAAGATCGATTTCTACGACGGCAAGATGCACCCGGTGGACTCGAAGGACATCGCGTTCCAGGTCGCCGGCTACCACGCCTTCAAGGAGGCCTTCATGGCGGCGGCGCCGTGCCTGCTGGAGCCGCTGTACACGGTGTCCGTGATGGTGCCCGAGGAGTTCCTCGGCGCGGTCATGGGCGACCTGTCGTCGCGGCGCGGACAGATCCTGGGCGTCGACATCGACGGCCACTTCCAGGTCGTGCGCGCGCAGGTCCCGCAGAAGGAGCTGTACCACTACAGCACGATCCTCCGCTCGCTGAGCAGCGGCCGCGGCCGGCATTCCGAGGCCTTCAGCCACTACGCCGAGGTGCCGCCCGAGGCGGCGGGGAAGATCCTCGCCGACGCCAAGGCCCGCAAGGAGGCGGAGGCGAACCACAAGCACTGAGGCCCTCGCGCCCGTCCACCACCAAGGATCATCGAGACGATTTAACCGCCGGGCCGGAAGCCCGGCAAAACTCCAACCCCCAACCGATCATGCAAACCTGGAAGATCGAAATCACCGAGCCGCACAGCGGCGAGCTCGGCGAAGCCGTGCTCCACGAGGACCACGGCTTCGCGATGGAAGAGTACACATATGAGGCCGGCCACAAGATCGAGGTCGCCGTGCACGAGACGCACGACCCGCGCTGGCACATTTTCACGGACCTCGATTCGGGACACCGCTTCAAGATCCCGCCGGAGAAATATCGCCGCGTCTAGCGACGAGGATGAGGGGTCCGTGAAACGGATCCCTCACGGCCGCACGACAGGCTGAGGGTTACGCTGCGACTTGGCCCGCTTGAGGGCAGGGTGGATGGTTTAACCACGGAATTCGCGGATCACACGGATCAGCCCGCAATCGATTGCCCGCGGACCGAGCCACTGCGAGACCGCAGTGACTCGGTCCGCGGGCCCTTGGTGGAGCTGACGGCCTGAGACGGCCGCTGTGCGTCGCGGGTTTCGGTCAGGTATTCAGCTCCACCCGGCCACGCGGCCCGTGAGCTGAGTGAAGCTCAGCTCACGGGCCGCGTGGATTCGCCTGATGGCTTGATCCGTGTGATCCGCGAATTCCGTGGTCAAAAATGACCTGCACCACGAGTCGAAACGGAAAGGCCGGGTCCAGAGCAAAACAGTCCGACTAAGCGGCAGCCGGTCCCGTCACTGCGACTGCGAGGGCTGCTGGCCGGCGGTCGGCAGGAAGTCGCGGTAGAGCACCTGCGCGCATTTCGGGCAGATGCTGTGGGTGAAGGTGGCGTGCGAGCGGTCGCCGATGTAGGCCTCGACCTGGTTCCAATAGCCGCGGTCGTCGCGAATGCACTTGCACGAGGCGCAGATCGGCAGGAGGCCCGTGAGCGTCTTCACCTCGGTCAAGGCGTCGCGCAGTTCGGCGTTCCACCGCACCATGCCGGCGGTGAGCAGCGAGATGAAGAGCGAGACGAGCAACATGCTGACCTCGATGGCCGAGGCCGCGAGCACGAGGTCGGTGAGATGGTCGCTGGGACGGAGCAACAGGACGCCGGTCGCCACGACGCGCAGGAAATGGAAGATGGCGTGCAGCGCCAGCACCGCCGCCGGCAGTTCGCGGCCCTGCCACCAGACGCCCCGGCAGGTCCCGCGCAGCGCCTGTGCCGCGAGCAGCGAGATGAACATCCAGATCGCCGAGTTGATCATCATGCGCAGCGGCGTGGAGGCGTCCGCCACGACCACAAACAGCGAGAGCGCGAGGTGGAACAGGCTGATGATGACGACCACGGCCCGGTGGGGCGGGCGGCCCATGAAAATCAGGATGCCGTTCCACAGCAGCAGATGCGCGAGGGTGATCAGCGGCGCCGCCAGACCGGTCGTGACCCAATCGTGGACCCAGGGACGCAGGACCAGCAGCGTGTCCGCGATGAACATGAACACCGCGGTCAGCATCCAGTGCAGCATCGCGGTGTTCGTGTGGTAGCGCCACCACGCCAGAGCGAAGGTCGCCGTGATGACCGCCGCGATCATCATGTTGGCCACGCCCAGCGGGGTTAGCATTTCGAGCATGATGGGCGCGGAGAAAATAGGGTTTTCTTCCCGGGTGCAAACTCCGAGTAACACCCCTTAAGGAACAGCAGATGATTACTACTCCGAATTAGATGGTCTGCATCACCCGGTGCGGAAGATTTTACACGCTTCTGCTGGCCGGGCTGTTCAGGGCTGCTCGGCGATGAGGAAGGCTCCCTTGGCCGGGAGCACCGGAATGGGGTCGCCGGGGTGATAGACGGCGGCCTCCTGCAGGCCTTCGAGAGCCGGGGCGGTTAACCGGGCCTTGGCCGGATCGAGGCCGAGCGCGGCCCAGTCGATGTCCAGCTTCACCTCCGTCGGCTGGGAGGCCCAGCTGGCGACGGCGATCAGCGCGCGGCCGGGCTTGCGGTAGACGGTCGCGAGGATGTCGCTGCGCCCGGTCTTCACCGGGGACGTGGAATCCCAGTAGCCGACCATGCGCGAGGTCTGGATGCCGAAGAGGTCCCAGAGTCGGTAGATTGCCCGCGGGTCGCCCTGCCAGCCGTAGCGGTTGCTCATGCCGTAGAGCATGCCGCGCCACGCGTTGCCGCCGTCCTGAAGCATCTCGCTGTAGAGGCCGTAGGGGAGGCCGGCGAGTTCGACCAGGTAGTAGTCGGGCGTTTCGTTGTAGTTGAAGGCCTCGCCGAACCACAGGCTGTCGATGTACGGGAACAGCTCCATGTACTGGTTTGCGCAGCTCCCGAGGCCGTATTCGGGCTGATAGTTGTTGCCCGAGTGGAAATCGATCAGCGTGCCCGGCTTCGTGCGCTGCATGACCTTGCGCACGCGCTTCATGATCTCGCGGTCGTAGCCGATGCCGTCGAGGTAGATGCCGTCGGCGCCCGTGTGCTGGATCAGCCAGCGGATGCCCTCGAGGTAGTAATT
>DAOQKI010000187.1:0-4808 GCA_035334485.1 Opitutaceae bacterium
CGAGGGCGCCCCGCCGTCGCGGCCGCTGCACCTGCGCAAACGGGCCACCGCCCCGGCCAATCCGCGGCCGCAGCCGCAGCCGTCGACCGAGGTCTCCACCCTCGCCGACCGCCTCAACGCCCCGAACGGCACGATCCAAGCGGACCTCCGCATCGTCTCGGACGTGTTCGACGCCTACCGCTCAAACTTCCACGAAAATCCCGTCGGCACGAACGCCGAGATCACCGCGGCGCTGACCGGACGCAACCGGCTCATGCTGGCGCTAATCCCGCCGAACCACTCCGCCGTGAGCCTCCGCGGCGAACTCTGCGACCGCTGGGGCCACGCGTTCTTCTTCCACCAACTCTCCGGCACCCGGATGGAAATCCGTTCGGCCGGTCCCGATGGCAAGCTGTGGACCGACGATGACGCGGTGCTGACGCCCGGGGAGTAGGGACGGTGGGCGGCTGAACGGTGGACAGTGGGCTGTAGGCGGTAGGCGGTAAGCGCTAGGCGGTAGGCTATTGGCTGTCATCCTGAGCGCAGCGAAGGATCCAGTTGGATAGCGCATCCCCGGACGGCCGAGTCGCACTGGATCCTTCGCTGCGCTCAGGATGACAATCTCCCCGAGACGGAAGCGTTCGGGTGACAGGTCCGGTGAACCACCAGAACGCCAATCGGTCCTACCATCTCCCAACTTCCATCTACCAGCTACCAACTACTATCTACCCCACCCACCCCACTCTCCGTCTTGCCCCTGCCTTCCCGCCTGCTAGACACGTCCTCATGAAACTGCACTCCCGCGCATTCGCGCTCGTTCTCGCCTTGGTCCCCGTCGCACTCCTCGCCAACGAGAAGGGCACCTGCACGTGCAACCCGTGCAAATGCGAGGGCGGGTGCCATTGCGGCGACGCGAAGTCGGACGCGAAGCGCTATCCGCTCAAGGGCGTCGTGGTGGACGTGATGACCGAAAAGGGCGCCCTGCTCGTGAAGCACGACGCCATCGAAGGCTACATGCCGGCGATGACCATGCT
This sequence comes from Opitutaceae bacterium, assembly GCA_035334485.1. Lineage (GTDB taxonomy): Bacteria > Verrucomicrobiota > Verrucomicrobiia > Opitutales > Opitutaceae > Opi-474. The sequence continues at coordinate 1,014 of DAOQKI010000187.1, forward strand.
CTTCAAGGTGGACGCCGCCACGCTCAAGTCCGCCCAGAAGGGCCAGGCGATCACGGCCACCCTCGTGGCCAGCGACGGCAGCTTTGCGCTTGAGGCCGTGAAGCCGGCCGCGCCCTGAGGGCGCGGGGGACGGTGGACGGTAGACTGTGAACCGTAGACCGTGGACTGTTGCCAGTCGACGGAGAGCGGTCGTCCGTTACCGTCCACTGTCCACAGTCTACCGGCCACGGTCCACCGTCCACCGGCGACCGTCCACCGTCCCCCGATTCCCGCGGCAACCCGGCGATTCGACCGTCACTTAGCCAGCGGCGGCGAGATCGGGTTTGAACTCCGGAGGTTGCTCCCTAGGGTGGCCGGGCCATGCGGCGCTTCTTCGCCATCCTCCTCGCCCTCGCGACCTGCGCGTTTGCGCCGGCGCCGGCGTTGGTTGCGACCGAGGCGCCCAGCCACTCGTGCTGCTGCTGCGATGGCGACGGCACGTGCGGCATGCCGAATTGCCTGCCGCCCGCGGCCCCGGCCCGGCCGATCCCCGCTTCCGTCCAGGTGACGCGGATTGCCGCGACCGAGACGGCGCGCGTAGTTGCTCCGGCCCGGCGCGAAGCACGGTTCTATGCCGCGGTCGCGGCCAAGCCGGCCCAGCCGGCCCTGACGCGCGAGTCCAACGTGATCGCGCCGACTGCGAGTGCGCCCCTGTTCGTGGTGCACTGCAGTTTCCTGATCTAGGGACGTTCCCACCCGTGGTGTGTCCACCCGTTCGGGATGAGACCGCCACGATCGATCGCTGACGTCCGCGGGCACGATGGTGCGCGCGTTTGATTTCGTCCGCGGTCGCCTTCCACCCGGTGATCCCCGCGGTTTTCCGCCGCGCCCACCGGTCCAGCGACCGCCCGTCTGCTTGTCCGATTCCGCCTTGTTCCACTTTGTCATGAACTCACTCCGCCTCCTCTTCCTTCCCGTCCTGTTCGCCGCCTCGCTGCTGGCCGCGACCACGGCCACTTACCAGTGCCCGATGCACCCGTGGATCAAGTCCGACCACGCCGGTGCCAAGTGCACGATCTGCGGCATGGATCTGGTCGTCGCGTCCGCCGCCGGCCAGGCCGCCACCGATCCCAATGTCGTCAGCCTCTCGCCAGCCGGCGCCAGCGTGGTTGGCGTCCAGACCGCCGCCGTCACACGCGGCCCGCTCGTCCGCACCCTCCGGGTCGCGGGCGTGGTGGACGACGACGACACCCGTCACCGCATCATCGGCGCGCGGATCCCCGGTCGCGTCGAGAAGCTCTTCGTCAACTACGTGGGCGCCGAGGTGCGGGAGGGTGACCCTCTCGCCATCGTCTACAGCCCCGAGATGCTCACGGCCCAGCGCATGTACGTGGAGCGCTTGCGCGCCGGCGGCGCCTTCACCGAGTCCGACCGCGCCGCGGCCCGGGAGCACCTGCTCGACCTCGGCCTGCTGCCCCAGGAGATCGACATTCTCGAGCACACGCTGGAACCCACCGCGATGGTCAACGTGCGCGCCCCGATGTCCGGCACCGTCGTCTCGCGTCATGTCTACGAGGGCCAGGAGATCAACAAGGAGAAGTCCGAGGGTTCCTCGCGGCTCTTCGAAATCGCGGACTTCTCGACCATGTGGTTCATGTTCGACGCCTACGAGCCCGACCTCGCGTGGCTGCGCGTCGGCGAGCCGGCCGAGGTGACCGTGCCGTCGCAGCCCGGCCGCGTCTACACCGCGCCCATCACGTTCATCGACCCGAACATGGATCCCGCGACCCGCACCGCGAAGGTCCGGGTGAACCTGCCGAACTACGATCACGCCCTGCTCCACAAGCAGACCGGCTATGCCACCGTGCGGCTCACGCTGCCCGACGTGCTCTCCGCTCCACGCGCCGCGGTGCTCCAGCACGGCGAGGGCGCCCTCGTCTTTGTCGAGCAGGCCGACCGCACCTACGCCCAGCGTCGCGTCCGCCTGGGCCGCGTCGGTGACGACGCCGTCGAGATCGTGGCCGGGCTCCAACCCGGCGAACGCGTCGTGACCGAGGGCGGGCTCCTGCTCGACGGCCAGGCGCAGCTGGCCCGTGCGGCGCTCCCGCCGGAGCCGTCCGCACCGCTGCCGGCCCCGGTGCCCGCCGGACCCGATGCGGCGTCGCTCGCCGCCGCCAGCTACGGCCCGCTCAAGGCGCTCGCCTTCGCGGCGGCCGATGGCGCGGTGGCGCTGGCGACCGACGACTTCCCCGCCTACCAGCGGAACCTGCCGGCCCTGCGCGCCGCGCTGGGCGCGTTGCTCGCCGCCGATCCGCACGACACCACGGGACTCGCCCGGTACCGCGACGCCTTGCGCGACCCGGCCGACCTGCGCACGGCCCGCCGGGACTTCGAGCCGTTCAGCACCGCGCTCGCTGACGCCGCCCGTGCCCGCGCGCTGCCGGCCCAGGAGGGCCTGCACGTCTACCAATGCCCGATGGCGCCCGTCCTCGGCACCGGCCGTTGGCTCTCCCGCTCCGCCAAGGTGCAGAATCCGTTCTTCGGCTCCGCCATGCCGGAGTGCGGCGACGAGCTGCCGGGGCGCTGATCCTTCCCTCAATCTTCAACCGCCCCCTTCCAACCCGCGGCTCCACCGCGCCCCGTCATGATCAACCGCATCATCACCTGGTCCCTGCACCACCGCTTCCTCGTGCTGAGCGCCTTCGTCGCGCTCTGTGCGTGGGGTGTCGTCGCCATCCGCCGCGTGCCGATCGACGCCATCCCGGACCTGTCGGAGAATCAGGTCATCGTCTACGCCGACTGGCCCGGTCGCAGCCCGCAGGAGGTCGAGGACCAGATCACCTATCCGCTCAGCTCCGCGCTGCAGGGCCTCGCCGGCGTGAAGGACGTGCGCGCCACGTCCATGTTTGGGTTCTCCTTCCTCACGGTCATCTTCGAGGACCGCGTTGACCCGTACTTTGCCCGGACCCGGGTCCTGGAGCGGCTCAACTCCCTCGGCTCGCTCCTCCCGGAAAACGTCTCCGCCCGGCTCGGCCCCGACGCCACCGGCCTCGGCTGGGTCTACCAGTATTACCTGCACGACGAGTCCGGTACGCAGGATCTCGGCTCGCTGCGCGCGCTCCAGGACACCTTCATCCACCACCAGCTCGCCGGCACACCCGGCGTCGCGGAGGTCGCCAGCGTCGGCGGGTTCGTACGGCAGTGGCAGGTTGAGGTTTCCGCGCTGAAGCTCCGGCAGTACGACGTCATGCTCGGCGAAGTGCTCGACGCGGTGGCCCAGAGCAACCGCAACATCGGCGGCAAGACGGTCGAGGAGAACGGCGCCGAGTACATCGTGCGCGGGCTCGGGCTGGTGCACCGCGCCGCCGACCTTGAGTCGGTCGTGATCCGGCCGCGAAACGGCACCCCGCTCTATCTCCGCGACCTCGCCACGGTCCGCATCGGCGGCGACTTCCGGCGCGGCGCGCTCGACGTCAACGGTCGCGAGGTCGTGGGCGGCATCGTCGTGATGCGCTACGGGGAGAACGCGTGGCGCGTGATTCAGGACGTGAAGGCCCGGCTCGCGGCGCTGGCGCCCGGGCTGCCGCCGGGCGTGACGGTCCGCTCGTTCTATGACCGCAGCGACCTGATCCGCCGCGCGATCGACACGCTCACGAATGCGCTGACCGAGGAGATCATCCTCGTGACCCTCGCCCACATCCTGTTCCTGTTCCATTTCCGCAGCATCCTGATCGTCACGCTGCCGCTGCCGGCCTCGCTGCTGATCTCGTTCATCCTGATGGACCGCTTCGGGATCCCGTCGCACATCATGTCGCT
>DAOQKI010000188.1:0-4716 GCA_035334485.1 Opitutaceae bacterium
CGTGCACCGGACCATGACGGGCCGGACCTTCCGCGTGCTGGGCTTCGCCCCGGAGGGCGCGCGGTACGCCGGCCTCGCCGTGGGCCGGACGCTGGCCGTGGCGTATGTGCTCGCCGGCGTGATCGCGGCGGCGGCGGCGCTGATCTACACGGCGCGCATCGGCCAGGCGAAGGCGGACGCGGGCACTGGCTACGAACTCTACGCGATCACGGCGGTGGTGCTCGGGGGCACCAGCATCTTTGGCGGACGCGGGAGCGTGCCCGGCACGCTGCTCGGCGTGGCGGCGATCGCGGTGCTGAAGAACGGGCTGGCGACGATCCCGGCGGTGATCCGGCTCAATGCCGCCGAGGAGATGGCGGGCCTCCTGACGGGCGCGCTGCTGCTGGTGGCGCTGGCGCTCGGGGCGTTCGCGCGCCGCGACGGCGGAAGTTGAGGGTTGAAAGCCGCCCGCTCTCCGGGATTCCCTGCTGGCCGCGGGCCCAGTGGCCCCAACCCCGTCACCCCATGATCCTGCGTCGCTACCTCCCTGGCCTTGCCGCGTTCCTCGCCCTCGTCCTCGCCGCCGGTGCCGCGGACTCCCGCCTCGTGGTGGCCCTGATGCCGAAGGCCAAGGGCAATGCCTACTTCATCTCGGTGAAGGCCGGGGCCGAGCGGGCCGCGAAGGAACTGGGCGTCGACCTGCTGTTCGACGGGCCGGCCGACACGAACGCCGCGAAGCAGAACGAAATCGTCGAGAACTGGATTACCCTCGGCGTCGACGTCATCGCCGTGGCGGCCGAGAACAAGGAGGGCATCGCGACGGCGCTGCGCAAGGCGCAGCGGCAGGGGATCAAGGTCCTCACCTACGACGCCGACACGCTGCCCGATGCGCGGACGTTTTTCGTGAACCAGGCGACGCCCGAGGGCATCGGCAACCGGCTGATGGACGAGGGCGCGCGCCTCTGCGACGGCCACGGCGAGTTCGCCATCATCACGGCGACGCTGACGGCCGGGAACCAGCGCGAGTGGATGAAGTACATCCAGGCGCGCCTGGCGGAGAAGTATCCCGACATGAAGCTGGTCGCGGTCCGTCCGTGCGACGACCTCAAGGACCGGGCGCAGTCGGAGGCGACGGCGCTGATGAGCGCGTACCCGAACCTGAAACTGATCATGGCCATCTGCTCGCCGGGCGTCCCGGGTGCGGCCGAGGCGGTGAAGCAGGCGGGGAAGGCGGGGCAGGTAAGGGTCACGGGCCTCGGCCTGCCCAACGAGAATCAGCGGTACGTGAAGGAGGGCGTCACCGGCGCGGTGATCCTCTGGAACACGGATCATCTTGGCTACCTGACTGCGTACGCGGCGGTGGCGGTGGCGCGGGACGAATTGAAGCCGGGGGCGAAGACCTTCCGCGCCGGCTCGCTCGGCGAGTTCCGCGTGGTCGGCGACAACATCCTGCTCGGCCAGCCCTTCGTGTTCACGAAGGACAACATCGACCAGTTCAATTTCTGAGGCGGCGGAAAGCGGGCGCCGAATTCGGCGGGTTTGGTCGTGTCATCGGACTGTCTGACGGTCGACACGTTGTCATCGTGCGAGGCGAATAATCTTATCCTCCCTGTCAGTCCGGCGCTCTCCCCGTTCCGTGCGCCGGGCTTCCTCCCCCCAAACCCTCAAGCCCCTGACCCCGCCCCGTCGCCGGCCCTGACCGGCCGTGATCCCCCGTTTTACCGCCCCTGCAAACCTGTCTAGACCAACCATGACCCCGAACCACTCCCAGCCTCAGTCCGGACACCGACAGCTCGCGCTGTCGCTGCTGGTCCTTCTGTTCGCCTCGCCCCTTGCCGCGCAGGACGCCAAGCAAACGACCGCGCCGTCGGCCGACGCCGAGCGTGCCGCCGCCAAGGAGCAGGCCGCCGTCAAGGCCGCCATCGAGAGCGAGCCGGCCGCGCCCAAGCAGGACGAGATCGTCACGCTCAGCCCGTTCCTCGTGCAGCAGTCCAGCAAGGACATCGGCTACTTCGCCGAGAACACCCTCGCGGGCAGCCGCCTCAACACGAAGATCAGCGACCTCGGCTCCTCGATCACGGTCGTGACCAAGCAGCAGATGGTCGACACCGCCTCCGTGAACATCAACGACGTGTTCATGTACGAGGCGAGCACCGAGGGTGCGAACACGTTCACGCAGACGGACGTGAGCCGCAACGGCATCCCGCGCGACACGATCGCAGGCTACTCGTCCGACGCCGGCGACCCGTCGACGCGCAACACCGCGAACCGCGTCCGCGGCCTCGCCGCCCCGGATGCCGCGCAGAACAACTACCCGTCGATCTCCCGCATCCCGTTCGACGCCTACAACACGAACACGCTCGAGATCTCCCGCGGCCCGAACTCGCTGCTCTTCGGCACGGGCAGCCCCGCCGGCATCGTCAACCAGTCGACCGCCCAGGCCATGCTGAACAAGCAGCACACGCACGTTGAGGCCCGCGTCGGCAGCTGGGAGGACGAGCGCGAGTCCTTCTCGCACAACCAGCCGCTGATCGAGGACAAGCTCGCGATCTACGTCGCCGCGCTGCAGAATTCCACGGGCTTCCGCCGCAAGCCGTCCGCCGACCTGACGCACCGCCAGTACGGCGCGATCACGATCCAGCCGTTCAAGAAGACCCGACTCACCGCGAGCATCGAGCACTTCCGCAACTACAACAACGCCCCGAACGCCCAGACTCCGCGCGACTACGTCTCCGAGTGGCTGCGCGCCGGCCGCCCGGGCTATGACCCGCTCACCCGCAGCGTCACGATCACCGACACCGGCGTCGTCACCGGCCCGTATGTCACCGCGAACACCTCGCCCGGCTACACCGCCGGCATGATCATCGGCAACCCGGCGCTCACCCAGGCCCCGACCGCCACGGTCCCGAACGCGCAGTACGTTCCCGGCATCCAGTTCGGCATCACCGGCAGCGCGCGCACCGCGGTCTACACCAACCAGGGCCAGGTGCTCTACACCACCGCGGTGACCGGCACGCCGTTCTCCACGCTGGTCGCCCCGTACACCGCCTACAACGCCCCGGCCGCGGCCGCCCGCACGCCGGCGCAGTGGCTGGTTGCCGACCGCCGCCTCACGTCCTCGATCGGCCCGGTCGCCCCCGCCGGCTACGGCGGCTGGATCCAGCCGTCGGTGACCAACAAGGCCATCTACGACTACGAGCACATCAACCTGCTCCAGATGAACTACGGCGACTACGACGGCCGCACCTACAACGTCGAGTTCCAGCAGGAGATCCTCCCGAACCTCAACTTCTCCGCCGGCTGGTTCCGCCAACTGCTCAACGCGGTCGAGAACTACACGGTGTCGAACGCCAACGCGATCTCCACGATCTACGTCGACACGAACATCAACAATATCGACGGCTCGCCCAATCCGTTCTTCGGCAGCCCGTTCCTCGCCGACATCTCGCCCGACACGTTCAAGACGCCCGAGACGAACGACAACCTCCGGGCGATGCTCGCGTATGACTTCGACCTGACCAAGGAGAAGGGTTTCCTGCGCTTCCTCGGCCACCATCGCCTGGTCGGCCTCTGGAGCAAGCAGGAGGCCGAGCGCAGCACGTTCCGCTACCGCAATACCTTCGACGGCGGCGACATTCGCTACCAGGCCAACCCGGCCACCGCCGGCGCGATCATCGCGAACTCCGGCATCACCCGCGTGTTCTACGTCGGCCAGGACCGGAACGGTGTCGTGCAGTACGCCCCCGGCCACCTCGGCCAGCCCGGTTACGGCGGCCCCGACGAGTCCCCCGTCCGCACCTACAACTGGTCCACCGGCCAGTGGGAGACGTCCACGCTGCACATGTCGCAGCAGCTCTTCTACGCCGGTGCGTACGGCCTCATTCAGAAGAACATCGTCGGCAAGAGCGGCGCGATCACCAGCTACTTCTGGGACGACCGCATCGTCACGACGTTCGGCTGGCGCAAGGACGACTACAAGGCCCGCCAGACCAATGTCACCGGCCTGACCACGGCCGACCTTTACGTCAGCGGTCTCGCGATCGATCCGGGCTGGACCTACCACCGCCTCACCGACTGGTACCGCCTCTCGGGCACGACCCGGACCGCGGGCGCCGTCGTGAAGCCCTACCGCTGGCGTTCCGGCGAGCTCCAGTTCCACTACAACCAGTCGGACAACTTCAATCCGCCGTCCGGCATCCCGATCGACTTCTATGGCACCCCGCTCCCGAAGTCCACGGGTGATGGCAAGGACTACGGCGTCAGCGTCACCGCTTTCGACGGCAAGCTCGTCGCCCGCCTCAACTGGTTCCAGAGCACGAACGAGAACGCGCTCGCCACGGCGGCCGCCACCGCGGTCGGCCGCGTGTCGCGCATGGACACCTCGTCGTTCCGCTCGTGGGCGGAGTACGTCGTCCGCATCCGCAACGGCCAGGATCCGACGGGCGCGAACTTCGCGAACAACACCGTCTTCCCGCTGACCACCTCCCAGAAGAACGAGATCGCGGCCCTGATGCAGGTCCCGTCCTACGACAACTGGCCGCCGTCCAACATCAACGGCACGCAGACCAACGAAGCCAAGGGCCAGGAGCTCCAGCTGATCTACAACCCGAAGCGGAATTGGAACATCAAGCTCACCGCCTCGAAGATCAAGTCGACCTACCAGGATGTCGCCCCGCAGATCGACGCCTGGGTCGACTTGATCTTCGAGGCGGTGAGCTTGATGTTCCAATTCCGCTT
>DAOQKI010000189.1:0-4440 GCA_035334485.1 Opitutaceae bacterium
GTCCTTCGGGCGAGCGGAGTTGCCGGTGTGGGGCACGTCGTCATGCGCGAGGGAGAGCGAGCGCACCAGCACGGCCGCGGCGCCGTCGCCGGCCGCGACCGCGGGGCCCTGGTTGCGCTGGTCGCCGGCGGCGGCGTAGGCCTCGAAGGTCTGGGCGAACCCCGGCGGCATCGGGCGGTTGTAGAACACGATCTTGCCGGCGGCGCCGGTGGGCCCGAGCTGCTCGACCTCGGCGAGGGAGTGGACCATCAGGACCTTGGCCGTGACGCCGCCTTCGGGCGTGGAGCCGGTGTTGCCGAGCGCGGCGGCCGCGAGCGGGACCGGGCCGGAGGGCAGGAGCAGGCTGACGGCGGCGGGCCCGCCGCGGTCCCAGTGCGGGACCTGCACGTCCTGGGTGTAGACGCGGTCGGCGCCGGTGGCGGCGAGAACGCTCCGGCCCCATTCGACGGCGCCGGCGAGGGCGGCAGTGCCGCCGAGGCGCCCGGGATAGCGAGTGGTGAGCTCGCGGAGGTGGTCGTATGCCTGCCCGTGCTCGAGCGCCTCCGTGAAGATCCGGTTCACCGTGGCGGCCGCGGGTTGGGCGGGAGCCTCGGCGAGAAGGGCGCCGGCCGCGCATCCGCCGACCAGGGCCATCGTGAGAACGTGGAGACGCATGACAGAGAACTTTGCCGGTGCGCGGAGGGAGACAAGCAGTGATTCCGGCCGAGCGGCGACGGGTTTCGGATTGAGACCGGACGCACGGCGTGTCATGGAGGCAGCGCCGGACTCATGTCCGGCCCAACAATATGAAGCTGCCCTATGCGTCGGTGTGGTTCAGTGCGATGTGCGGGGTGGGGATGCTGGCGGGCTGTGCGACCGAATCCAGCCGCAGCGTGACTCCGCCCCAGGTGCAGGTGGCCAGCCCGTCCCCGGCGGGCGACCGTCTGCCGATCCGGGTGGGAAAGTTCGACAACCGATCCAGCTATATGCGGGGGATCTTCTCCGACGGCGTGGATCACCTGGGCGGCCAGGCGCAGACGATCCTGATCACCCACCTGCAGCAGACCGGGAAGTTCGCGGTCCAGGACCGCGCCAACATGGCGGAGCTCAAGGAGGAGGCCGCGTACGCGAAGCAGGCGCAGGCCCTCCGGGGCGCGGTCGTGGCGATCTCGGGGGCTGTCACCGACTTTGGCCGCAAGGAGGTCGGCGACCAGCAGCTGTTCGGGATTGTGGGCACGGGCAAGCAGCAGATTGCGTATGCGAAGGTCAGCCTGTATGTCGTCGACGTGCGCACCGCGGAGGTCATCGCCTCGGTGCAGGGGGCGGGCGAGTACGCGCTGGACAACCGCGAGGTGCTCGGGTTCGGCGGCACCGCCAGCTATGACGCCACACTGAACGGCAAGGTGCTCGACCTGGCCGTGCGCGAGGCGGTCGAGAAGCTCGCGGCCAGTTACGAGCGCGGCTGGCCGATCACCCGATGACACTCCGGCTCCGCCTTTGGGCGGCCGGGTTGATGGGGCTGCTCGGCTGCGGCTGCGTGGGACCCCAACCGCTCTTCTACTGGGGGCGGTACGAGACGATGCTGCACAGCGACTATTCGCACCCGGAGAAGTTCTCGGCGGTCGAGGACATAAGGCTGCTTGAGGAGGACCTGGCCAAGGCGGACGCGGTCCACCAGCGGCCGCACCCGGGCCTGCATGCCGAGCTTGGTTACCTCTACTACACGCAGGGCCGGCTCGACGCGGCCCAGCGGGAGTTTGTGGCGGAGAAGACGCTTTTCCCCGAGTCGGCCGTGTTCATGGACCGCCTGATCCGGAAACTGGAGGCTCCGCCCGCCACGTGAAAACGCCGCTGCTTGTGCTCCTGTTGGTTTGGGTGATCTGCAGCGCGGGCTGCATCACCCACCCGGACCTCACGGAGTTCCGCCAGTCACGGCCGCGCTCGATCCTGGTGCTGCCTCCGTTGAACGACAGCACCGAGCTGGCCGCATCGCCGTGCGTGCTCGCGGCGCTGACTCGGCCGTTGGGCGAGGCGGGCTATTACGTGATGCCGGTCCGGCTCGTTGACAGCTATTTCCGGGAGAACGGCCTGACGGTGGCCGGGGAGATCCACCAGGTTCCGCTGCAGAAGCTCCACGAGGTCTTCGGCGCAGATGCGGTGCTTTATGTCCACATCAAGCGCTTCGGCCTGAAGTACAAGGTGCTGATGTCCGACTCGACCGTGGAGCTGGACGCGCGCCTGGTCGACGCGCGCACGGGGATCCAGATCTGGAAAGGCCACGTCGTCACGAGTTCCGGCCAGACCGGCGTCGTCGAGCCGCTGGTGTTCTTCCTGCTCAGCAAGGCGGTGATCGACGAAATCCACCGCGAGTCCTCGGCCTGGGCGTCCCAGCTCCTGGTCAACTCCGAGGAGCCGCGATACTATCTGCCGCGCGGACCCTGGCATCCGGAGTTCGGCCGGGACTTGGACGGCCGGCCGCGTTAGAACCACTTTTTCTTCTTCAGGTAGATCACCATGATCACGGTCGAGACCAGGGTGAGCGCGACCGCGTAGAGGTAGCCGTGCGGCGAGCGCAGCTCGGGCATGTGGTCGAAGTTCATGCCGTACCAGCCGCCGACGAGCACGGCGGGGAGCGTGACGGCGGTGAGGGCGGTCAGGAACTTGATGCCCTCGTTGGCCTCGAACGCGGCCTTGTTGAGGAAGATGTCGAACGCCATCATGAGCCGCTCGTGGTAGCCGCCGGCGGTGGACTCGAAGCGGGCGAGATTGTCGCGCAGGTCGCGGAAGTACGGCAGCATCGTGGCGCGGACGAGCTTGTTGTCGCCGCGGGCGAGCCGCTCGATGACCTCGCGCTGCGGCGCCGCGATGGCCCGCATGCGCGAGAAGTCGCCGCGGACCTTGAGGATCTCGGTGACGAACTCCTGCGACGCCGTGTCCTTCGCCAGCACGCTCTCCTCGATCTCCTCGAGCTCGGCGGCGAGCTCGACCATGACGGGCTGGTAGAGGTCGACCAGCAGGTCGAGGATGGTGTGGGCGAGGCGGTCGGGCCCGCGCGCCGTGCTCTTGCTGACGCGGTCAATCGCGCCCTGCACGGACTTCAGCGGCGAGCGGTGGAACGTGACGAGGTAGTCCTTGCCGAGGAACAGGTCGAGTTCACTGGTGGCGAACTTGTCGGTGCGGCTGAAGTCCACCGCGTGCATCACGATGAACAGGTAGTCCTCGTAGTCCTCGATCTTGGGCAGCGAGCTGGGCGTGACGCAGTCCTCGATGGCGAGCGGGTGGAACTGGAACACACCCTCAAGGATGGCCTTGATCTCCTCGTCGGTGGGATTCTCGAGGTCGACCCAGAGGATGAGGCCCTTGTCCGCCCGCACGAGACGCAGGGCCTCGAGCTCAAGCTCCTGGCCGACAAGTTTGCCCTCGCTGAAGATGAACGAGCGGATCACGCGGGGCCAGCGAAGCGGGGACAAGGCGCGCTGGCAAGGGCGACATGCGCGGGCGGGCAGGCCGAACATCGAACATCGGACGCCGAACGTCGGACGCCGAACTTCGGACATCGAAGGCGGAGGGAACGCCCGACGTTCAACTTTCAACGTTCAACGCTCAACTGCGGCGCCGAACGAAACCTGGTACTTGGATCCTGCTCCCTGTTACCTGCGCGGCGGCCGCGCCGCGCTACAGGCCGAGTCGGGACTCAACGGCGGCGACGGCGGCGATGAAGGCCTCGGGGGTGGCGGCGGCGAGGAGGGCCCCGCGGTCGGCGGGGTCGCGGAGCAGCTTGCAGAGGGCGCTCACGACGGCGAGGTAGTCGCCGGGCTTCGACTTGGGCGTGCCGAGGACGAAGAAGAGCTTCACGATCTCACCGGTGGCGTCGAAGGGGATGCCGGCGTCGCTGCGGCCGACGGCGAGGACGATCTGCTTCACGTGCTCGGTGCGGGCGTGGGGCAGGGCGACGGCGTTGCCGAGGCAGGTGGTGTCGAGCCGGTCCCGCGCGAGCAGCTCGTCGTAGAACCCGGTGAAATTGGCCACGTCGGGATGTCCCTCGAGCAGGCGGGCGACCTCGTTGAGCGCCGCGGTGCGCTTGGCCCCCTGGACCTGGAGGGTGATGCGGGTCGGATGGAGGAGGGCGGTGATGCGGCCGGGCATGCGGGGGGATTCCGGCTAGAACTCAGGCGCGGCGGCAGGCGATGGCAAGGGCGGAAATGGTGTTGCGGGCCGCGCCGGCCCGGGCTGTCTTCGCGCCATGAAGAAATGGCTCCTGGCGGTCGGACTCGCGTTGGCAACGGTCGGACTGGTCCGGGCGGAGACGCCCTTCTCGCAGGCGCTGCCGCCGGAGGATTTCGCGGCGGCGGAGCTCGGGAAGCTCTCGCCGGCGGCGCTGGCGCGGCTCGACCAGCTGGTGGCGGCGTACCAGCGCGGCGAGGTCGCGTCGGTCCGCGCGGCGGCGGCGGCCGAGGTGCA
>DAOQKI010000190.1:0-4381 GCA_035334485.1 Opitutaceae bacterium
CCAGTCGCGCGAAGACGCCCACCTCAAGAGCGCGGGCTGCTTGGAGTGCCACCGCGGGATCGAGGACATGCACGCCTCGCCGAATGTTGTGCTCGGCTGCACCGACTGCCACGGCGGCAACCCGACGCCCGGCCTCACGATGCGCAAGGCCCACGTCGCGCCGCGCAACCCGGTCTTCTGGGAGAGCTCCGCCAACCCGAGCGAGTCCTCCGTGCTGCTCAACCATGAGTCGCCCGAGTTCATCCAGTTCGTGAATCCCGGCGACCTCCGCGTGGCCGACCGGGCCTGCGGCGCGTGCCACGGCGAGATCGGCCGGTCCGTGACGCACAGCATGATGAACCACGGCGCCATGCTCTGGGGCGCGGCGCTCTACAACAATGGCGCCATTCCCCACAAGGACTACAAGTTCGGCCAGGCCTACGGGCTCGACGGCGCCCCGCTGCGGCTCGAGAGCCCGATCCCGGTCACGCCGGAGATGACGCTGAAGCACGGCATCCTCCCGGCCATTGACCCGCTCCCGCGCTTTGCGATTTCCCAGCCGAGCAACCTGCTCCGCGTGTTCGAGCAGGGCGGGGAGAAGCAGACCGAGCTCGGCAACCCGAACGCCTTCGAGCCGCCGGGCCGGCCGGCGCGGCGGCTGAGCGAGCGCGGGCTCGGGACGCTCAACCGCATCGACCCGGTGTACCTCAATCTCCAGAAGACCCGGCTCCACGACCCGCTGCTCGGCTTCATGGGCACCAACAACCACCCGGGCGACTACCGCTCCTCCGGCTGCTCGGCCTGCCACGTGGTCTATGCCAACGACCGCTCGCCGACCAACTCCGGCTGGTGGTCCAAGTACGGCCACCAGGGCCTGAGCTTTAGCGCTGACCCGATGATCTCCAAGCGCGAGCGCGGCCACCCGATCAAGCACCAGTTCACCCGCAGCATCCCGTCGAGCCAGTGCATGAACTGCCACATGCACCAGGGAAACCTCTTCGTGAACCCGTACCTCGGCTACATCTGGTGGGACCAGGAGAGCGACGGGGCGTTCATGTACCCCAAGCAGCAGAAAAACCCGACCGAGGACCAGATCGCCGAGTCGTTCCAGCGCAGTCCCGAGGCGGCCGCCGTCCGCGGGCTCTGGGGCGACCCGGAGTTCCTCGAGAAGGTCGCCGAGCTCAACCCGCAACTGAAAGAGACCCAGTTCGCCGATTACCACGGCCACGGCTGGGTTTTCCGCGCGGTGTTCAAGAAGGACCGCGAGGGCAACCTGCTCACGCTCGACGACCAGGTGATTCCCCACGACGACCCGCAGAAGTGGGCGAAGGCGGTCCACCTGAAGGACGTGCACCTCGCGCGCGGCATGCAGTGCGTCGACTGCCACTTCACGACTGACGTCCATGGCAACGGCCTGCTCTACGGCGAGCCGCGCGCCGCGACCGCGATCGAGTGCATCGACTGCCACGGCACGATCGACCGGCGGCCGACGCTCCGGACCAGCGGCAACGGCGGCCGGCTCGTCGATGGGCAGGTCTTGCCGAACGACCTCGCCGCCGGCAGCACGCCCTGGGGCCCGCGCTTCTACTGGCAGGGCACCCGGCTTTACCAGCGCTCGATGATGCAGGCCGACCGGGTCTGGGAGGTGCCGCAGACCCGCGACGTGGTCGACCCGTCGTCGGCCCACTACAACCCGCTCGCGGCGTACGCCAAGACGCTCCGGCGCGACGGTCGCCGCTGGGGCGACGTGCCGGACGACGCGAACCACGCGCTCGCCCACAGCAACACGAACATCAGCTGCCAGGTCTGCCACACCTCCTGGGCCACCAGCTGCTTCGGCTGCCACCTGCCGATGCGCGCGAACAAGAAGGTCGAGGCCAACAAGTACGAGGGCACCACGACCCGCAACTACACGAGCTACAACCCGCAGGTCGTCCGCGACGACGTGTTCATGCTCGGCAAGGATGCCACCTACAAGGATCACCGCCTCGCCGTCCTCCGCTCGTCGAGTGCCGTGATCGTCGGCTCGCAGAACTCCAACCGCGAGTGGATCTACTCGCAGCAGCAGACGGTTTCCGCCGAGGGCTACAGCGGCCAGGCCTTCAACCCGCACTTCCCGCACACCACGAGCAGCGTCGGCACCACCAAGGGCTGCACCGACTGCCACTTGTCCCAGGCCGGCGACAACAACGCGTGGATGACGCAGCTGCTCGGCTTCGGCACCGGCACGACCAATTTCTTCGGCCGCTACGCCTGGGTCGGCGCCGGGAAGGGCGGCTTCAATGCCGTCGTCTGGACCGAGCAGGAGGAGCCGCAGGCCGCCTACGGCAGCCATCTCCAGCACCTCGCGTACCCCGACAACTACCGGCGCCACGTCGAGGAGAACCACGGCGTCCTCCGCGAGGCGCACCACCACGGCGGCACCGAGATCCTCGACCTCGCGCTGCGCGGCGAGTACCTCTACACGGCCAACGGCGCCGGCGGCTTCGAGGTCTTCGACGTCGCGAACATCGACAACAAGGCGTACTCCGAGCGCATCGTCAGCGCCCCGGTCTCGCCCCTCGGCCAGCGCACCTGGATCCGGACGAAGTACGCGACGAGCGTCGTGCTGCCCAGCACGCTCGGCATCGACCCCCTCCGCACGCGGCTCCCCGAGAACGAGGAGCAGCCGATCAACCTCATCTACGCCTACGTTTTCATCACGGACCGCGAGGAGGGCCTCGTGATGGTCCCGGTCGGCACGCTCGTCGACGGCAACCCGGCGAACAACTTCCTCTCGGAGCAGGACACGGTGCGGTTCAATCCCGACGGGCTGCTGACCGGCGCGACCCATGCCTACATGGCGGGCACGCGCCTGTACGTGGTCTGCCCGGCCGGCCTCGTCGTGGTCGACATCTCCGACCCGGCGCATCCCAAGGTGGCCGGCCGCTCGCCCGCCGGCGCGCTGCGCGACCCGCGCAAGCTCGCGGTCCAGTTCCAGTTCGCCTTCGTCACCGACGCCGACGGCCTCAAGGTGTTCGACCTGACCGACCCGGTGAATCCCCGGCCGCTGCCCGAGGCCACGGTGGCGCTGAAGGACGCGCAGGGCTTTTCCGCCGCCCGCACCTACGCGTACGTGGCCAACGGCGCGGAGGGTCTGGCCATCGTCGACATCAAGCATCCGGCGGCGCCCCGACTCGTGCAGATGTTCAACGCCGACGGCGCCCTCAACGACACTCGCGCCGTGCAGATCGGCGCCATCAACGCCTCGATGTACGGCCTCGTGGCCGACGGCCGCAATGGCCTCCGCGTCCTCCAGCTCATCTCGCCCGAGAACGTGCCGGGCTTCATGGGCTTCAGCCCGCCGCCCAATCCGAAACTCATCGCCACGTATCCGACGGAAACCCCCGCCGTCGCAGTGGCGCGCGGCCTCGATCGCGACCGGGTCGTCGACGAGACCGGCAACCAGACCGTCGTCTTCGGCCGCCGCGGCTCGCGGCCGTTCCACGAGGACGAGATGAACCAGTTCCTCCGTCACGACGGCGGCAAGGGCGAGCTGTTCCGCGTCGAGGACGCCCAGGTGAAGAACGGCCAACTCACGACCAAGGGCGGCACCGCCCTGCGTCCCACCGAGACCTTCCGCGGCGATCCGCCGCAGACCGTAGTGCCCGTGCACCGCGACCGCCTGGAGCGTCGCCCGCCCAGCGGCAACTAGGCCGCGCTCGGGTTCCTAATTCGCCACGAAGGGCACGAAGCACACGAAGGCCGAGTCTTGGACGGTCTGAGCTTCGTGTGCTTCGTGACCTTGGTGGTGAACCCAGTCTCGAGACAGATCAGTTGGCAGCCAGTGCCCGAGCGCTACGCCAACGCGCTGGCGGTAGGAGGGCCACGGCGATGAATCCGACCTGCGTGGCCACAAACACGATCAGCCACCAGAACGCGGCGTCCATGAACCCGTAGCTGTGGAGGCCGACGCCGAGCATGTTCACGCCGAACCAGCTCCAGCTCGTCACGACGTTGCCGAACACCGCGAGGGCCATCAGGCCGCGCTGCCGCACGAGGCCGCCCCAGCGGGCGTGGAGGATCACGGCGTTCCAGAGGACGATGATCAGCGCGCCGTTCTCCTTCGGATCCCAGCCCCAGAACCGGCCCCACGACTGGTCCGCCCAGATGCCGCCCAGGACCGTGCCCGTCAGGCTGAACAGCGTGGCGAAGCACACGATGCCGTAGACCATGCGCGCGAGCGAGTCGGCGGTCGCGCGGTCGAGCGACGGCGTAAGGACGCCGCGCGCGATGTAGATGAGGGCCAGGAAGCCCGCGAGGAAGGTCGCGGCGTAGCCGGCCGTGACCACCACCACGTGCGTCGCCAGCCAGAAGTTCGAGTCGAGCACCGCCCGCATCATCTCCAGCGTGTCGCCACCCA
>DAOQKI010000191.1:0-4336 GCA_035334485.1 Opitutaceae bacterium
CTCCGGGCCAGCGCGCCCGCCGCATCCGCCGTGCCCGCGCGCCGCGCCGCCCTGCTCGACCGGCACCGCCACCTCTTCAACGGCGACACCTGCGTCTATTTCTACAACCCGGAGCGCTGGCAGCCCGAGGGCGGGCCGTTCTCCGCCCGCGCGATCGACCGCTACATCGGGAATCTCCGCCAGAACGGCATCGACACGTTCGTGATCAACGCGAACGCGTCGCGCGCCTGGTACCCGAGCAAGGTCATCCCCACGATTCTCGACGGCTACCGCCGGGGCGACCGCGAGTTCTTCCGCGGCCACGCCATCTGCGCCGGGGCGACGAAACCCGCGGAGATCGAGAAGTACCTCGACGACTCCGTCGCGTTCTTCAACCGGTACCTCGACCTCGTCGAGGCCGGCGTCGACTGGCTGGCCGAGACGTCCGTCGCGTGCCGCCGGCACGGGGTCGCGCCGTGGGTCAGCATCCGGATGAACGACCTGCACGGGCACAAGAACTTCACCGGGAGTTTCTTCAACCACCCGCTGCTGCGCGACCCGGCGATGCGGCTCCGCCACAGCCGCTACCCGTCGATGGCCGGCGACCCGACCTACCGCGAGGGCCTGAACTACGAGCGGCCCGAGGTCCGGGCCATGATGTTCGCGCAGATCCGCGAGGTGGTGGAGGACTACGACTTCGAGGGCCTCGAGCTCGACTGGTGGCGCAACCCGCTGTGCTGCGAGCCGGAGGCGACGGCGGCGACGATCGCGATGATGAACGACTGGTTCCGCGAGATCCGCGCGCTGACCGAGCGGCGTGCCGCCCGCGCGGGCCGGCCCTTTTACCTCGGCATGCGGCTGCCCGCGCGCCTCACAACCCTGCGCGCCATCGGTATCGACGTCGCCACCCTCGCGCGCGAGGGCACGCTCGACTTCCTCGCCCCGTCGGCGTTCTGGCGGACGGCGTGGGACCTGCCGCACGACGAACTGCGGTACGAGGTCGGGGACGGCCCCGCGATCTTTGGCGTGATCGAGGACGGCGTGAACGCGCTGGCGACGGTCGCACCCGGCATCCCGATGACCCGCGAAATCCGCCTGATCTCGGCCAGCGTCGAGCACCTGCGGGCCAACGCTGCGGGCAAGCTGGTACTCGGGGCGGACGGGATCGAGTGGTTCAATTTCTACTGCACCGACCAGACGCGCATCCCGGGGACGACCTCGAACTACACCCTGATGCGCGGCCTGCACCGTTTGGAAAACCTTCGCGGCGAGACGAAGCACTATGCGTTCGCCGACTTCGGATTCACGGGACTCTCCCAGCCGCCCTTCGAAGCGCCGCCGCAGGTGCCCGTCGTGCTGGCGCGAAACTGGCGGCGGTCGTTCCGCCTGCCGATGTGCGCGGAGCCGTCCGACCGGAATCTCCGGCTGGTCGTGCAGGTGGTGCAGCCGAAGACCGACCCGGTCGGCGACCTGCCCGTGTCGGTGAACGGTTCCTGGCCGCGGGCCGAGCGCACGCCGACCGACCGGCTGCTCTTCCCGTGCGGCGCCTTCACCCATCACACGCCGGATCACGTGGCCTACAACTACGAGTTCCCGGTTGAGCTGCTCCGCGACGGCTGGAACGAGATCGTCCTCGAGAACGGCACCGCGGATCCCATCACCGTCGCCGGGCTCGAGCTCGCGGTGATGCGCGGCGGAGCCGCGCAGTTGAAGGCGGGCAGTTGAACGTTGAAAGCTCGGGCCCGCGGCTCGGGCCTTTCAACCGACGACTTTCAACCTTCAACCGCCCTCGCCCGCCCGGCCCAGCTTGGTCGCGTTGGTTTTTTCTGTGTATTCGCGCCGCCAGCTCGGCTAGCAAGCGGCCATGACTCAAACGTCGACCCTGCCGCCGCCCACCTGGCTGTCGCGCCATTGGCGGTGGTTCGTGCCCGCGATTGGCCTGGCCGGCGTGCTCGTCGTCTTCGGCTTCATCAGCGTGATCATCGCGGTGATGCGGCAGTCCGACGTCTACCAACTCGCGGTGGCGCGGGCCAAGGCGTCGCCGGCGGTGGTGGCGGCGATCGGAACCCCGGTGAAGGAAGGGTTCTTCCTGAAGGGCAACATTCACGTCTCCTCGCACTCCGGCCAGGCCCAGCTGGAGATCCCGCTGGAGGGACCCCGGGCCTCCGCGACGGTCTACGTCGAGGCCACGAAGGCCCATGACGTCTGGCAATTCGACCTGCTGACCGTGCAGGTCGAACCCGACGGCCCGAGGATCGACCTGCGCCGCTAGACGGCCGGGACGTTCGTCAGCTCGTCGCAGGCGGCGGCGAGGTTGGTCGCGAGGCGGTTCGGGCGCGGGACGTGGAAGTCGGGGAAACCCGGGAGGTTTTCCAGCGTCGCGATCTGCTCCTTGGTCCTGCCCGCGGCGATCTCCCGCTGGACGTGCTCGAGGAGTGCCGAGAGGTAGTCGCGCATCACCAGGATCTCGCCGCGCGTGATGGTGACGCCGAACGCCTTGCTGCCGTGGCCGCAGAGGTAGATCGCGTCGGCGGGATAGGTCTTCACCGCCTCCTCGAGCCGGCCGATCCAGGCGCGGATGTTGGAGCCGCCCGGGCGGTCGATCACGGGATAGAGCCGGTTGAACACGAGGTCGCCGAGGTGGACGACGTTGGCCCGCTCGAAGGCGACGATCACGTCGCCGCCGGTGTGCGCCGGGCCGAAATACTGCGCCGTCACGATCTCGTCGCCGAAGTCGCGACGCCAGACGTCGGTGAAAGTGGTGTCCGGGAAAGTCTGCTTGGTGAGGTCGGGGCCGGCCGTGGGCTTGTCGGCTTTCGCGGCCCGCTCGGCGGCGGCGAACATGAGCTTCGGGACGCTGGCCTGCGCGACGATGGTGCGGGTCTCGGTCTTGAACACGCCGTTGCCGCCGGTGTGGTCGGCGTGGTGGTGCGTGTTGATCACCGCGTCGAGCGTCCGCCGGCCGCGGTCCGGCAGGCCGGCGAGGCAGAGCGCCGCGGTGTCGGGGAACTGCGTGTCGACGACGACGAGCGTAGACGGCGTGGACAGCCAGCCGATGGTGCCGCCGCGTCCGGTGAAGAGGCCGGCGCCCCGACGGAGCGGGCGAAATTCGGTGAACGGCGCCGGCTTCGGGGCCGCGGGCGCGGGAGCGCCGGGAGAGGCAACCTGGGACCAGAGGGACGGGCGGGCCAGCAGGCCGGCCGAGGCGAGCAGCGACGAGCGCACAATGAAATCACGTCGGTTCATGGCCGGAGGTGTTAGCCACAATTCGGGGACTTGGAACGCCAAATTCGCGGCGGTCGCCGGCCAGGCACGGGCAGGTTCCGCCGCGCCAGCGGCTTACGCGGGTCCGGACGGCAAGAAAACCTGTAACCATTCCCCGGCCGGCCGGTTTTACCCTTCATCCAGCCATGTTCCGTTGCCGCCGCCGTGCTTGCCGCCTATCCAGATATTCGTGTCACCTCGGGTCTGTCCGTGGTTAACTCCGCGCCTGCCGTGGAAACCGCCCCCCACCCCACCTCCGACCACGAGCTCATGCTCGCCGTCCGCGACGGCGACCTGGATGCGCTGGGCGAGCTGTTCGAGCGCCACCACGGGCCGCTGTTCGGATTCCTGGTGAAGCTGACGGGCCACCGCACCGCGGCCGAGGACATTGCCCAGACGGTCTTCCAGCGGATGCTGAAGTACCGCCACACCTACCGCGACGACGGCAGCTTCACCGCGTGGATGTATCACCTGGGCCGCCGCTGCGCCGCCGACCATTTCCGCCGTCACCAGGCCACGCCCGCGGCGACCGACCCGGCCGACCTGCAGGAACACGCCGACGACGCGCCGCACGCGGCCGACCGCGCGACGGTGCGCGACGACCACGCCCTGCTGCACCGCGCGCTGTCGCGCCTCGACCGCGACGACCGCGAGGTGCTGCTGCTCTCCCGCTTCCAGGAACTCTCGTTCGCCGAGATCGCCACCATCCTCGAGTGCTCCGCCGGCGCCGCCAAGGTCCGCGCCCACCGCGCGCTGCGGCAGCTCCGGGACCTCTATTTCCACCTCCAGAAGGAGAAACTCTCATGAACTGCACCGCTGCCCAGGACCGCTTTGCCGAGGTGCTCGACGGCCGGCTCGACGGCGCCGCCACCGCCGAAGTGCGGGCCCACCTCGCCTCCTGCCCCGACTGCCAGCGCGAGTTTTCCGCGCTCGCGCAGACGCTGGCCGAGCTCGACACCCTGCCGACGCCCCCGCCCAGCCCGGCGCTGCGCCAGCGCTTCTACGCGATGCTGGAGGAGGAGAAGAACTCCGCCGCCAGCGTCGCCGCCGCCGCCACCCGCCACCGCCGCCAGGCGCGCTTCGCGTTCTGGCG
>DAOQKI010000192.1:0-4301 GCA_035334485.1 Opitutaceae bacterium
CGGGTACCAGGCGAGCGGCCAGTTGATCGCCAGGCGGCGCCGGGCGCGGCGCACGGCGGCGATCATCCGATCCGCCTGCTGGAGGTTGCCGGCGAACGGCTTCTCGACGAGCAGGTGCGCGCCGTAGGGCGCGACGCGCTCGACCCAGTCGGCGTGGACGCCGCTGGCCGGGCAGAGGATCACGACGTCGGGACGGGTCCGCTCGAGACACGCGCGCCAGTCCGTGAACACCCGGTCGGCGGGTACCCGCAGATTGTGGATCACGTCCTGCATCTCGCGCGCGTCGTGGTGCCAGATGCCGACGATCTCGGCGTTCGGCGCCTCGTGCGCGAGGTGCAGCAGGTGGTCCATGTGCCGGAAATCGAAGTTGATCCCGGCGATCTTCCAGCGGCGGCGGCGCTTCATGGTCAGGCTTTCCAGTCAGCGGTGAACTTATAGTGGCCGGCGGCGAGGGTGCAGCGGGAGCCGCGGACGCCGGACACGCCGGCGGATTGGGCGAGCGGCTTGCGGCCCTCGGTGATGCGCGCGCCGGCCGGGACGGGGAAGGTCGCAGTGGCGGTGGTGTTGGGCGGCACGACGACCTCCCATTCGAAGCGGCCGGGCCGCAGCTTCCACTGGCTCAGGATCGGGCCGTGGACGCTGTGCAGCTCACCGCGGGCGGAGGTGATCTCGCCACCCGGGCGCGGGGTCAGGAGGATGCGCTTGTAGGCGGGCGCGGCCGGGTCGAGGTCGATGCCGGCCACCACCGTGTACAGCCACGTGCCGATGGCGCCGTACGCATAGTGGTTGAAGGAGTTCATGCCCTTGTCCTGGAAACCCTTCTCCTGCGTCCAGCCATCCCAGCGCTCCCAGATCGTCGTCGCGCCCTGCGTGACGGCGTACAGCCACGACGGCCAGGTCTTCTGGTGGAGGAGCTTGTAGGCGAGGTCGGTCCGGCCGAGACGCGTCAGCACCAGCGGGAGGTACGAGGCGCCGACGAAGCCGGTGGTGAGCTTGTTGCCGCGCGCCTCGATGTCCCGCACCAGCTCGTGGAGCAGCTTCGGGCGGAGCTTCTCGGGCGCGAGGTCGAACGCGAGGGTGAGCACGTAGCTGGTCTGGGTGAGGCCGGTGGCCACGCCGTCGCCAGTGAGGTAGCGCTGCTGGTAGGCTCGGCGCACCCGTTCGGTCAGGCGCTCGTAGCGCGCGGCGTCGTCAACCTTGCCGAGGACGCGGGCCATCTTAGCCACGATGGAGGCGCTGTATGCGAACATCGCGGTGCCGATGAGATCCTTCGGCGTGTTGCCGAAGACGTTGCCGCTGCCGTCGAGCGCGAGCCAGTCGCCGTAGCCGTGCCAGACCTTGGAGTCGGGATGCGAGCGGATGTGATCCTTGGCGTACTTCTCGAGGTGGCCGATGAACCGGGTGTACGACTCGTAATGGCGGGCGAGCAGGGCCTTGTCGCCGTAGCAGAGGTACATCGTCCACGGGCAGATCACGCCGGCGTCGGCCCAGGCCGGGCCGCCGTCGTCGCCGATGCCCTCGACGTGGGGCGCCACCGCCGGCATCTGGCCCTCGGCGCCCTGCGAGTCGCAGATGTCGCGGAGCCACTTGTTGAAGAACGCCGCGACGTCGCGGTTCCACGCCGCGGTGCGGCAGAACACCTGGGCGTCGCCCATCCAGCCGAGGCGCTCGTTGCGCTGCGGGCAGTCGGTGGGCACCTCGAGGAAGTTGCCGCGCTGGCCCCAGTCGATGTTGCTCTGGAGCTGGTTCACGAGCCGGTCGCTGCAGGAGAACGTGCCGGTGCGCGGAGTGTCGCTGTGGAGCACGATGCCGGTGATGGCGTCGGGCAGCAGCGCCTCGATCGTCGGCTGGCCGCGGAGCTCGACGTAGCGGAAGCCGTGGAAGGTGAACTTCGACTCCCAGGTCTCGCCCCGCGGGTCGCCGCGCAGGATGTAGTGGTCCGTCTGCCGCGCCGCGCGGAGGTTCTCGGTGTAGAGCGAACCGTCTGGGCTGAGCATCTCGCCGAAGCGCAGGCGGAGCACCTGGCCCGCGGGACCGCGCACGTGGAGGCGCACCCGGCCGACCATGTTCTGGCCAAGGTCGAAGATCCACACCGGGGCGGGCCACTCGTCGCGCCGAGTCGGCGGCGCGATCGGTTTCAGCTCCTGCGTGACGCGCACGCAGCGGCCGAGGGTCGGGGAGAGGTCGATGCCGGGGTCGTCGAACCGCGTCACGGGCACCCACGCGCTGTCGTCGTAGACCGGCTCGTTCCAGCCGTGCAACTCGCGCCGGGCGTCGTGGGTCTCGCCGTTGATCAGGTCGGACTCGACGATCGCGCCGAAGGAGGTCTTCCACGACTCGTCCGTGGCCACGACCTGCGACGAGCCGTCGGCGTGGGTGACGACCAGCTGGGCGAGCAGCTTCGGCCGCTCGCCGTAGTAGTTGCGGTCGCGCCAGCCGATGTGGCCGCAGTACCAGCCGTCGCCGAGGATGGCGCCGGCGGCGTTGGCGCCGGGACGCAGGAGGTTCGTGACGTCGTAGACCTGGTACTGGACGCGCTTCTTGTACTCGGTCCAGCCGGGGGTGAAGACGTCGTCGCCGACGCGGTGGCCGTTGAGGTGGAACTCGTAGAGGCCGAGCGCGGTGACGTACAGGCGGGCGGAGGCGACCTTCTTGCCGACATTGAAAATCGTGCGGAGGTACGGGCTGTGGGTGCCGGTCTCGGGACCGCCGGCGAGCGCGGCACCGATCCAGGTGGCAGTCCAGTCGGAGCGCGCGAGCAGGCCGGCCTCCCAGAAGGCCACGGCGCTCTCGCTGCGGCGGTTCTTCTCGTCCCAGACCTCGACGCGCCACCATGCGCGCTGCCGCGAGCCGAGGGGCTTGCCGCGATAGACCACCTGGCTGGTGGCGTCGGAGCGCACGCGGCCGCTGTCCCAGAGATTGGCGGGACCGTGACGCTGGGTGGAGACGATGATGCGGTAGGCGGTCTGGCGGGCGCCGCGCCGACCGTCGGTCGCGAGTCGCCAGCTCAGCCGGGGCGCCGGGTCATGAACCCCGAGGGGCTGGTCGAGGTGGTTGCAACGCAGCTGAACGGCGAGGGTGGGAGAGGACATCCTGTCCAAGCAAAGACAACTCGCGAAGCGCGTGGCAAGGGCGGCTTGGAGGAACAATCAGCAGCGGCCGAGGCCGCTGCTGATTGTTCCGTCAAAAGTCGAAGGTCGCAGGTCGAAAGTCCGATGGTGGCCTTGTCCTCTGGATCGAGAACGGCAGGCCTCCCCCTCCTCGGATCGCTGATCCGACCTGCTACTTTCTACCTGCGTCCTGTTACCTGCGCGCGCAGCGCGCTACAGCACTTCCTTCGGCAGGTGCGGCATCAGCTGCTTGATGTCGCCGACCTTCTCCTTGTGACAGACGAGGATGGCGTCGGGGGTCTCGACCACCACGAGGTCGCTGACGCCGACCAGCGCGATGATCCGGCCGTTGCTGACGGCGATGTTGTTGCCGGCACCGCCCGCGCTCACGACATGGCCGCGGATGGTGTTGCCGGCGGCATCGGCGGTGAGATGCGCCGGGAGCGCGGTCCAGAGCCCGACATCGTCCCAGTCGAATTCCGCGAGGATCGTCTCGACGGCCTGCGCCTTCTCCATGATCGCGTAGTCGACGGAGGTCTTGGGCTCGAGGGTCGGGAAATGCTGCGCCAGGTAGGGCGCGGGGTCGCCGGCCGGGAACTCCTTGATGAACTTGGCGAGCATCGGCGTGTGGCGCTCGGCCTCGGCGAGGAACGCGTTCACGCTCCACACGAACATGCCGGCGTTCCAGGCGAAGGTGCCGCTGGCAACGTACTTGGCGGCGGTGGCGGAGTCGGGCTTCTCGACGAAGCGCACGACCTGGCGGAAGCCATGACCGCCCGCGACGAGGTCGCCGACCTCAAGGTAGCCGAAGCTGGTGGCCGGGTACTTGGGCTTGATGGCGAACGTGAGCAGCGAGCGCGTGTGTGCGGCGTGGTTGATCCCGGCCCGCAGCTGCGCGGCGAAGGTGGCGGAGTCGCGGATGAAGGCGTCGGCCGGCAGCAGGGCGAGCACCGCCTGGGGATCGCGGGCCCGGACGAGCCCGGTGGCGAGCGCGGCGGCCGCGGCGGTGTCGCGCTTGGCCGGCTCGGCGATGATCTGGTCCGGCGGGAGCACCTCGGCGAGGGCGGTGCGGGTGGATTCCAGCTGCGCCGTGTTTGTCAGCACGAAGATGTGGGTGTGCGGCACAACCCGCTCGACCCGGCGGACCGCCTCCTCGACGAGGGTGCGGTTCGACACGAGCTTGAGGAGGTG
>DAOQKI010000193.1:0-4297 GCA_035334485.1 Opitutaceae bacterium
GCCCGCCGCGGCGCCGACGCCCCCGCGTCCGCCCGCCCGGCGCGCCTCGGACTCGGTCCTGGGCCAGGTCAACCTCACCCAGAAGCTCACGCCGGCCGAATACGCCAAGGCGCTCGAGCGCCACCAGGCGCGGCTCGCCAAGCTGGCGTGGGCGGCGCACGAGAAGAAGCGCTCGATGGTCCTCATGTTCGAGGGCTGGGACGCCGCCGGCAAGGGCAGCGCCATCCGCCGGGTCACGCAGGCGATGGATCCGCGCCTCTACCGGGTCGTGGGCATTGCCGCGCCGACCGACGAGGAGCGCGCGCAGCACTACCTGTGGCGCTTCTGGCGCCACCTGCCGCGGGCCGGGCAGAGCACCCTGTTCGACCGCTCGTGGTACGGCCGCGTGCTGGTGGAGCGCGTCGAGGGTTTCGCGAAGCCCGAGCAGTGGGGGCGCGCCTTCGGCGAGATCGTCGATTTCGAGGAACAGCTCGTCGACCACGGGGTGATCCTCGGCAAATTCTGGCTCCACATCAGCCCCGAGGAGCAGCTCCGGCGTTTCAAGGAGCGCGAGACCGTGGCGTACAAGCAGTACAAGATCACCGAGGAGGACTGGCGCAACCGGGCCAAGTGGCCCGACTACCTCCGGGCGGTCGAGGACATGGTGGCCAAGACGAGCACGGAGTTCGCGCCGTGGACGCTGGTTGCCGGTAATGACAAGCGCTTCGCCCGGATCCAGATCCTCCAGACCATCGTCGAGCGGCTCGAAGCGGCGCTCTAGCCGGCGCGGATCAACCGCGACACCGCCCATCCGGCAAGGTTGATTCCGTCCCGAGTCACGCCATCCTCCCCCCCATGCCGACCCCTGCGGCTCCACCCCCTTCGTCCTCTCGCGCCGCCTGGGCCGGCGAGGTCTGGGGCGGGTTCGCCGCGATGCTGGTCGCGCTGCCGTCGTCGATTGCCTACGGCGTCTCGGTCTACGCGCTCCTGGGTCCCGGCTATGTCGCCCACGGCGTCCGCACGGGCATCATCGGCGCGATCATCCTGGGTCTGGTCGCCTCGATCGTGGGCGGCGCGTCGCGCCTGATCTCGGCGCCATGCGCCCCGGCCGGCGCCGTGCTCGCCGCCCTGGCCGGCGGGCTGCTCGCCACCCCCGGCGAGCCGATGCCGCCCGAGCGCGTCATCGCGTTGCTCTCGCTGCTCGCCCTGCTGTCCGGCGCCCTCCAGCTCGTCTACGGGCTGCTCGGCGGCGGCAAGCTGATCAAGTACATCCCGTACCCGGTGGTGTCGGGCTACCTCAGCGGCGTCGGCGTGCTGATCTTCATCAGCCAGGTGCCGAAGTTCCTGGGCGTGAAGGCGGCCGAGGTGCTCGTTCCCGCCCACTGGCAGGTGCCCGCGCTCGTCGTCGGCGCGATCACGATCGGCGGCATGCTGCTCGGTCCCCGCCTGACCAAGGCCGTGCCCGCCACCATCCTCGGTCTCGCCGCCGGCCTCGTCGGCTATTTCGGCCTCGCGCTGGTGCGACCGGAGCTGCGGCTCGTCACGGGCAATGCACTCGTGATCGGCCCGCTCGGTGGCGACGGCGGCGTGTTCTCCGGGCTGCTCGCGGTGTTCCCGGCCCTCGGCGGCCTGCATCTGCCCGACCTGCGCATGCTCCTCGTGCCGGCGATCACGCTCTCCGTGCTGCTCTCCGTCGACACGCTCAAGACCTGCGTCGTGGTGGACACGCTGACGCGCAGCCGGCACGACTCCAACCGCACCCTGCTCGGACAGGGCGCCGGCAACCTGGTGTCCGCCTGCTTCGGCGGCATGCCCGGGGCGGGCATGATGGGCGCGACGCTGGTGAGCGTCGACAGCGGCGGCCGCACGCGGCTCACCGGCGTGATCGAGTCCGGGTTCGTGCTGCTCGCGGCCCTCGTCCTCGGCCACCTCATCGCCTGGGTGCCCGTGGCCGCGCTGGCCGGCATCCTGATCGTCGTCGCCGTGCGGATGGTCGACTGGCACTCGTTCCGTCTCCTTCGCCAGCGCGCCACGATGCTCGACTTCGCGGTCATTGCCACGGTCGTGATCGTCGCGGTCGCCGCCAACCTGATCGCCGCGGCCGGCGCCGGCGTGGGCCTCTCGATGCTGCTGTTCATCCGCGAGCAGATCCACGGCTCCGTGGTGCGCCGCAAGGTGACCGGCGGCGCGATCACCTCAACTCAGCATCGCCTCGCCGCCGAGCAGGCGGTGCTGCAGGAGCACGGCGCGCTGACCGTGGTCTGCGAGCTGCAGGGCAGCCTATTCTTCGGCACCTGCGACCAGCTGCGCAACGAGCTCGAGCGCGAGCTCAAGACCGCCCGCTACCTCATCCTCGACCTCCGCCGGGTCACGGCAATGGACTACACGGCGGCGCACCTCTTCCGCCAGTTCGAGACCGTGCTCCAGGAACGCGGCGGCTGCCTGGTGTTCAGCCGGCTCCCGCCCCGGCGGGACCTGCAGGATTACATCGCCCAAGTCGGCGTGCTGGGCAGCAACCAGGCGGCCCGCCGGTTCGCCACGCTCGACGACGCGCTGCAGTGGACGGAGGACCGCATCCTTGACGAGAAACTGCCCGACCGGAACCGGGCGGAGCGGCCGCTCGAGCTCGCGGAATTCGACCTCTGCCGTGAGTTCGACCAGGACCACACGCTCGAGGCGCTGGCGTCCTGCACGGTCCAGCGGAGCTGCGCCACGGGCGAGGTCATCTTCACCACGGGCCAGGCCGCCGACGAACTCTACCTGGTCCGGAGCGGAATCGTGCGGGTGTCGCTCCCGCTCCGCGGCGGCACCTACCACAACATCGCGTCCTTCGGCCGCGGCAATTTCTTCGGCGAGATCGCCTTCCTCGACCGCGGCCAGCGCTCCGCCAACGCCGTCGCCACCACTCCGGTGGAGCTTTACGTGATCTCCCGCCGCCGCTTCGACGAGATGTCCCCGGTCCACCCCATCGTAGGGGTAAAGGTCTTCGCCCGCCTCGCCCGCACCCTCGCCCTCCGGCTCCGCGCAACCGATGCCGAGCTCCGGGCGACGTATGATGCTTAGGCCGCCGCGCGCGCGGCGGCGTCGAAGGTCGGCAGGTCGAAGGTCGAACGTCGGAGGCAGGCGGGTAGCCAGCCTTCGGCTTTCGACTTGTGACCTTCGACTGCGCGCGGCGCCTGCGCCGAGCGCTCAGGCCCGCAGTCCGCGCAGCAGCGCGTTGAGCGCCTCGGTCATCGCCGCGCCGAAATCCCCTCGAACCTCGCGACCGAAGACCCGGGTCGTCGTGGCTCCGGGCGACACCTGCCAGGTCATGCCGCCGACGGTGTCGGCCGCCGCGGTGATCGGGTCGAGCCGCATCGGCCAAACTTCCAGTCCGGCCGTCGCTCCTGCCGGGACAAACCGCCAGCCCTCGGGCGTGCGCGCCAGCTGGCGGCCGGCGGCGAGGACAAAGGAGATCGTCGACCACAGGTTCCGTGGTCCGACCAAGGCATGGCTCCACACGGCCTCGCCCGACGCGCCCTCGGTGAGCGCGTGCACGATGTCGCCGCGGCCGCTGGCGCCGAAGGCGTAGGCGAACCACGCGGAGATCGGGGCCGCGATCCCGCGGAAAAGCTCGGCGTGCGTCGAGCGCCAATGCGTGCCGCGCTCATGGCTCGGGTTGAACGCCCCGGTCTCGGTCGAGCACGGGAACCAGTCGATCGGCAGACCGCTGCGCCACAGGCCGACATAGGCCGCCGCGTCGAGCATCACGTTCCACTCGCGCTTCGGGCCGCCCGTGGCGCCCGCGTTGAGGAGCACCCGCCGGGTCTTCGCCCGCACCAGCTGCGGGTCGCGGTTGAACGCCGCCACCAGGATCCGGGCCGATCCCGTCAGCGCCAAGGTCACTGGCACCGGGCTCTGCCGCAGGGTGTCCAGCAGGAGGTGAATCGCGGCCTGCTCGGCGAGCGGCCGATCCTCGGCTGCGTCTGTCGGCGACTTGAGCGGCTCGCTCGGCCCGACCGCCGCCGGGATGGTTCTGCCAAGCAGGTAGGCCAGCTGCGCCACGGGAATCAGGCCCGGGTCGCGCGCCACATCCCAGCCCTCGGGCGACGGCACCAGAAACTTCCGCGAGCAGTCCAGCAGCACGCAGCGGAGGTCGAACTCCGGCAGGGCGCAGAGCGTGGCGAGGTCGATGTGGTCGTCGGGATCCTGGGGCGGATGGTAGAGGTCGGCGATAAACACCAGCGGCAGGCGGGAATCCGCGGGTGCGGTCTCCGCGATCGCCGCAGGGCGGAAGGCGGCCGTGCCCGCCAGGGCAACGGCGGTTCGCTTGATCATG
>DAOQKI010000194.1:0-4188 GCA_035334485.1 Opitutaceae bacterium
ACCCCGGCCGCGGCCATCGCCTCGGCCGGCACGTACGGGTCGTAGGCAATGCGCTTGCCGCCGAACCCGCGCATCATCTCGTGCGCGGTCCGCGCGATGCGGCCGAAGCCCGCGGTCGCGAACGTCGTCTCGCGCAGTGCCGGCATGGGACGGTCGGGGGTGATCTTCCACGTGCCGGACCGCAGGCGGCGGTCGATCGCCGGCAGCTGACGCGCCAGCGCGAGCGCGAGCGACACGGCGTGCTCGGCCACCTCGTTGACGCCGTAGTCGGGCACGTTGCAGACCGGGATGCCGCGCGCCTTGGCCGCGGCGAGGTCGACGTTGTCGACGCCGATGCCGTAGCGGACGATGACCCGGCAGCGGGTCAGCCCGGCGATCACCGCGGCGTTCACCGGCGCCCACTGCACGAGAATCGCGTCGGCGTCGCGCACCGCGGCGCTCACCTCGTCCGGGGTCTTGCACTGCGCCACCACCAGGTCGGCCCCGGCCGCGGCGAAGGTCGACTCTTCGTGGCGAAGATTCGGGAATCCGTGATCGGTGATGACAACGCGGGGCTTGGACATGAGAGGGAGGGCGCGGGCGGCGCGCTATTTCGTGCCCGCGATCTTGGTGGTCTGGCCGAGGCCCTCCGGCCCGAGACCGTTGTAGCCGCCGTCGACGGGCAGGTCGGTGCCCGTGATGAACGACGCGTCGTCGCTCAGGAGGAACAGCACCGGGCCGGCGATCTCCACCGGGTGACACATCCGGGCGAGCATGTGGTACTGGCCCCAGATCGGGTCGTACTTCGCGCGGTCGCCACCGGCGGCCTTGTCCACCTCGCGGGTCCAGGTCCAGCCGGGGCTGACGCTGTTGACGCGAATCTTGAACGGCGCGAGGTCGAGCGCGGCGCAGCGCGTGAGCTGGGCCACGGCGCCCTTCGCGGTGTTGTAGGTCCAGCGGTTGGGCTGCGCGACCCACGAGGAAATGCTCGAGACGTTCACCACGGCGCCCCCGCCCTGCCGCTTCATGGGCTCGGCCACGAGCTGGATGAGCTGCGCGAAGGCGAAGGGCCCGACGTTGAACGACCGCTCGAAGTCCGCCCGCGTGGCGTCGAGGCCCTTCGCGAGGAATGAGAACGCGTTGTTCACCAGGTAGTCGAGGCGGCCGAATTTCGCCAGGACCCCGGCCACGAGCTGGCGCGCGAACGCCTCCTGCTCGAGGTCGCCGGCGATGATCAGCGGCGCGAAGCCCGCGGCCGCGAACGCCCGGCGGCCCTCCTCGACGTCGGCCGGCAGGCCGCTCACCGCGACCTGCGCGCCTTCGCGCAGCAACTCGAGCGCGATGGCGTGGCCGATGCCGTTGGTGCCGCCGGTGACGAGGGCGACCTTGCCCTGGAAGCGGTTGGCGAGGGCGGCGCGGGAGGGGGACGTGTTCATGGGGTGCGGGGTAAAAGCAGGAGCGTGCGTGGCCGGGGGAGAATTTCGAGCTTTCGCCGCGGGCTAGGGACAGAGCACGGCTTTTATGTCGGCGCCCTGCGCCGCCAGCATCCGCTGGAAGGCGGTGACGCCCTCCGCGAGCGGGAAGCGCTGCACCCACGACTGGGCGTCGACCTTCCCGGACGCCATCAGGTCGAGGGCGTGCTTCAACTCGTCGATCGTCGCGGCGTAAGTGCCGAGCACCTGCCGCTCCGGGAGGGTGAGGCCGTAGGAATCAATGGTGACCGAGTTCTCGTGCAGCCCAATCCAGACTGCGGCCCCGCCCGGGCGAAGCGCCTCGAGCGAGGTGCGCTTCGTGATGCCGGCGCCGACCGCGTCGACGACCAGGTCGACGCCTTCGCCGCCCGTCACCTCGAGCATCCGCTTCGCCGGGTCCTGCGTGCGCGGGTTGACGACCTCGACCGCGCCGAGCCGACGGGCGACGGCGAGCCGCTCCGGGCTGAGGTCGGCGACCCACACGCGCGCGCCGCGCAACACCTGCAGCGCCTGCTGGCAGAAAAGGCCAATCGGGCCCGCGCCGATGACCAGCGCCGTGGCCGCGGGCAGGTGGCGCGTGAGGTTCGCGACATGGATGCCGTTGGCGAGCGGCTCCGCGAGCGCGGCCGCCTCGGCGGCGAGCGACTCCGGCCACGGGATCAGGCAGCGCGCCGGCACGTTGACGTACTCGGCGAAAGCGCCGGGACGGTGCATGCCGAAGATCTGCCGGTGGGCGCACAGGTGCGTGTCGCCGCGCTCGCAGCGGACGCACCGCCCGCACGGCACCAGGGAATTGCTCACGACCTTCGCGCCGGGACGCCAGTCGCGGACCTCGGACCCGACCGTGTCGATCACGCCGCAGAATTCGTGGCCCATCACCAGCGGCGGCTGGCGGCGCGGGCTGCGATTCTTGAAGGTCTCGAGCTCGCTGCCGCAGAGCCCGCAGGCCGCAACCCGCAGCCGCACCTCGTCGGGCCGGGGCGCCGTCGCGTCGAGATCGCGGATTTCCAGCCGGTCAAACTCGGGGTAATGCAGGACGCGCATGGGCAGGTGCTGGGTTGGCCCGCGCCGCACCGCTTGGCAAGGCGAAGCGGCGTGAAATTTCGAAAGCCAAGACGGATGCACAGGAGGCAACGGAGGGAACGGAGGAGAGCCGCCGAGGCGCGGCGCGACACCGGGTCAGCGTGGGCCAGTGCAATCCTGGGCACCCCGGACCAGTGGCTGCGCTCCGTTCCCTCCGTTGCCTCCTGTGAACCGCCCGGGTCAGCCCTGCTCCGCGAGGAGCTGCCAGCAGTACCACTGCATGCGGGGCAGGTGGAATGGACCCTTCCAAGTGCCGCCCTTGAGCTGGCTCGAGACGCTGCCGTCGCGGTGCAGGTAGCCGTACCACTCGCCGTGCTCGCGGTCCGGGAAATGCGCGTAAGCCCAGTCGTGCACCTGGCGGTGCCAGTCGAGGTACTTCGCGTCGCCGGTCAGCTGCCACGCGAGCAGGGTCGCGATGATGGTCTCATTGTGCGGCCACCAGAACTTCATGTCGTGCCAGTACTCCTGCAGCGGCCGGCCCAGCACATCCACGTGGTACAGGATGCCGCCGTGCTCTTGGTCCCAGCCGCGGGCCCACATCCAATCGAGGATCGTGGTGCCGAGCCGGATCAGCCGCGGATCGCGGCCGCGGTGCTTGGCCTCGTGCAGGATGAACCACGCCGCCTCGATCGCGTGGCCGGGATTCAGCTGTCGGCCGTCGAAATGGTCCAGGAACTCGCCGTTCGGTCCCGCGATCTCCAGCAGCACCTGCAGGTCCGGCTTGAGGAAATACCGCTCGATCTCGCCGATCGCGCGGTCGATCCACTCGGTGCACGTCAACCCGCCCACCCGCACCTCGCCCAGGTGCGCCCGCAGCTCTTGCGCGGTGACCATCGTGATCATGCGCGGCGCGACGCCCTGCATGGGCCGCGTCTCCGGGTCCGTCTTCGGCGGCATCACGCCCGGCGTGAAGGTGTGGTGCAGGTACGTCGCCCACGCCGCCGTCGCGTCCTCCGCCGAGCGCGCCTCGCCCGTCGCCTTCGCGTGCGCCGCGAACGCGATCGCCGCGAAGCACTCGCTGTAGACGTAGCGGCGCATCCGCAGGGGCCGGCCCTCGCGCGTCACGGTGAAGTACAGCTTGCCGTCCGCCGCGCGACCGTGTCGCCGGATGAATTCGAGGCACGAGGTCGCGAACTCCAGCCACTCGGGCCGCCGCCCCGCCGTGAGATAAGCGGTGGTGTACATCCACGCCGCGCGGCCCTGAAACCAGAGCGACTTGTCCGTCTCCACCACGCGCCCGGCACGGTCCACGCCCGTCATCACGCCGCCATGCTCGCGGTCCCAGCCGTGTCGGAGCCAGAAAGGCAGCACGTCGAGCAGCAGCCCGTCGCGATAAGTCTGGATCAGTTCGGCACGGCGCGTGGGGGTCATGGCGTTGCTCCGATCCTGTCCGATCCCCCTCCGTCGGTCAGCCAGAAACTCGCGGCGCGCTGGTCGCCGGTCACGCTTGGTGGTAAATAATCATTGCCGCCGCGGGACAGCGCTTGAGTTTTCGGCTAAGCCTCTTTCGCGTGGTGCCCCTTTCATGAGCATCGCCTCTTCGCCTGCCGCCCCGCTGTCGCTGCGCAGCGTGACCCATCCCGCCAAAGGCCATCCGGTCGAGCAGACCGCGGCCCAGGAACTCGCCCGCCTCGCGGGCCGGACCGCGTCCGCC
>DAOQKI010000195.1:0-4075 GCA_035334485.1 Opitutaceae bacterium
CCAGCCGCAGGTGGCCACGGAGCCCGGCGGCCGCAGGGCCAGTAGCGCGAGCTGCGCGCGGATTTTGCCGGGCGAAAGCAGGTCGTCGGCGTCGAGGAACTGGAAGTAGTCGCCGCGCGCCTCGCGGATCGCGTGGTTCCGGGCGGCGCTCGCCCCCTGGTTCGTCTGGGCGATGACCCGGACCCCGCGGGGCACGAACTCGAGCGCGAGGGCCGTGCTGCCGTCGGTCGAGCCGTCGTCCACGACGATGATCTCGCACTGGTCCCAGTCCTGCGCGAGGGCCGACTCCAGGGTCGGGCGCAGCCAGCGGGCGGCGTTGTGGCAGGGAATGAGGATGGAAACCAGCGGAGGCACGGCTTTCGGTTTAGTTGGGCACCGGAGTCTGCTCGAGGACGATCAGGTTCGGCAACCGCAGTCGCTCGCGGTAGCGTCCCCCGGCCAGCAGTCTGACGGCAAGCTCCCGCCACTCCGGCGCGACGTCGCCCGGCGTGCCGTCCCGGTCACGGGGCCGGCCGACCAGCACCAGATAGCGGACCTGGGGCCGGGGGGCGGTCCAGTCGAGGCCGACTGCGCGGATCACGGGCGACGACACTCGGGCCGCCAACGTCAGGCCCGCGTCGTTGACGGCAACGCAGTGCGGCGCGCAGGTGTCGGCGACGACCGCGAGCGCCGGTGAAATGTCGCCGCCGATTTCGCGGCTCAATCCACGCCCAGCCAGAATGAAGTTCGCGGCCAGCAGTCCGACGCCAACGGCCGCCAGGATTCTCGGCGAAACCGCGTCGGCCGTCACCAGGGCCAGCGGGACCAGCAGCGGGACAAACATCCGCGCATTGTAGAGGTCATCGAACTGCCCGACGCAGCGAAGCCCGATCAGCCCGACGGCATAGGTCGCCACGACGGCGCCGCACGCCTGCACGAGGGCCGTGCGGCCCCGGCTGCAGCCCCGCAGGCCGCCTAG
Organism: Opitutaceae bacterium; assembly: GCA_035334485.1. GTDB lineage: Bacteria > Verrucomicrobiota > Verrucomicrobiia > Opitutales > Opitutaceae > Opi-474. The sequence continues at coordinate 959 of DAOQKI010000195.1, forward strand.
GATGACCGCGGCCGTCAGGACAAGCCCCCCGACGAGGCGCCCGGCGCTCTCGAATTCCAGGAAGCGGCAGAGTCCGAAGCCGCCCAGCAGATTGGGCAACGACCAGCCGAAATCGCTCCACACGACGGGCCAGGTGGCCACCGCGGGATGGGCGCGCGGAATACCGGTGAAATATCCCGTGACCTCGCGGTTCCACAACAGCAACCCGCCCATGAGCACGGCGGAGGCGACGAGGGCCGCCACTAAGGGAGTCACCTTTGCACCGGGTTCGGAACGGCGCCGGTGCCAAACCCAGGCCAGGGCGATCAACGGCGTCAGCGCCCCTGCGTAGCGCAGGCCGAACGCGAGGATCATGCAGCCGGCAGCCGCGACCGCGGACCAGCGCGAGTTCGAGGCGAGAGCGGCGGCGAGAAGCAGGAGTGCTAGGGAAAACGGCACCTCGCTGAATACCGCCGCGGCCGAGCTCACCAGTCCCGCGGTCGAGAACGCAGCGCCCAAGAAAAGAAAGGAAGCGACCCGCCCCGCGCGTTCCCAGTCCAGTCCCTTCGCCGCGATCGCGGCAAGGACTGCGATGCAGGCGACCTCGAGGGCGAAGAGGGCGTGGTAGGTGGAAAGTCCGAGGTGGCTCACGAGCGACCCGAGCAGCGGCCAGCCAAACGGCCATGACGAACCAAACGAGCCGGGCAGCGCCTGACGGAAGGACTTCGCGTACTCGACGTAGTAGTAGGAATCGAAGCCGAGCCGGACGCCGCCGCGGGCGGCGAACAGTGTCGCCCCGACGAAGGCGATCACCCCGACGGCGGCGGGAATCGCCGGATGGGGCCGGCCGGAGTTCGCGGTCTCGGTCATGGCGCGATTGTCAGTCTCCAGCTGTCGCGGAAATAGGAGCGTTTCGACTCCGCCACGTAATGGTGCATCACCGCCGTCGGCCGGGCCCCTTCGGCCCGGTCCGGCTTGGTGACATAGTCGCCCGCCGGGGCCACCGCGCGGGTGGGTGCGCTGGCGACGAGCATCGCGACCAAGGCCTGCTCGAGGTAATAGCTCGTCGATTCCCGCGCGATCAGCTCGGCGCACCACGCCTCGATCCGATTCCAATCGAGGTCCTCGCTACGCAGGCCGCAGAGGCCGACGTTCACGAGTAGGGGAATGGGTGCGCCGGCGAGGCCGGCCATCAGCTCGCGAGAGTAACCGTAGCTCTCCTCGCAATCCACGGCGTGCAGGGGGCGGTCGGGCTCGCGCAGCCACTGCAGCAGAAAATCGGGCCGCCGGAAGAACAGCAGGTCGGAGTCGATCACTAGCTTCCAGCCGCTCGAGCCGAGATGCGGGGCGATGAGCTTCCGGATGTTGGGGTAATGCTGCCACCGGTCGCGGAGGGCCGGGAAACGGGCGGCGGGGAGCAGCGCCTCCAAGCGCGCCTCCTGCTCGGCGAGTGGGTGAAACCGGATGTCCGGGCCCAGGCGGCCCAGCAGGGCGACCACGTCGTCGCCGCACGTGCCGTCGTCGTAGAGTTCCGCGGCGAGGTTCACGTCGGCGTGGCGGGCGAACGAATGCAGGCAGAAGGCGGCCTGGTAGCCGAACCGGCGGCCGGTGAGGAGATGCAGCGTGACGCGGGGCGCGCCCGCCCGCACCGGCAGCGGCGGCAGCGTGGCCGCCGCGGCGACCATCTCCCGGCGTTGTCGCTCGGTCTCGCGCTCGGCCCAGGGGCCGCCGTTGCGCCACGAGTCGCGGATCCGCGCCAACGGCTGGTGCCAGAGGGTCAGCGCGATCCGGCCGAGGCCGAGGCGGCGGGCGAGGAGACGAAGGGTCATTGCGCGTGCCACAACCGGAGGAGTTCTACCGGGAGCGGATGAATTGGATCAATCTCGGTTGCGACGACATGCGCGGCCGGGATGAGCAGGTTGGCGAGCCCGGCCAGCAGCAGCGCGCGGGACGCGAGGTCGGGCCGTTGGCGGGCGAACTGGAAGCAGCCGAGCAGCACCACCGGCAGGAGCATCGCGATCGAGCGGCTGACGTCGGCGGCTGTTACCGAGCCGGCCACGAGCGTGAGTCCGAGGAGCACGAACCAACGCGTTCGCAGTTGCGTGGGAGCGAGTACCAGCGCCGCCGCGAGCGGGAGCCAGGCCACCCGCAGACCCATCCACCAGCCGAACGGCAGGTTGGCCGCCATGTGGGCTAGGTAGGCGGTCTGTCGGGCAACGAAGGCCGTTTCCGCGGTGCCGCCGTGCACGGTGGCCAGCGTGACCGCGCCACGGATCACCAGGTAAGGCAGGATCCAGCCGAGGTCCCGCAGCCGGGTCCCGTCTGCGCCCTTGTCGGCCTGTCGCGTCAGCCAAGCCAGCGGGAGGGCGATCAGGAATCGCTCGTCGATCCAGGGGCCCAGCAGCAACGCGAGCGGCACCGTCCAGCGGCCGCGGCCAAACGCCACCGCCAGCAGCGCGAGCCAGGCCCACGCGTCGTTGACGCCGAGCCACGTGACCGGCACCAGGACCGCCGACGTCGTCGCGACGAGGAGCGTGCCGCCGAGGACAAAGTCGCGGTCGTCCAGACGTCGCCGGAAGAGGACCGCGACGTAGGCCGTCAACGCGATCACCCCGATCCACGGGATGACGAGCGGCACGCGTCCCGGCAGCATGAGTACGTGGGCGACGGCGGGCGGCAGGAGCCGCCACCGCATCGCCAGTTCGACGTCGGGGCGCAACGGCTGCGCGCACTGGTCGAGGTACCCTAGGGCGCGCGACCATTGGTAGGAGCCGGGCACCGGCCCGCGCATCAGCCACAGGCGCGGGGCGAAGGCCGTCACGGTCAGGAGCAGCGTCAGCCCGACGATGAGCGTCAGCTGACGGTGGGTGACAGACCGGACGGAACTCATTCGACGCGTCCCTCGAAATGACCACACGCGCCCTGCCAGCGGATCCACGCGGCGGGACCCTGCCAGGCCCGGTAGGTGAACCACGCTCGCCAGCGGCGGAGAACCGCGCCCGGCCGGCTGATCGGCGGCCACGAGGAGGCTTGGTGCCGAAGAAGAACCTGCATCCAGGACCGCTGGATGCCGCGATTCAGCCGCCCGAGGTAATCCACCTCGAGACGACCGGCGGGAATGAGGGGGGGGAGCGAGAG
>DAOQKI010000196.1:0-4035 GCA_035334485.1 Opitutaceae bacterium
CGCGGGATCCTGCAGGTAGATCTGTCCGCTCTTCAGCAGCGGCTCGACCAGCGACCATTTGCCGGACGGGACCTCAAGGAAACCCGGCCAGGGCGTCGGCTGGAGAAATTCCGGCGCCGAGCCGGTGCCGCGCCAGCGGGCATAGACCTTGGCGGGGCACTGGTTCCATTCAAGGAGACGGCGCGTACCGTCGGCCCCGAAGTCGACCAGCCAGCGGCGCACGAGCCAGTCGGGATGGGAGAAATAGTCGGCCAGCACCTCCGCCGGGGCGAGTTTCGCCGGGGGCGGCGCGGCCAAGACGCCGGCGAGCTTGCGGACGACGGCGTTGACGAGCCGCGCCTCGGCCGGACTGGCGACGGCCTTGGCCTGCTCGACGGCATGGTGGACGATCTTGGCTACCAGTCCCTCCTCGGAACCACCGGCCGCCTCGATCAGCTCGAAGCCTGCCATCAGGAGCACCGCCCGCGTCGGGAATCGCGGCGGATGGGCGATCAGGCGTCCCAGGGCCCCGTCCAGACGCCCGAAATGGCGCACCACCCCGAACACGAGGTGCTGGCACCGGGCGCGGTCGGCGGCGGACAGGCCGGGCGGGAGGCCGTCAATCAGCTCGTCGATGCGTTCGCGCCGGTCGAGCCAGCGGGCCAGCAGGCCCACGGCGGCAGGCCAAGCTCCGGAACCACCGGAGGATACGTTATTACTCATGATGAACGAGTTCGACACACTGTTTGACAAGCTTGCTCATTATCCGCTCAACTCTCCCGTTCAGGCCATCACTTTCGCAATCATGAATTCCGACGCCCTTTCCGCGCTCATTGCCAAGAACCCGTCCCTCAAGGCGGCCAAAGCCAAATTGGAGACCATGGAGGCGGGCGCGTACTGCATCCACCGCAGCTGGGGGTTTGGCCAGATCAAGTCCTATGACGAGTCCGCGCAGCGGCTGATCATCGACTTCAAGGGCAAGAAGTCCCACGCGATGGACCCGGCCTTCTGCATCAACACCCTCGACGTCCTGCCGCCGAAGCACCTCCTCGTCCGCAAGGAGACCGACACCAAGCGCATCGCCGAGCTGATCGCCGAGAATCCCGCCCAGCTCATCGCCGAGGCGCTGGAGGCCTATCCGAACCACGCGACCAGTGCCATCGACCTCGAGCTCACGCTCGCCCAGGTCGTCGGCGAGGAAAAGTTCAAGAAGTGGTGGGCCTCGGCCAAGAAGGCCGTCGCCAAGGACCCGCGCATCTCCGTCCCGGAGAAGAAGACCGAGTGCTACATCCTCCGCGAGACCCCGGTGTCCGCCGAGGACGAAATCCTCGAGCAGTTCCACTCCACCCGCTCGGCCCGCCGCCGCATCACCCTCGCCGAGGAGCTGTTCGCCACCGTCGGCAAGAAGGAGATCAAGACCGACCTCGCCGCCATCCTGAAGGCCATCGCCGACGCGGTGAAGGACAGCAACCAGCTTGACGCCTCCGAGCGCCTCTACGGCGCCGCGGTCCGTGACAACCTCGCGCAGCTCGCCGGTTCGGCCGAGACGTTTGAGCCGAGCCAGTCGGCCCTGATCGCCAATGTCCGCGACCTGCCCGGCATCGCCGAAAAGATCCCGGTGCACTTCCAGAGCCAGTTCCTCGAGCTGGTGAAGAACACCCACCCGATCGAGTACCGGGACATCATCTTCAACCTGCTCAAGACCTCGCAGGGCAAGTTCACGACCGAGTGCATCAACTTCCTCGTCGAGAACGGCCACGCCGAGGACCTCGCCGCCGCGCTCCGCCGCTGGCAGACCGAGCAGAACCTCCGCGCGCCGGTCCTCCTCTGGATCGTCAAGAACCGCCACTCGAAGAAATTCGCCAAGCTGCTCAACGACCTGATCACGCCGCGCCTGCTCAGCGCGATCTTCTTCGCGATCGACTACGAGGCCCTCCAGGCCTCGTCCGCCCGCCGCATCCCGCTGGCCGACATCCTGAGCGAGGACACCGACCTCATCGCCGACCTCCTCTCGACCGCCGACCCGGAGACCGCCCGCGACCTCGCCAACACCCTCATGCTCAACCAGGGCTTCGAGGAGCTGACGAAGAAGTCGCTGCTCGCCCGCTTCATCAAGATCTTCCCGAAGATCCAGTCCCTCGTCGCCGCCGACGCCGAGAGCCGCGAGGAGCAGCTCCTCGTCTCGAAGTCCAGCTACGAGCGCAAGCGCGAGGAGTACGAGACCATCGTCGCCAAGAAGATCCCGGAGAATTCCCGCGCCATCGCCGTCGCCCGCGAGCACGGCGACCTCAAGGAGAACTCCGAGTACAAGATGGCCAAGCAGGACCAGCAGGTCCTCATGGCGCAGAAGACCAATCTCGAGCGCGAGCTCGGCCGCGCCCGCGTCACCGACTTCAAGGACGCCACCACCGACCAGGTCTCCGCCGGCGCCATCGTCGAGGTGAAGAGCGCCGCCACCGGCCACCTCACCAAGTACACGATCCTCGGCGCCTGGGACGGCGACCCGATCAACCACGTCATCTCCTACAAGACCGCCCTCGGCGCCGCCCTGCTCGGCAAGAAGCCCGGCGAATCCGTCACGGTCCGCACCGGCAACGCCGAGGAGACGTACGCGATCGTCAGCATCGCGCGCTACGCCGACACGGTGGCGTGAGGATGAACCATTCCGGATTCCGAAATCCGGATTCCGGAATGGTCCAGCCGGCGACGCCCGACCGGCCATTGACGTCGCCGAGCAACCAACAAATAGTCCGCGCCGCGTGAACGCCTCCTGGGAGCTGCTCAAGATCCTGTCGGATCCGACCCGGCTGCGGCTCCTTGCCCTCGTGCTGCGCGAGGAGCTGTCGGTCGCCGAGCTGCAGGAGATCCTCGGCATGGGCCAGTCGCGCATCTCGTCCCAGCTCGCCCTCCTTCGCCAGGCCGGCCTCGTCACCGACCGCCGCGAGGGCAAGAAGGCGTTCTATTCGCTGCGCGCCAACCTCCCGCCGAAGCAGGTCGCGCTGCTGCGCGCCGCCATCGACGCCGTGACGGACCTGCCGGCGCTGGCCGACGACCGCGACAATCTCGACCGCATCCTCCAGAAGCGGCGGCGGACGCAGGAGCAGTATTTCAACCTCATCGCCGGCCGCCTCGGGAAGCACTACTGCCCGGGCCGCTCGTGGGAGGCGCTCGGCCACCTTGCCCTGCGGCTCACTCCCGCCATCACGATCGCCGACCTCGGCGCCGGCGAGGGCCTCGTGTCCCAGCTCCTGGCCCACCGCGCCAAGCAGGTCTGGTGCATCGACAACTCCGTCAAGATGGTCGAGGTCGGCACCGAGCTCGCCCAGCGCAACGGCCTCGCCAACCTCGCCTACAAGCACGGCGACATCGAGGCGGTCCCGCTGCCTGACAAGTCCGTCGACCTCGCCATCCTGTCCCAGGCCCTCCACCACGCCCGGCACCCGCAGGCCGCCGTGAACGAGGCGTTCCGCATTCTCCGCCCGGGCGGCCAGATCCTCGTGCTCGACCTGAACGAGCACACCTTCGAGAAGGCCCGCGAGCTCTACGCCGACGTCTGGCTCGGCTTCAAGGAGAGCGCCCTGCACAATTTCCTCAAGCGCGCCGGCTTCACCAAGGTCGAAGTCACCGCCGTGGCCAAGGAAGCCAACGAACCCCATTTCGAGACGCTGCTGGCCAGCGGATTCAAGGCCGGGAAATAAGGGGAGGCTCGGGCCGGGGGGCCCGAGCGAACGCCGAACGTCGAACGCCGGACGGCCAACGCCGAAGGGATTTGAGCACTTCGAATCCGTCAGCGCGGATTGACTGCCCAAACATTCCAATCGCTGAAATTCCACTTCGGCGTGCGGCGTTCGACGTCCGGCGTTCGGCGTTCGATCGCTTCCTCCCCAGGCGAGGCATCATCGTCCTTCCCGCCACGCTCGCGGGGTCAGGCCGAAGGCGCGGCGGAACGCGGTGCTGAAATGCTGCGAGGAGCTGAAGCCGTAGCGCAGGGCGACATGCGTCACGCGTGACTCCGGCTGCCGCAGCGCCTGCCGCGCCGCGTCGAGCCGCTGCCGG
>DAOQKI010000197.1:0-3948 GCA_035334485.1 Opitutaceae bacterium
CCGCCGCCCACGCAGGTGGCCACGAGCACGTGCTGGCCCGGCCGGGCCGCGGCGATGGCGCGCTGCCATTGCTCGGCGGCCGTGCCGGTCAAAAGGGCCCAGTTGGGAAGATTGTTCTGCACGTGAGGGAGAGGAAGACGCGGAGCCGGGCCGCTGACTGCGCGGAAGCGGCAACGAAATTCCCGCGTCCGGCCATAACAAGCTAAATTGCATACCGGGACGGGAGCCGCTGGACAATCCGCTTGTACAGACGGCGCCGAGCCCGCCAAGATCGCGCCCCTTTTACGCCACCCGCGCCGCCATGCACTACAGTCTCGACCACCTCGACGCGCTGGAACACGAGTCGATCCACATCCTGCGGGAGGCGTCGGCCCAGTTTCCCCGCGCCGCGATCCTCTTCTCCGGCGGCAAGGACTCCCTCGTGCTCGCCGCGGTCGCCCGGAAGGCCTTCGCGCCCGCCGCCTCGCCGTTTCCCCTGCTCCACATCGACACGGGACACAATTTTCCCGAGACCCTCGAGTACCGCGACCGCTTCGCCCGCGACTTCGGGTTCCAGCTCATCGTGCGGCGCGTCCAGGACTCCATCGACCAGGGGCGCGTCAAGGAGGAGACCGGCCCCAACGCCAGCCGCAACGTCCTGCAGACCGTCACCCTCCTCGATGCCATCGCCGAGCTGAAGCTCGACGCTGCGATGGGCGGGGCGCGTCGCGACGAGGAGAAGGCGCGCGCCAAGGAGCGGATCTTCTCGCACCGCGACCGCGCGGGCCGCTGGGACCCGCGCCACCAGCGGCCGGAGCTGTGGAGCCTGTACAACGGGCGGAAGAACGACGGGGAGCATTTCCGGGTCTTCCCGCTCAGCAACTGGACGGAGCTCGACGTGTGGGCGTACATCGAGCGGGAGCAGCTGCCCCTGCCCTCGCTGTATTTCGCCCATGAGCGCGACGTCTTCCTGCGTCACGGCACGCTGCTGGCGGCCTCCCCGTTCCTCGCGCCGCAGCCCGGCGAGACGGCGGCGCGGGAGCGGGTGCGATTCCGGACGGTGGGCGACATGACCTGCACGGGCGCGGTGCGGTCGAGCGCGGCGACATTGCGCGAGATCATCGCCGAAGTGGCCGCCGCGCGCCAGACCGAGCGCGGCACCCGCTACGACGACCGCCGCTCGGACACGGCGATGGAAGACCGGAAACGCAGCGGCTATTTTTGAGCCAAGCTCAAGAATAGCCGCTGCGTTTCACGGTTTCGCTGCGCGAAGCGGTGGACGGTGAGCCGCGGGTGCTAGGCCGGTGACGACCAGCGGTGACGCGACTGCATCATCGCACCCAGGGAGCGGCCCACTTCTCTGGCGTTTCCCTGCAAGGCGGTGAACTGCTCCCCGGACAGGTACCCGTAGGCCTGGGCCCGCATCAGCCAATGCAAGGTCTCCTGCAGTTCCGCGTCGGCATCGGTCAGCTTGCTGAGGAAGTGCGCAGGGTATCTCCGTTTCGCCCAAGCTTCGGCCAGGTTGGCCCCGACCGAGCGCGACGAGCGCCGAATCTGACTGGTGAGCGCGAAGATCTCCTCCCGCGGCCAGCCCTTTGAGTGATCAAATACGGCCGCCTCCAGCCGACACGCGGCTTGATAGACCTTGAGCTGGTCGAAACTGTCGACCCGGGGGTTCGCATTTTCCACGTCCCACCAGACACCCCGGATTCCCGGACCTGTTCCCAGCAAATATTTTCCATTTACCACGCCAAGCCAAACGCCCACCTTCTACTACTCCCGAAATCCCGTCCCACCGTCAGCCCCTTCCAGTCCACCGCCCACCGCCCACTGTCCACCGTCTCATGGATCTCCTACGTCTGATCACCTGCGGCAATGTCGATGACGGGAAGAGCACGCTCATTGGGCGGCTGCTGTACGACACCAAGTCCATCTTTGAGGACCAGTGGGATGCGGTCGAGCGGGCCAGCGTCCAGCGCGGCGATCCTGCGGCCAACCTCGCCCTCCTCACCGACGGGCTCCGCGCCGAGCGCGAACAGGGCATCACCATCGACGTCGCCTACCGCTACTTCGCCACGCCCCGGCGGAAGTTCATCATGGCCGACTGCCCCGGCCACTTCGAGTTCACCCGCAACATGGTCACCGGCGCCTCCTCCGCCCAGCTCGCCATGCTGCTCATCGATGTCCGCCACGGCGTGATGCCGCAGACCTGCCGCCACGCGTTCATCACCACCCTCCTCCGCATCAAGCACCTCATCGTGCTCGTCAACAAGATGGACCTCGTGAATTTCGAGGAGGCTGCTTTCGAGCGCGTCCGCCAGCAGTTCATGGACTACGCCGAGCGCCTCGACGCCGCCGACATCCAGTTCATCCCGATTTCCGCCCTCCACGGCGACAATGTCGTCGAGAAATCCACCCGCATTCCGTGGTACCACGGCACGCCCCTCCTCTACACCCTCGAGTCCGTCTACGTCCGCAACGACGCCAACTACGTCGACGCCCGCTTCCCCATCCAGACCGTCCTCGCCGGACCAGTGGAAGTCCCACCGTCCACCGCCCACCGTCCACTGTCCACGGTCCCACCGCCCACCGCCCACCGTCTCTACGCTGGCCAGGTGGCCAGCGGCATCTTCCGCGCCGGCGACGAGGTCGTGGACGCGGTCTCGGGCCAGGCGACCAAGGTCCGCGCCATCCACGGCCCGTCCGGCCCGATCACCGAGGCCTACCCGCCGATGTCCGTCGCGCTGGAGCTCGACCCGCCGCTCCCGCTCGGCCGCGGCGCCATGCTGGCCCGGGCCCACAATCGCCCGACGATTGCCCGCGAGTTCGAGGTGATGCTCTGCTGGCTTTCGGAGCAGCCGTACCAGCCGTCCCACGGCTACCGTCTCCGCCACACTTCCCTCGATACCGCCTGCGAGCTGCGCAGCGTCCTCTACAAGGTCGACATCAACACCCTTCACCGGTTCGAGGACCAGGCGCCGCTCGCGATGAACGACCTCGCGCGCGTGACCCTCCGCACCACCGATCCCGTCGCGTTCGACAGCTACAAGAAGAACCGCCAGACCGGCGGCATCCTCCTTGTCGACGCCGCCACCAACACCACGGTGGCCACCGGGATGATCCTCTGAGCTGCATGAGCGCGGGACCCGCCATCTCCGTCCGCCAGATCAGCAAGGCCTACCGCATCTGGGAGAGCCCGGCCTCGCGCCTGCTCTCGCCCGCGCAGGACCAGCTCGGCCGCCTGTTTCCGTCGCGCCTGCCCGTCCGGGGCTGGCTCCAGGCCCGCGCCCAGGCCGGGTACCGCGACTTCTGGGCGCTGCGCGACATCTCGTTCGAGCTGCCGCGTGGCGAGAGCGTCGGCATCATCGGGCGCAACGGCTCCGGCAAGTCCACCCTCCTCCAGATCATCGCCGGCACGCTCCAGCCCACCGAGGGCTCGGTGCAGGTCGACGGCCGCGTGGCCGCGCTGCTGGAACTCGGCAGCGGCTTCAACCCCGAGTTCACCGGCCGCGAGAATGTCTACCTCAGCGGCGCCGTGCTCGGCCTGACCCGCCACGAGATCGACGCGCGCTTCGACGAGATCGCGGCGTTCGCGGACATCGGCGATTTCATCGAGCAGCCGGTCAAGACCTACTCCAGCGGCATGTTCGTCCGCCTCGCGTTCGCGGTGCAGACCGCCGTGGAGCCGCAGGTCCTGATCGTCGACGAGGCCCTTTCCGTCGGCGACGTGTTCTTCCAGCAGCGGTGCTTCGAGCGCATGCAGCAGCTGCTCGACCGCGGCGTGTGCATCGTCCTCGCGTCGCACGATCTCGGCTCCGTCCAGCATTTCTGCCGGCAGACCCTCGTCCTCCGGCGCGGCGCCAAGGTGTTCCAGGGCCCGTCCGCCGAGGCCACCAAGGTCTATTTCCAGATCGAGCAGGAGGAGCGCGCGGCGGCCTTCGCGGCCGGCGGCGCCCGCGGGTCGGCGCC
>DAOQKI010000198.1:0-3905 GCA_035334485.1 Opitutaceae bacterium
GGCCGGCGCGACCTCGAGCATCAGCGTCTCGAACGGGCGGAGCCAGAGTTCCAGCGTGTCGCCGGCCTGCCACTCGCGCCGTCGGCCCGGACGCACCTCGCGCCGCTCGGGGAACAGCGTGGTCACGTGGAAACGCGTCGCGGGGGTCGCGGCCAGGCCGAGGCTGTCGTCGAGCCGGAGCGTGACCGGCCGCGCGGCGAAATGCGCGTTGTGCAGGAACACCGCGGCCCGCGTGCCGCGCCCGTGCGCGTAGCCGTAGGCGTGGTTGCGGAACGGGTCGCCGCCGACGGGCCGGCGCCGGTGGAACAGGTCGGCGTGGTCGCGCGCATACCGTGTGATCCATGCGAGGAACTTCACGTCGTCGTCGGTCAGGTGGCGCAGGTTGCCCCACAGGTTGGGAAACAGCCGGCTGCCGCGCCCGAGGTCCATGACGAGGCTCTCGCGCCAGCGCTCGCCGCCCATGAAATTTCCCCAGCGCGTGTCCGACAGCCACACGCCGAGGCTGTCCTTGAGGCGCGGCGGGATGTTCCGGGCGTGGACCGCATTCTGGTCCTGCGCGAGCGTGACCGAGTCACGGTAGTACAGGGTGGGGGTGGAGCTGGTGCCGGATCCCTCCATGAAGAGGCCCGACTCGAAGATCGCGTCGCCGTGCAGCACCCAGAACGGCGAACGCAGGCCCCAGTACCACATGATGAACACGTCGGGCGCGATCGCGCGGGCCCGGCGCGCGAGGTCGATCAGCCACTCGTGCATCGCCTCGGTGGAGTATTTGCCCGGGAGGTGGCCGTGACCCGCGTGGTCGCACGCGTAGGAGCCGCCGTCGAACTTGAGGAAACGCACGCCGTTCTTCTTCACGTGATGCAGCACCGCCCGGGCGAGGATGTCCTGGTAGCGGCGCTCGCCCATGCAGAAGGTGAGCCCGTCCGCACCCAGCGGGTAGCCCTCGCGGTAGAGCTGCGTGGGCGGCAGGCCGTCCGCGAAGGCCTCGGGATAATCCCAGCAGGACTGCAGGCCCCAGCTCGTCGCGAACCACAGGCCGAACTTCATCCGTAGCGCGCGCACCCGGCGGATCACGGCGTCGGGCCCGTGCGGAAACGCCGTGGGCTTGAACCGCGTGAGGTCCGACGCGGCGTCGTTCCAGCCGGTATCGAGCGTGAAGTAGTCAAAGGTCACGCCCCGCCGCTTCAGTTCACCTAGGTGACCGAGTACTTCCAGGGTCTGCTCATCGTCGAGGGTCGGGCATGCGCCCCACTGGTTGTTGATCCCGAACGGCGTGTAGATGCCGATCATGCCGGGCCGGGGTTGCGCGCGGGACTCGAGGTACGCGAGAAAGTCATCCCGCGCCGCCCCGGCCGCCGCGACGCTCACCAGCGCGACGTGGCTGCGGAACTTCGCGCCCGGCGCGAGCCGGCGTCCCGGGTGGTGGAGCAGCCGCACGCGGCCCTCGGCGCCGAGGTTCTCGCCCGACGGATGCTCCACGGCGGCGAATGCCTCGCCGTCGAGGAAGAGCGGCTGACCCGCGCCGCCGTCCGTGATCGCGCCGGAGTACGGGAAGTCGTCGAGCTCGACGTCGAGGAGCAGGAGTTCGCGACCGCTGCGGTTCTCGAACTCGATCCATTTCCGCCGCGTTGGGCCGTCGAGTTCCAGGTGCAGGTGCGCCTCGTGGCCGGTCGACGGACTGCGCAGTCCCACTACCGCCGCCTGCCGCCCGCGCGCCCGCAGGCCGGTGACGGCGAAATCCGTCACGCGCGTGAACGGCTCGGCGACCTGGTCGAGAGACGCCGAGAACACCAGCGTGAGCTCGACCGCGCCGTCGAGCGGAGTGGTCCGGCCGGTGAGCCGGTTGACCAGCGCGCCTCCGCCGGGGACGCCGTCCTGCCAGCGGAATCGCCAGACCAGATGGTCGTTCGCGAGTTCAAGTTGGCCGGTCGGGTCGGCCGCGGGCAACGGGGCAGGAGAGGGGCGCGCCTTCATCGCGGCCGATCTTGGCGGCCCCCTCCGTCGGCGCACAGGCAAAAGCGACGGCCTGGGCAGCCGGCAATGGGTGGCGCATGTTTCGCAACGGATGCGGGGCGCGGGGCGGGGGGATGCGGTAGGGTGGCTGCGCCCGTCATTCGACCGGAGGTTGGTTCAACGTTTTTGCCATGAACTCCCGCCGTGAATTCCTCAAGGCCGGCCTCACCCTCGGCGCCGCGCTGTCGCTCTCCCGCTGGACCCGCCTGTCGGCCGCCGAGCCCGCCGCTGCGACACCGCGCCCGATCCTCGTGGCCGTGCGCGACGGATCGCGCGCCGCGATGCTCGATCGCGCCCTCGCCGAACTGGGCGGCATCGGGGCGTTCGTCCGCCCGGGCCAGACTGTCTGTGTGAAGCCCAACATCGGCTGGGACGCCCCGCCCGAGCGCGGCGCCAACACGCATCCCGAACTCGTCGGCCATCTCGTCCGGCGTTGCCTCGAGGCCGGCGCCAAGTCGGTGAGCGTCTTCGACCACACCTGCGACCAGTGGCAGCTGACCTACGAGCACAGCGGCATCGCCGCCGCCGCGCGCGCGGCCGGGGCGCACGTCGTCAGCGGCCAGGACGAGACGCTCTACCGCGAGGTGGAACTGCCCCGCGGCCGCAGTCTCCGGCGCGCGCTGGTCCACTCGCTCGTGCTCGACAGCGACGTCCTGTTCAACGTCCCGGTGCTCAAGCACCACAGCGGCGCGGGCATGACCGCGGCCATGAAGAACCTGATGGGCGCGGTGCTTGACCGGCGCTTCTACCACCAGAACGACCTGCAGCAGTCGATCGCCGACTTCCTCACGCTCCGCCTGCCGACGCTCAACATCCTCGACGCCTACCATCCGATGGTCCGCAACGGGCCGCGCGGGAAGACCACCGCCGACGTCGTCGAAATGCGCTCGTTGATGGCCAGCACCGACCCCGTGGTACTCGACGCGGCCGCCGCCCGGATGCTCGGGCTGGATCCCGCGAAGATCGGGCACATCCGGATCGGCGCGGAAATGAAGCTCGGGACGATGGACCTGGCCCAGGTCGACATCCGACGGCTCAGTCTTGCCTGACGCGATGCGTGCCCCCGGGTTGAAGGTCGCGCGCGCCACCGCCGCCGGGATCGTGCTCGGTGTCCTGGCGCTCGCGCTGCTGGATTTCCGCGGGGCGATGCCGCCGGAGGTTGGACACGGCATCGCAGCGGTGCAGTTCGTCCCATCGTGGCTGGGCCTGGCGGCGGGTGCTTCGCTGGCGCTCGGCGGCATCGGCATCCTGCTCGTCACGCTGTTCGCCGGACGCATCTACTGCGCGGCCATCTGCCCGCTGGGCATTTGGCAGGATCTCGTGGCGCACCTCGCCGAGCGGGTCGGTCGGCGGGGCCCGCGCTATCCGACGCGCCCGGCTCGCACGGCCCTGCGCCAGGTCTTCCTCTGGCTTTCCGTGGCGGGGATCTTCGCGGGAGGCGCGGGCCTCGCGCTGACCGTGGTCGACCCGTACAGCAGCTTTGCCCGGGCGGTCGTCCTGCTTGGGCGGCCGCTGGTGGCGGCCGCCAACAACGCGCTGGTCCTGATCCTGCGCCCGGTGGGCGCGGAGTTTCTTTATCGCGTGGAGCCCGGCTGGGCGCCGTGGGGTGTGCTGGCTTTGGCCGGCTTTGGACTGCTCGTGGCGACCGGTCTGGCGGTCTGGCGGGGACGGATCTACTGCAACACGTTCTGTCCCGTCGGCACGGTGCTGGGGCTGGTTGCCCGGCACAGCGCGTTTCGCCTCCGGCTCGATCCGGCCGCCTGCCGGAAATGCGGTGACTGCTTGCGCGCCTGCCGCGCCCAGTGCATCGACGTGCGCGCCGGCACGATCGACGCTTCCCGCTGCGTCGCCTGCTACAACTGCCTTAGCGTCTGTCACGAGGGCGGAATCCG
>DAOQKI010000199.1:0-3900 GCA_035334485.1 Opitutaceae bacterium
GGTCGGTCGGATTCGCCGGTCGATTCCGCGGGAGTAGTGATCGGCGGCGCGGTCGCGAATTCGCAGGGACTGCAGTTCCGGCATCCCCAGGCGACGGTTCGCCTCTGGGTGAGCCGGTATGGCGTGACGGTTCCAGTTGCCGACACGCTCGCCCCGAATCCGTCATGACCGATCGCCGCTCTGTCGCTGACATTGGCTTCGGCCCAAACTCGGGCCTGAGCCTGCTCGAAGTGTTGGTCGCCATGGCACTCCTGGCGGTCGGAGGCACCGCGATCATCGGGGTCCTCGCGAGTGTCGGTTCGGCCCGCTCGAAACGGGAAATGCGCGCGACCGCCGCGCATCTGGATGGACCGTTGGGGCACGAGCTGGGGCGCCTGCGGGATTCGACTGGAGCCGGTCCGGGCCAGGATGCCTTGAACGCCTTGGCGGAAATGATCCCGGCAGGCGGACAAGCGCCCATGCGCCTGGTCGGCTCGCGCGACGGCCTGCGCGTGGTACGCGAGAGCGACGCCGGAGATTCAGCCGTGGGTGTACCGAGCGGGGAACGTCTGTTCTTGCTCGAGGTGCAGCAGGTGGAAGGCCCGTTAAGATTTGCTCCCGGTGAGGGTGTGCTCGTTGTCGCCGCCGTGGTGCGTTGGCCGTACCGGGAGGTCAGTCCGTCCGGCGGCGCGCTGACGCTGGTTGTCGCGATCGGCGTGTGACGCTTGGTCTTCCCATGCCGCGCCCAAGACCGCGAGGATTCACCCTGCTCGAGCTGCTGCTCGCGGCCTCCCTTACCGCGGTCCTGGTGGCCGCCGTGCTGATGATTGCGACTCGGGCGACGGATCTCTGGGAGCGTTCGGCCGGCCGGGCCGAGGCGACCAACGCGGGCCAACGGATCCTGGATCAGGTCGAGCGCGATCTCCAATGCGCCGGGCCGGTCGAGCCGAGCGACGTCTGGTTGACGGTCCACCTCGGAGAACCACCCGGAGCGTCTTCGATTCGGCTCGGTGGTGAGACGGTTGGCGCGGATCGATTTGGGCCCGGTACACTGGTGCTGCGGATGGTGACGAGGAACGAGGTTCTCGGTTCGCAGGGCGAAACACCGCTTCCCGTCGTGGTGAGCTACCGCATCGCGCAACTGCCCGTCGGGTCGGGTGGTGCACCGCGCTCGGTGCTCTGCCGCGTGGAAACGAAACCGGAGGTCGCGTTCAAGGACGGCTTTGACTTGAGTGCTGCGCAGTATGCGGACGCCGACGATGCGACGGAGCCTGCTGGTGACGGTGACCTCGCTTCGGCGCTCGAGTGGGTGATCGGAACTGGCGTGGTCGACTTCGGCCTGCGGATTGTGGCCGGTAACCAGCTCGTCTTTCCGGTCGGGCCCGATGCGCGCGAAATCTCGCTGCAAGGTCGGCGTAAGCGTCAGGGGCCGTTGGAGGTCGAGCTGATGATCAGGGTCTTGACACTTCAGGGTTCGACTGCAGTGGGCGCGCTCGCGCCGGGGCGGTCGGCCGCGGATTGGTGGCGGGCCGTCGAGTCCGGATCGGTCGTGATCACCCGGCGAGTGATGATCGTCGGCGCCGGCGCATGAGTCGGCGTGCAGGAAATCCGCGGGGGAGCGACGGCTTTGCCCTGCTGCTGGTGGTGCTGGTGCTCGGCTTCCTGATGATGCTCGCGCTCACGCTGGGCCTCCTCGTGCGGCAGGAGAGCCAGACCGAGGCGCTCGGTGATGCTGACGCGATGGCCCGTCGGCATGCCCTCGTGGCGATGCGCGCAGCGCTGGCCCAATTGCAGCGCTACGCCGGCCGGGACGAACGGGCGACGGCAGCCGCGGGCGACGCCGTCGGACTCGAAGGCTCGCGAGGGTGGACCGGAGTCTGGTCCACGGCGGAGGCAGGAGGCGCGCCGCTGGTGTGGCTCGTGAGCGGAACGGCGGCAGAGGCCCAAAGCAGGGTCGAAGTCATGAGCGACGCCGCCGGAGCAGGCGCGAACTCGGTACGGGTGCCGACGCAGGCCATCGTCGTTGATGGAAGAGAGATGGGCGCCTGCGCCTGGTGGACGGGAGACGAAGGCCTGAAGGCCTCGCTAGCCACGGCGGGTGGGGCGGCGCCGCTCGATGAAAACGGCACCATGCTGCTGGAGCCGCGTGATCCGGAAAACGCGCCTTTGCTGGGCCGCGTGGCCGACCTCGAGCAGCTCGCATTCCTGCCGGCACAAAGTTCGGCGAGTCGATTGGACCGCGCCGCGCTCCGGGCAAGAGGCCACGATTGGACGGCCTGTCACCGCATGGTGCTGTCGGACCCGGTCCGCGGAGGACTCAAGCGCGACCTCTCGACGCAACCCGGGGAGCTGGGCCGAGCGTTTTCGGCCTGGGCCGACTCCCGAACCTCGATGGAAGACCCGGCTCATCCCGACGCACCACGGATTTCGCCCGACTACGGCGCTGCCCCGCTGCGCCGGCGATATCGCTTCGCGCCGCTGATTGAGGATCGCGGCGTGGCGCACGGGATCAGCCCGGTCGTTTCGTACCTCCTCCTCTCGTTCAACGTGCGGACGGATCCGTCCGGCGGAGGCCCCAGCCGTCCGTTGGAAGCGCGGGCCCGCTGGCTGGTCTCGCTCTGGAATCCGTACACCAGCGCGCTCGTGCCGGAGGACCTTTTCCTCGAGGTGGCGCATTTGCCGGATGTAACCGTGGTGAACGACACGACCGGCGCGCAGGCCGGGCCGCTCGCGCTGGACCACCTGTGGGGCACGCCGCTGCGCTTCCAGCTGCCCTGGGTGCCGGATGGTCGTCCCGACCGTCAGTCATGGTTTCCCGGCCGCGTCCATACGTGGGCGGCGAAGGAGAACCTGAACAAAGCCGAGCCCCCGCCCGCGAACGGCTTTGAGAGCGTTTTCTACACGCGCGCGCTGACGACCGCATCGGGGCAGGGAGTGCAACGCGCGCTGGCTGGCAGTTCCTGGCCCCCGGGCGCGGCGTCCCATCTGGTTGGCGCGGCGGCTCAGCTGGAGCTTCGGCTTTACCGTCGCTCCGCCACCGGGGAGCCGGAATTGCTGCGGACTTTTTCCAGTCCGGCGTTCGACGCCTTCATCACGCCATCGGCGCCGCTGAGTGGAGGCACCTACCAAGTGACCTATGTATTCCATTGGGCGGAGAGCACCGACACGCCGGGCAACCCGGATGCGTGGCTCACCACGGCCGGCCGGGATCCGCGCGAGCCCGTGGTGGGCGGTGAGGCCTTTGCGACCCCGTCCAGCGGGCCGCACCCGGAACTCTATCCGAACTACACGGCCATCTCGTTTCCCGATCGTCTGCTCGACCGGGCGCTGCCGGCGAGCGCGAGCAGCACGACCGGCCAGTCGTACAACGAGGATGTCCCGGTGTTTGAACTACCCAGAGCGCCGCTCCAATCGATCGGAGACCTGCAGCACCTCGCCTTGCCGGGCGTCCGACCTTTCGCGGTGGGCAACTCGTGGGGCGCCGCTGGTGGGTGGAACGAGCTCTTTGATCGTTACTGCACCTCGGGTTGGTCCGCCGCGGACTTGGACGACACCGTGGCTGAGCTCCCCGCGCTGCGGATTCCCGGGCAGGTGTGGTTTGACGGAGCTCCGGACGAACCGACTGCGCAAGGGTCGGCCCTGACGGCGGCGCGCAACGGATGGCTCGCCAGCAAGGTGCTCCAGGAAGGCGCCTTCAACGTGAACTCGACCAATCCCGCCGCCTGGGAGGCCTTTCTTCGCAGCGCGCGGCTGAATGCGGATGGCCGCTTCGGATATGTTCCTTCGACCGTGGCGACCGGCACCGGGCCGGACGATCCAGAGGAGGCAGACTTTGGCGACCAGGCCGTGTTCGGGCGGTTCAGGGACTCGGCGGCGGAGACGTATCGCGCGGATACCGGCTATGCGGCCAGCAGCAACGCC
>DAOQKI010000200.1:0-3887 GCA_035334485.1 Opitutaceae bacterium
CATGGCCAGGCCGTGGCCGCCGCCAGCCTGCCCGCCGCAAAATCCTCCTGATCGCCATGAAAACCTCCCATCCCGCCGCCGACATCTTCGTGCCGGACTCCAAGCTCTCGCCCGAGGCCGCCCTCGCGCGCACGACGCACCTCTGCGTCGCGGCCCACCAGGACGACATCGAGATCATGGCCTACCACGGCATCGCCGCGTGCTTCGGCCGCAGCGACCGCTGGTTCTCCGGCGTCGTCGTGACCAACGGCGCCGGCAGCCCGCGCTCCGGCCTGTACGCCAGCTACACCGACGCCGACATGCAGGCCGTCCGGGTCCGAGAGCAGCGCAAGGCCGCCGTCATCGGCGAATACTCCGTCCAGCTCCAGCTCGCCCACCCCAGCTCCGCCGTGAAGGATCCCCGCAACGCCGACGTCGCCGCCGACCTCGACCGGATCTTCACCACCGCCAGCGCGGAGGTCGTCTATCTCCACCAGCCCGCGGACAAGCACGACACCCACGTCGCCGTCTTCGGCCACGCCCTCGCCGCGCTGCGCCGGCTCCCGGCCACGCTGCGGCCCAAGCGGGTCTACGGCTGCGAGGTTTGGCGCGACCTCGACTGGCTCCCCGACGCCGACAAGCAGGTGCTGGATGTCAGCGCCTACCCGAACGTCGCCGCCTCGCTCGTCGGCGTGTTCGACTCCCAGATCAGCGGCGGCAAGCGCTACGATCTCGCGACCGCCGGCCGGCGGCTCGCCCACGCGACCTACCACACGTCGCACGCCACCGATATCCACCAGGGCATCACGTGGGCGATGGACCTCACCCCGCTCGTGCAGGACCCGGCACTTTCCGTCCGCGACTTTACCCGTGGCTTCATCGACCGCCTGCGCGACGATGTCGACGCACGGCTGGCGCGGTTTGTTTGACTCGAGTTGAAAGAACGCGGTTGAAGGCTGAAAGGCTGCGACCGCTCCGTGCGGCCGGCGGCTGATTACGGCCCGGGTTCGGCGCTCACCACGGCGTCCGGGAGCATCTCGCGTCGGATCGCGTCGAAGTTTCGCGCGACGGTGCTGCCGTGGCTCAGGTCCCACAGGGAGGTCCCCAGCTCGCGCAGTGCGAGCCCGGTCGGGATCCACCCCTGCGTCCACCCGACCTCAATCGCCCACGCCCCCCAGCCGGCGTCGCCGTTCGAGCCAAAATAATCCCACTGCCGGAAATCGAACGCGCGGAACCAGCCGCCATCGAGTCCCGGGTGCGCCTCGCTGCGGACCTGGATGCGCACGAGGAAATCGCCCAGGCGGTCCGCCAACCGCGCGAACCGGGCGTCGCCGGTGGCGGCGCCCGCCTCGATCAGGCCGAGCAGCGTGAAATTGCACGTGTAGAGGAGATCCGCGACCGGGTCGCCGTTCTGCTGGATCAACGGCGCCTCGTTGGTGCCGTATTCCTCGTTCGAGCGGCAGGGACGGAAGTCGCCCTGCGCGAGGTCGCCGAGCTCCTCGCGGATCGCCCCGCACTCGTCCTGCGCCCGCTCCAGGTCGTCGGCCAGCCGGTGCAGCCACGCGCGGTACTCGGGCCGGTCCTCGTTGCGCACCAGCCAGGCCAGCGCGAGCAGCATGCGGCCGCGTTCCTGCTGGATGCCGTTGGTCCAGCGCCAGCGGTCCGGATAGGCCTCCATCATGGTCCGCACGCCGCGGCGCGTGCGCTCGAGCAGCGGACGGTAACGGGTCTTGTCGTACAGCCAGAGGTAAGCCGCCCACATCCACGCCTCGTAGTGCGGCTGGCACAGCACCGTCTCGGTCCGCCAGTATTTCTCCCAGCCGGCCGCGAGCAGTTCCGGGCCCTCGAGCCGCCAGCCGCGAAATCCGCGGCACCCCGTTGTGCGGAAGTTCGCGAGGATGTTCCGAACCACGGCGTCGTCCCAGCGATCGCTGCCGAGCACCGCCGCGGTGCCGATGGCCCCGAGGATGACCTTCACGTCGTTGTCCTGATACAGCGCCTGGCCGTTGTCCGGCGCCCAGTGCACGAGCCCGTAGTTCGCCTTCGCCGGGTCGGTCTGAAACATGCCCGAGGCGCCGTAAACCCAGTCGACCAGGTTCGCCGCCACCGTCCGGCTGCGCAGATCGCCGTCGAGCCGCCAGCGCAGCGCGAACGCCAGCGCGCTCTCGCCGTTGGAGTCGCACCGCAGGTTCCAGCGGATCGGCTGCGTGCCGTCGCACGCCACGCGCGAGTTGACGCCCTCCAGCACGCCGAAACTCCCGTCGCCCGCTGCCCAGCGCCCGTCTGGCGCCGGTCCCACGGGATTCGCCGGGTCCACGCGACCCGACGCGCGCAGGGCGTCGTATTCCTCCCGGCCGGCGGCGCTCAGCAGCATGTGCGCCGTGGTGTGCCAGTCGATGCCGCGGCGGATGGCCCGGCGCCGGGCGTCCGGCGGCAGTGCCGCGCCGCGCCCGTAGGTCGGGCGGACGGTCGGCACCCAGGTCAGCGCCGGCGGTTCGGCCTGCGTCTGCAGCCAGCGGAAGATGAACGCCCACAGGGCCCGCATCGCCTCGGGCGGGCCGTAGCGGGCCGTCACGAATTGGCTGAGCTTCGTGGTCGAAACAAGGAGGTGTTCCCCCTGCGCAAACAGGATCGGGCGCGGCGTGGTCCCCGTCAGCCCGAACACGGCGGTGTCGAATCCCGCCACCTTCGCCACGACCAGCATCGGCTCCGGCGCGGCCACGACCACATGGTGGCAGTCATGCACCGCCAGCAGCTGTCCGGCCCGCAGCTGCGAGCCCAGGTTGGCCGAGGTCACCACGACGTTTTCCATCGTGGCCCGGCGCACTTCGCCCACCGCGACGCCTGGGAGTTGGGCGGGAAACTCGACGAACAGCCGCACGCCCTTCGCCGCTGCCGCCGCATACGTCTCCGGCGCGAGCGCCGTCGGCTGCCGCGGATAGCCGTCAGCCAGCACCAGCACGGCGCTGCCGGGCGCTGCCCGAGCCACCGCCTCCGCGGCGGTCGCCGCGCGCGGCCAGTCGCGTCGCGTGCCCTCGGTCAGGACCCGGTACAGGTCGTTGTCCGGCGCGCACGCCAGCGTCCACTCGGGCGGGACGGCTGCAGGCGGCGTCGCGGAGCTCACAGCGCGGCCGCCGCGCTCAGGGCGCCTTGCGCAGGACGATCTCGTCGGCGCCGCGGTTCTCCGCCTGGATCCGGAAATTCGTCTCCAGCATGTGGAGCAGCGCCGGGATGTTGTCGGACCGGAGCATGCCGCTGACCTGCAGGCTGCGCAGGTCGGCGTCCTCGATCACGAGCTGGCGGCGATTGTGCTGGTTGAAGGTCATCACCACGGTCTCCAGCGGCGCGCCGGTGAATTCGAGGCGCGGGCTGAGCCACGTGAGCCGCTCGACGAGCTCGCGCTCGGGCAGCGGCGCGACGGCCAGCACCGGCACGGGCTTCGCGGCGGTGGTCGGCTCGGCCAGCACGCGCTCGCCGGCGCCCACGAACGCGGCGCCCGCGGCCACGGCCGGAACCGCGGGAGTCACCAGGTCATGCGCGGCCTGGGCCACCGAGACCCGGCCCTCGGTGACGATCACCTCGACGCCCTTCGGCTCGATCCCGACGCAGAAGGCGGTGCCGACGGCCTGCACGGCGACGTCGCCCGCCGAGACGATGAACGGACGCCGCGGGTTCTTCGCGACGTGGAAGCGGGCGGTGCCGCTGCGGAGCTTAACGGCGCGGACGGTCGGCGTGTACGCCACCTCGATCTGCGCGCCGTCCTTCAAGTCGACCGTGGAGCCGTCCTCCAGCACCTGGTGCGGCGCGGCGGTGACGACGATCGACATCACGGAATAGTTCGCCTTCGACGCCGGCGCAGCCCAGCGCCAGGTGACGAGCGCCCCGAGTACCAGCACGGCCGCGAGCGG
>DAOQKI010000201.1:0-3885 GCA_035334485.1 Opitutaceae bacterium
CCGCCTGCTCGCCCGCGTGCCCGCGGCGCGGCTGCGCCTGAAGGCCGGCGGGCTCGGCGAGGCGGCCGTGGCGGACCAAGTGCGCGAACGCCTGGTCCGGGCCGGTCTGCCGCTGGACCGAGTCGACCTGGTCGAGCGCACGCCGGGAGTCGCGGAACACCTCGCGCTTTACCATGGCATCGACGTGGCGCTCGACACCTTTCCCTATCATGGCACCACGACGACCTGCGAGGCGCTGTGGATGGGCGTGCCGGTCGTGACGCTCGCCGGTGACCGTCACGCCGCGCGCGTGGGCGCGAGCCTGCTCCAGGCGGTGGGTTTTCCCGGCTGGATCGCCCGCTCGTGGGACGACTACGTCCGGATTGCCGCGGAACTCGTGGAGGAGCCGGCGCAGCTGGCCGGGGCGGGCCGTCCGCTGCGGCAGGCGATGCGGTGTTCGCCGTTGATGGACCATGCCGCCCAGGCGGCGCGCTTCGGCTCCGCGCTGCGCGCCTGCTGGCGGGAGCGCTGCGGCCGCGCGGCCGCGTAGCACCATGGCACCCGCGAAGCTCCAGCAATTGCTCCAGGAGGCGGTGGCCCACCATCGCGGCGGCCGGCTGGCCGACGCGGAGCGGCTCTACGCCCGGGCGCGCGCGGCCGCCCCGACCAGCTTCGACGCGCTGCATCTCTCGGGTCTCCTCGCCCAACAGGAGGGACGCGCCGCCGACGCGGCCGCGCTGCTGCGCCGCGCCCTGCGCCTGAATCCGCGCTCCGCCCTCTGCGAGATGCGGCTCGGCGTGGCCTGCTCGGCGCTCGGCGAAACGGCCGCAGCCCGGACCCATCTGACGGCGGCGACCGTCCGCGAGCCCGGCCTGGCTGAGGCGTGGTGTCATCTGGGCGTAGTCCACCGCGCCGCCGGCGAGGCCGCCGAGGCCCGCGCCGCCTGGCAGCGGGCGCTCGCGTTGAAGCCGGACTACGCCGAGGCCCACGAGCGGCTGGGCGTGCTGGCCTGCGAGACCGAGGGATTTCCCGCCGCCGTGCCGCACTTCCGGCGCGTGGTGGAATTGCGGCCCGACCAGGCCGATGGCTGGGCCAATCTCGGCGCCGCGCTCGCGCAGTCCGGTGCCGCCGAGGAAGCCGTCGCCTGCTTCGATCGCGTCCTCACCCATGATCCGGCCCATCCGCTGGCCCGGACCGGACGGGCGCTGGTCGATCTCGAGGCCGGCCGGGTGGCCGAGGCGGTCGCGGGCTATGCCGCTGTCCTGGACCGCCACCCGCGCCATTCCGAGGCGCGCAGCGGCCAGCTGCTTGCGCTCCATTACCTCGACGGGGTGAGTCGCGAGGATCTCTTTGCCGCGCATGCGGCGTTCGGGACCGTGGTGGGGCAGCTCGCGGTTGACCCCCTGCCGCATGTCGCGCAGGCGGAGCGCCGGCTGCGGGTCGGCTTCCTCTCGCCGGACCTGCGTATGCACTCGGTCGCGTATTTTCTCGAGCCGCTGCTCGCGCACCTCGACCGCACGGAGTTCGAGGTCGTGCTGTATCACGATCATCCGCGGGTGGACGCGATGTCGGAGCGCCTGCGCGGGCTGGCCGCGCACTGGCGGCACGTGGCGGGAAAGTCGGCCGACGCCGTCGAGGCGCTGATTCGCGCCGACGCCCCCGACGTGCTGGTGGATCTCGCGGGTCACACGGGCCTCAACCGCCTGCCGCTGTTTGCCCGCCGGCTGGCCCCGGTGCAGGCGACCTACCTCGGCTACCCAAACACCACGGGACTGCGGGCGATGGATTACCGGTTGGTGGACGCCGTGACGGATCCGGTCGGCGAGGCCGAAGCGTTTCATACCGAGGAACTCGTGCGGTTTGCCGCTACGGCGTGGAGCTATGCGCCACCCGCTGCGGCGCCGGAGGTCCCGCCGCCGCCGTCGGCCGCGGGCACGTCGGTGACGTTCGGCTGCTTCAACAACTACTCCAAGGTCAACGACACCACCCTCCGGGCGTGGGGCCAGCTGCTGGCTGCCGTGCCGGGCTCGCGGCTCCTCCTCAAGGGACAGGGCCTCGACCGCCCGGACGCGGTCGCCGCCGCGCGCCGGCGGTTTGCCGCGTGCGGGCTGGAGCCGGACCGCGTCGAACTGCTGGGCCGCACGCCGGGACTCGCGGCCCATCTCGCGCTCTACGGCCGCGTCGACGTGGCGCTCGACACCTTTCCCTACCACGGCACCACGACGACCTGCGAGGCGCTGTGGATGGGCCGCCCCGTGGTGACGCTCCCGGGTGACCGTCATGCCGCGCGGGTGGGGGCCAGCCTGCTCACGGCGGCCGGTCATCCCGAGTGGATTGCCGCGGATTGGTCCGGGTATGTCCGCATCGCTGCGGAGCTGGCGGGCGACGTTCGGCGCCGGGCCGAGCTGGCCGCGTCGCTGCGCGACCAGCTGCGGGGTTCGCCCCTGCTGGATCATGCCGGCCAGGCGGCGCGCTTCGGGGCCGCCCTGCGCGGGTGCTGGGTCAAATGGTGCGCGGCGCGACCGGTGGCGGCATGAAGGGGATTTCCCTCAAGTTGAACCCCTAGCGGGTCGATGCCTGCCCTGACCCATTTCCATGATCGCCACCCCGGTTTCCCGCGAAACGCTGCTGCACGTTGTCAAACTCCTGCCCGCAGCACCCCAGATCCTCTCGCAATTGGGTCAGCTGCTGCTCGACATCAACTCGGACCTGTCCGAGGTCACGCGGCTGCTGCGGCGCGATGCCGGTCTGACGGCGCGGATCATCCGCGTGGCCAACAGCGCCTACTACGGCGCGGGCCTGCCGGCGTCCTCGCTGGAGGAGGCCTTGGCGCGCGTGGGGTTCCGCGAGGTCTACCGGCTGACCGGCTTTGCGGCCGCGGCCCAGCTCGCCGACCAGCGTCTGGCGGTCTATGACATTTCCGGTGTGCAGCTGCGGGAAAACGCACTGCTGACGGCCCTCCTGATGGAGGATTTGGCCCTCGCCGCCGGCGTCGACGGCCGGGCCGCGTACACTGCGGGCCTGCTGCGCTCGACCGGCAAGATCGCCCTCGACCGCGTGCTGCGCCAGGACCCCTCGGCCGTGGTGCCCGCGACCATCACCCATCTGGGAGAGTGGGAGCAGCAGGTGGCCGGCCTCGACAACTGTGCGGCCGCTGCGGTGATCCTCGGCGAGTGGCGCTTTCCCCGCGATCTCATCACGACCATCGGCCAGCACTACGTGCCGCCGGCGGACACCCACCCGATGGCGAGCCTGCTCAATCTGGCCGCCGGTGAGGCTGAACGGGCCGGTTTCGGCCTGGTCGGGGAGGGGGCGTACTGGGAAATCACGCCGGCCAAGCTCCGGACCGCGGGGGTGACCGCCGCCGATCTGGGCGGGGCGTCCGTGCGTGCGCTCAACGAGTTTGCGACCCTCCGGGCCGTGCTCGCCTGAGGAGCGGCCTTTTCGCTCAAGTCGCGGCGGGCGGGACCGATGTAGGTCCTTGGTGCAAGCACCCACCCAACCCCTTTTGACCGGCCGCCCGCACGGCGCCGGTCGGCCGCAGTGCGATGGATTCCGCGCTGCGCCGGACAGGCGCGCCGCCCTGGCGCGCCGCGAGCCCAGCATCGACGGAACGAGCGTGTCGCCTGCCGCTCATGCCGGCTGAGACTCTGCCCGATTCACCCGTCGTCCGGGAAACGACGGCGCGAGCCCATGAGGCGTTGCGCGAGTTCCAGGCTCATCCCGGCGACGAGGCTCGCGATCGCGAGATGCGCGCGGCCCTGCGCGCCGCCGCCGCCGAGTGCGCAGCGCTCTCCCGCACCGAGCCGACCGCTCCAGCCGCCCAGTCCGCCCGCGAACTGGCCCAGGCGGTGGCCGCCGCCGGCGTACATGACTTTCCCTCCGATCCCGCCGACCTCGAGTGGG
>DAOQKI010000202.1:0-3879 GCA_035334485.1 Opitutaceae bacterium
CTCCGCCCGCGGGTCGAGGCCGGCGATCATGACCGCGTGGTGCGGCTGCAGCCGGCCGGCGAGGCAGTCGAGCAGGCCGGGAAAATCGGCGACGTCGCCGAGGATCGCGTCGTATTCGCCGAGGCCCGGGGTGTACGTCACGGACGAGGTGCGGACCTCGTGCTGGCCGAACTGCACGAAGTGCTCCCAACCGCTGCGCAGGTGGCCCTGGGCCACGGCGCCGGCGATGTCGGGAAACGCCTCGAGGTAGGCCTGCTCGTTGAAGAGGCTGTCGCGGCGCGCCAGCGACTCCCAGATCGACTCCCCGTGGAAGCGGAGGGTCGCCATCGAGCGGCCGGCGAGCTCGGGCGGGGCGCTGAACACGTCGGTGCTCACGGTCGAGGTCGCAAGCTGCAGCAGCGGGCGCAGCAGGCGCTCGTGGTAGCGCGGCACGACCGCGGCGCGGAGATGGGGAAAGAACGCCGGCAGCGCCGGCAGCGGGCCCGGCTGCGCGGGGACCTGGCCGACCTGGGACAGCCCGAGGCGGCCCTCAAGCTCGCGGATCCGCGCCTGCAGCTGGGTGATCGCCTGGAGGCGCAGCTCGCGGTCGACCTCGATCTTCTGCACGTACGCCTGCGTGCCGCGCAACGACGGCTCCAAGTCGCGCACCCGGGCCTCGGCCTCGTGCCGTTTCATCCCGTGCTCCTCGAGCTCGGCCTGCATCCGCTCGATCGCCGCGAGACGCTCGCAGCGGTCCAGCTCGCAGGCCCGGAGTTGGTCAAACAGCCGGTCGCCCGCCGCGATCGCGCGCGCGTCGCCGGCCGCGGCGACCGGGATCAGGGCCGGCGGCTGCTTCCGCTCCTCCGCGGTGAGGTCGCCGGCGAGGCGCTCGAGGTAGGGGACGTAGACGAGATCGCGGAGCCCGGGCGTGACGTGGGCGTCGTAGCGGTGCAGTCCGGTTTCGTACAGGTTGCCGCCGACATGCCGGAGGGCGTGGAAGTGGTAGAAGACCAGGCGCTGGCCATCGACGAGGATCCCGTCGCGGTCCGCGGTGAACGCGCGACCCTTGACGTTCCACGGGGCGACATTGGCGCCCGGGTGCCGGATCTCGACGACGCCGGAAAAACGGGAGGCCCAGGCATCGAGGTATTTCTGGTCGGCGTAACGGTCCCGGTCCGGGTGGTTGTAGCACCACTCGGCGCAGCGCCGGGCCCAGTCGAGCGCGCAGGCGGTACCGGAATCGTCGTGGCGGAACGAGACCCAGCCCACGTTGTAGCGGCCGTAGCGGGCGAGGAGTTCGAGCGACGGCGGGAAGCCGTGGGCGATGATGCCGACGGACGCGGCGCGCAGCTCGTCGAACACCGGCTCCGGGCCGGCGAAGAAGTAGAGGTCGGCGTCGAGGTACGTCAGGAACT
Organism: Opitutaceae bacterium; assembly: GCA_035334485.1. GTDB lineage: Bacteria > Verrucomicrobiota > Verrucomicrobiia > Opitutales > Opitutaceae > Opi-474. Next base: position 1,395 of record DAOQKI010000202.1, read on the forward strand.
CGCCGCGGGGCACGCCCGGAAGCAGGTGGTGGACGAGCCACGGGGTGCAGGTGAAGTAGAACTCCAGCTGGCTGCGGTTGGCGGCGGCGGCGGCGAGCTCCGGGTGGGCCGCGGTCAGCGCGGCGAGCTCGACGACCCGGATGCGCGGCAGCTTCCGCTCCCGCAGGCCGCGGGCGGCCCCGGCGTCCATGCACAGCACATTGAGCTCGAAGTCCGGGACCTGGCGCGTCAGCGACTCGTGCAGGGCGAGCCCGCGCGACAGGTAGTTGGAATCAAAATAGGTGCAGAAGTATCTCATCGCTTGCGACGCAGGCCCAGACCCCGGAAGACAATCTCCACGCCGTCCAGCAGCTGGCGGTCAATGGCATCGAACTCGGCGACCAGTTCCCAGCCGGAAGGAATCTGCTCCCGAAAGCGTGGCCAGCTGAAAAACCAGGCGGGATAGGACGCGGCGTAGATCCGGGGCGACACCCGCTCGACGGTCAGGCGATCGCGCGCGGCCGGGATGAACGGCGTGCGGTCGACGATGATCCAGTCGAAATCCTGCGTCGCGACCTCGTGGAAAAACTTCCAGGGCTCCGGCAGGCACTGCAGCACGCCCGAGAGCAGCAGCACGCGCGGGTCGCGTTCGCGGCGGCAGTCGGCGATGGTGGGATAGAAGCGCAGGGCGGGGGTGGAGAACTCGCGCTGCCCGCAGGCCACGTGCGCCGGCTGCTCGACGACGCTCCACTCGAGCTGCGGCAGCGTCGCGAGGAACGAGCGGCACTGGTAATAGGTGCTGCCGAGCGCGCCGCCAAAATCGAGCACCGAGAGCCGGCCCGCGCGCTCGGCGGCGGCGCGGAGCAGCAGCGCCAGCAGCGGGTACGGCAACTCGAGCCGGTCGAAGGTCACGGCATCGCGCTCGTAGGCGGCCTCGCCGCGCACGACCTTGAGCAGCGCGGCCCGGGTACGCTCGAGGATGACCGAGCTCTCGTAGCCGGACGACACGGCCTTGGCCTCGGCAAAGCTGGCGTAGTCGCCCGTGTAGGCGACATCGGGCTCGTAGGGGACGGGATCCGGCGGGCTCATGACGATTTCCGGCCGGCGGGGCCGGGGTGACGCCGCGCCCACTGGGGATCGGACTCGAAGCCGCCGGCCGCGAGTTCGCGGCCGATGAGCTCATCCACGAGCCGGGCATGGTCCGCCTCGAACCAGTTGCGCCAGTCGCCGATCTTCCCCTTGCGGAAGAAGTCGCGGTTGTTGCCGGTGAACACCGCGCCGAAGCCGGTGTGATAGACCTGGCGAACTTCCTCGAGGGTGCGTCGCGCGGCGATCCCGGTGTGGGCGAGCGCGCGGCCGAGGGTGGCGTCGAAGGTGCGCATCAGCTCCTCGTAGGTGAGGAAGCAGACGGCGGGATCGCGGCGGGCGGACTCGACGTGCGCGGCCCAAGCGGGGGCCTCGACGCGGAGGAAGGCGGTGAACTCGTCGCGGTCGAACACCGGCTCGCTGCCACCCCGGGAGATGAGGACCTGGTGGCCGTGGATACGCTGGTTGTCGAGGACCTCGGCCTTGGCGTACGCCTGACGGAAGAAATAGTAGCTCACCAGGCAGTCGCGGGCGTCGCGGGCGATGTACACGACCGGGGCGGGCGGATGGCGGCGGCGGAAGGCGACGAGGTCGTCGTGCGACTTGATGCAGATCGGCTGGTCCGGGCGCTGGCGCGGCTCGCACCAGAAGTGGAAGCCGGCGTCGGGCGAGCCGTGGAGCTCGGTGTAGAGCTGGAACGGGGTGTAGGCCTCGCCGCGCACGCCGTCGGTGGCGAGGGTCAGGCAGTTGATCAGCCAGGTGTTGCCGGACCGGGGGTACGAGACGACGTAGAAGGAGTTGGGCGGAAGCGGCGGCATGGCTCAGGCGGAGACGACCTCGAGGGTGGCCGAGCCCGGCAGGCCCACCAGACCGAAGTGGAGCAGCTGGAACGGGGCGGTCTCGTCCCGCAGCCGCACGGAGATGCTGGTGACGCGGTGCATCTCGCACACGCGCAACTGGGCGCGCATGTAGTCCTCGTAGGAGATGCCGGGCTGGTCCAGCAGCGCGGCGGTGATCATGTCGAGGGAGAGATCGAGGGTGTAGTCGGCGCACCCGACGTTGAGCACCGTGTCCTGTCGGTACCGCAGCCGGGTGCCGGCGCGCACGCGCGCGGGGTGCCGGATGCCGTCCTGCAGCGTCGTCTTCGAGTGCACGGCCTGCGAGGTGCGGTCGCGCAGGGTGACGCAGCCGTTGCAGAACTCCATGTCGCGGAGAATCTCGAACTCGTAGAACACGGCCATCGTCTCGCCCTGGCGGAAGAGCGTGGTGGACTCGCCGCGGGTGTTGCACACGGCCGCGAACGTGCAGCGGGCCCAGCCGTTGCCGATGGGCTTGAGGGCGGACAGGTCGAGGCCGGCGTCGGGGGCGGGCCAGGCGGCGATCCCGCTGGCGGCCGTGGCGGGGGCGGCGGGCGCCGACC
>DAOQKI010000203.1:0-3877 GCA_035334485.1 Opitutaceae bacterium
AACCGCCATGAAGGAGGTCGGCGCACCCGACGTCGCCACCGCCCGCCGGCAGCTCGAGGACCCCAACGAGGCGGTCAAGATGCACGACCGTCGGCTCGTTCGCGCGATCTCGCGTCACCTCAAGCCGGCCATCGATCATTTCGAGCTCCGCACCGGCCAGCGCATCGAGTGGTTCCACTGCACGCAGCTGCCCGCCCGCCTGGAGTGGCTCGGCGGGACCCTGGCCGGCGCCGTCGAGCTCGAGACCCTCACCATCGACCTCGAGTCGTGGCTCACCCAGTCCCAGCTCGTGGTCAATCCCGGCACGGTGGAACTCAATACCTCCTGGCTCGCCACGTTCAGCGTGGTGTCGAACCTCGCCCCGCAGATCCTCAATGGCTAGAAACCAGAGTCGCGATCCCCTCGTGACCAGCATCCACTGGCACGTCGACTGCCGGCTGACCGCCGAGCTGCCGGACGACCGCGTGGTCAGCAGCCGGTTCCTGGTCAACCTGCCGTTCGGTGCCGTGACGCTGGCGCTCCTGATCTTCTTCGGGTGGGAGCTGACGACCGACCTGAGCCTGCGCAACAACATCGCCGACTGGAGCCGGCGGCTTTCGGACTCGCGCGTGGAGCTGCTGAACATCAAGTCCCAGCAGCGCGAGTACACGACCCTCGCGTTCAAGATCGAGACGGCCTACAATCTCATGAAGGGCCGGCTGTTCGTCAGCCACTTCATGCGGCAGCTCGCGCATCTCCGCCCCGGCAGCATGGTGATCGACAACGTCGAGGCGACCGACACCAGCGTCCTGGTCCGCGGCAGCCTGGTCGGCGGCGCCGAGGAGGCCACGCGCGACATCGGCGTCTATCTCGAGCAGCTGCGCAAGGACCACGAGATCGGCCCCCGCTTCGAGAGCATCCTCGTCACGAATCTCGAGCGGTCGCGTTCCGGCGACCAGCAGAGTTTCGAGCTCACGTTCCGGTTCAAGATTCCGGAGGCCCCGCAATGAACCCGAACGAAGCCACCGGCCTGGTCGGGCTCATGCGGCGCTACCTGTTCTGCGCCGTGTGCTCGATCACCAGCCTCGTCCTCGTCGCGGCGATCTGGGTGCTCTGGCAGGACGTCCACACGCTCGAGGCGCTGAACCGCGAGCGCACGCAGGAGGGCCAGGCCATGCTCTCCACGCTGGTCTCGGGACCCCTGGTGCGCCAGGAGCTCGCCCGCGCGCAGGACATCGTCCAGCGCATCGAGTCCAACCTCGTCACGGAGTCCAAGCTCGAGGAAAACTACGGCTACTTCTACCGGATCCAGGCCCAGGCGAAGGCCGAGGTGCCGTTCCTCCGCCAGAGCGCGTCCGAGCTGACCAACGACGGCGCCGAGTACAAGGTCATCCCCTTCAACGTGCAGGCCACGGGCACCTACGAGCAGGTCGCGACGTTCCTCCAGGCGCTGGAGACCGGCCCCAAGCTCTCCCAGATCAAGTCGTTCAGCTTCCGCCGCCGCGAAGCCGGCGCGGATAGCCTCACCCTGACCGTTGAGGTCAAGCTCCTCGGCAGACGATGAAAGCGCGCCCCATCCTCCTCTGCGCCGCCCTCGCCGCCGCGACCCCGTTCGCCGGCCGGTCGGCCACGCCTGTCATCGGCGCCCAGCTGTTCCAGGAGACGAATGCGCGGATCGAGGAGCTCTTCCACGACCGCGACAATCCCCCGAAGCCGCCCGGCCCGCTGGACAATCCCTTCCGCCTGAATGACGCCGCCGCCCCCAACGCCGCGCAGCTCCCGGGCCCCAAGGGCGCCACGGTTGCACCCGACCAGTCCCCCGACGCGCAGGCGGCCACGCCCGACGAAGCCATGCTGCGCATGGCGTGCGCCGGCCTGACCTTCGGCGGCCTCATTGAGGTCGGCGACCGGCTCACGGTCGTGATCAACAAGGCGAACTGCAAAGAGGGCGGCCTCGTGACGGTTCGCGTCCAGGGCGCCCCGGTCTATCTCCGCATCGTCAGCCTCACCCGCGACCGCATCACGTTCGGCCTCAATGAGGCCCGCCTGACGCTGCATTTCTAGCCGCGCGGCCAGACCGCGCGGAGGCCGTTATCCACCGCCGTCGCCGACTCGGATTCGGGCGTCGTGGGGCGCGTAGAATCGTTTGACAGTCACCAGCTTCGCGAGCGTAGTGAGGGCGAAAGTTTCACGCCTTATCCGCCGCTGATGGTGTCTCCCCTAACATCGACCAGATTCGTCCTCCCGGACATGCCCTCCATCGGCGCCGGCGCGGAGATCCGCCTCCATCATGTTTAACCGGATGGCACTCCGCTGGCGGCTCACGCTGCTGATCACCTCGATTTGCGCGGTGACGCTGCTCATGGCGTTCGGCGGCTACATCGTGGTGGAGTGGTACCGCGTCATCCAGCAGATGCAGGACTCGATGGAGACCGCGCAGCGCCTCCAGGTGCAGAGCGTGACCAACATCCTGTCCCGCGACCCGAAGGCCACCGAGTTCGGCCTCAGCTCGCTCGACTCCGATCCGACCATCGTCGCGGCCGCCGTCTATTCCGCGGACAACAAGCTCCTCGCCAAGTGGGTCCGCCCGGGCGTCGAGGAGTTCATCCCGTTCGCGCGCGGCACGACGCTCAACTTCTCGGCGAACACGGTCACCATCTTCCGCCAGATCCGCTACGAGGGCCAGATCATCGGCACGCTCTACCTGAAGGGCCAGTTCCGCGGCCAGGTGTGGGAGCGCATGCAGGAGCCGCTGCGCGGCATGGCCATCCTGTTCGTCCTCTCGATGCTCTTCGCCCTCGCGGCGTCTCGCTACTTCCAGCGCGGCATCTCCGACCCGATCGCCCGCCTCGCCGAGGCGGCCCGCCGCGTCGCGATCGAGGGTGATTACAATGTCCGGGTCGAGACCCGCGTCGGCGGCGAGACCGGCACGCTGGTCGACGCCTTCAACTCGATGCTCAGCACGATCCAGCAGCGCGACGCCGACCTGCTGATCGCGAAGGACAACGCCGAGTCCGCCCGCGCTCGCCTCGCCGAGATCAACACGATGCTCGAGGACGTGAACCGGACGCTCGAGCAGAAGGTCAAGGACCGCACCATCGAGCTCGAGAAGATGATGCTTACCGCCAAGGAGGCGAACCAGGCGAAGAGCGCATTCCTCGCCAAGATGAGCCACGAGCTCCGGACCCCGATGAACGCGATCATCGGCTACTCCGAGATCCTCCTCGAGGACGCCGCGGACAGCGGCAACAAGAGCGCGATCGACGACCTCAACAAGATCCTCAGCGCCGCCCGCCACCTGCTGGGCCTCATCAACGACGTGCTCGACCTCTCCAAGATCGAGGCCGGCAAGATGGAGCTCTACCTCGAGACGCTCGACCTCGCCACGCTCGTCAAGGAGGCCTCGACCACGGTCGCTCCCCTCGTCGAGAAGAAGAACAACCGGCTCGTCGTCGACTGCCCGCCCGACATCGGCGTCATCCACGCGGACGCGACCAAGGTCCGCCAGATCCTCCTCAACCTGCTCAGCAACGCGTCGAAGTTCACCGACGCCGGCCAGATCACGCTCCGCGCCCGCCGCGACGACACGCCGAACGGCGAATACGCCGTGCTCGAGATCGCCGACACCGGCATCGGCATGACGCCGGAGCAGATGAGCCGCCTCTTCCAGAGCTTCGCCCAGGCCGATTCCTCGACCACCGCCCGCTACGGCGGCACCGGCCTCGGCCTCGCCATCTCCCGCCAGTTCGCCCGCCTCATGGGCGGCGACGTCACGGTGGACAGCGCCATCGGGGTCGGCTCGACCTTCACCGCCCGCATCCCGGCCCAGGTCAAGCCGCTCAAGCACGCCCCGGAGCCGGCGGCCGCCGCGGCCTCGACTCCCGCCCCGACGCCTCCC
>DAOQKI010000204.1:0-3868 GCA_035334485.1 Opitutaceae bacterium
AGATGTTGTCGACGAAGAGCAGCACGTCCTGGTTCTTCTCGTCGCGGAAGTACTCGGTCATGGCGAGCGCCGAGAGGGCGACGCGCATGCGGGCGCCCGGCGGCTCGTTCATCTGGCCGTAGACCAGCGCGACCTTGGACTTGCTGAGGTCCTTCTGGTCGATGACGCCGGCCTCGGACATTTCATGGTAGAGGTCGTTGCCCTCGCGGGAGCGCTCGCCGACGCCGGCGAACACGGAGTAGCCGCCGTGGGCCTTGGCGATGTTGTTGATGAGCTCGAGAATGACGACGGTCTTGCCGACGCCCGCGCCGCCGAACGCGCCGGCCTTGCCGCCCTTGATGAACGGGCAGATCAGGTCGATGACCTTGATGCCGGTCTCGAGGATCTCGGCCTTGGTGTTCTGCTCGGAGAGCGCCGGAGGCGGACGGTGGATCGGGTACTTCTTCTCGAACTGGACCGGGCCGCGGTTGTCCACGGTGTTGCCGGTGACGTCGAAGATGCGGCCGAGCACACCGCTGCCGACGGGCACGGAGATCGGGGCGCCGGTGTCCACGACAGTCATGCCGCGCACGAGGCCCTCGGAGGAGGACATCGCGATCGCGCGGGCGACGCCGTCGCCGAGGTGCTGCTGGATCTCCAGCGTCAGCACTTCCTTCTTGCCGCCGACGGTGAACTCGATCGTGAGCGCCTGGTAGATGGGCGGGATGGCGTTCTCCGCGAACTGGACGTCAACGACGGGGCCGATGACTTGGACGATTTTGCCGGTGTTCATTTGCTGTGATTAAAGGAGGGTCGGTGCGGGGGTAAGATCAGGAGGCGGCGAACTGGGCGGCGGCGATCTCGAGGATTTCCTGCGTGATGCCGGCCTGGCGGGCCTTGTTGTACTCGAGGGTTAGGTCGCCGAGGAGCTTCGTGGCGTTGTCCTTGGCGGTCTTCATCGCGACCATGCGCGCGCTGTGCTCGGACGCCTTGGCGTCGAGGGCGTGCTGGTAGACCTCGCGGTTGAGATAGAGCGGGAGGAGCGACTCGAGCACGGACGCGGCGTCGGGCTCGAACAGCATCTGCGTGTCCGGACCCGCGGCAGCCTTGGGCGCGGCAGCGCCGAGGCCGGCGTCATGGCGGAGATCGTTGATGACGTCATGCACGCTGCTGAGCGGGAGGAGCGTCATGGCGGCCGGCACCTGCACGAGCGTGTTGCGGAACCGCGGCCAGATGACCTCGACGGTGTCGACGTTGCCCTCGAGGAACTGCTTCACCATGAACTCGGCGACGACCTTGATGTCGGCGAACGTCGCGCGGTCGTTCGCCGGAAAATCGGCGAGGAGGTCGCGGCGGGTGCGGGCGATGAACTGAGCGCCCTTGCGGCCGATGACGGCGTACTTGGCGGGCGTCTTGATCTCGGTGACGAGCTTGAAGAGGTTCGCGTTGAGCGGACCGCAGAGGCCCTTGTCGGAGGTGATGAGGATGATGCCGCGAACCTTGACCTCGCGCTTCACGAGGAACGGGTGCTGGGCCTCCTCGACGCGCTCGGCGAGCGCGCCGAGCATCTGCGCCATCAGCTCGGCGTACGGCCGGCCGGCCAGCGCGGCCTGCTGGGCCTTCTTCATCTTCGACGCCGCGACCAACTCCATCGCCTTGGTGATCTGGCGGGTGTTTTTGACCGACTTGATGCGGCGGCGGATGTCGCGGGTGGAAGCCATGGCAGAAGGAGCGAGTAGTAGGTAGCGGGTAGTGAGTAGGGGTTAGCGGAGGGCTGGATCGATGCTCGCTACCCGCTACTCGCTACTGGGTGGGTCAGGCCGTAAAGGTGGTCTTCCACTCGTCGCACGCGGCCTGGAGCTTGGCCTCGAGGTCCTTGTCGAGGGCGGCCTTGGTGCGGATCTCGGTGAGGAGGGCATCCTTCCGGGCGGTGAAGAACTCCTTCAGCGACGTGGCGGCGGCGACGACCTTCTTGACGTCGATTGGGTCGAAATAATTCCGCTGCATCGCGAAGAGGACGGCGACCTGGAGCTCGATCGGCACCGGGTTGAAGGCGGGCTGCTTGAAGAGCTCGACGATGCGGGCGCCGCGCTCGAGCTGGGCCTTGGTCTTGGCGTCGAGGTCCGAGCCGAACTGCGCGAAGGCGGCCAGCTCGCGGAACTGCGCGAGCTCGCCCTTCAGTTTGCCGCCGACCTGCTTGGTGGCCTTGATCTGCGCGGCGGAACCGACGCGCGAGACGGAGAGGCCGACGGACACGGCGGGGCGGATGCCCTGGTTGAAGAGGTCGGTCTCGAGGAAGATCTGGCCGTCGGTGATCGAGATGACGTTCGTCGGGATGTAGGCCGAGACGTCGCCCGCCTGCGTCTCAATGATCGGCAGCGCGGTGAGCGAGCCCTTGCCGTCGAGGCGCGCGGCGCGCTCGAGGAGGCGGGAGTGGAGATAGAACACGTCGCCCGGGTACGCCTCGCGGCCCGAGGGGCGCTTGAGGATGAGCGAAATCTGGCGGTAGGCGACGGCGTGCTTGGAGAGATCGTCGTAGACGATCAGGGCGTCCATGCCGTTTTCCATGAACCACTCGCCCATTGCCGCGCCGGAGAACGGCGCGAGGTACTGGTTGGCGGGGTTGTCGGCGGCGGGGGCGCTGACGATGACGGTGTACTCGAGCGCGCCGGCGGCCTCGAGGGCCGAGATCGTGCGGACGATGTTGGAGTTCTTCTGGCCGACCGCGACGTAGATTGAGTAGACCGGGCGGAACTTCGAATCGCCGGAGGCGAGGCCGACCTTGTTGATCTTCGCCTGGTTGATGATCGTGTCGACGGCGATGGTCGTCTTGCCGGTGCCGCGGTCGCCGATGATCAGCTCGCGCTGGCCGCGGCCGATCGGGATCATGGAGTCGATCGCCATGATGCCGGTGAAGAGGGGCTGAGAGACGGATTTCCGGACGACGATGCCGGGGGCGATCTTCTCGACGGGGAACGCCTCGGTCGAGGCGATCGGGCCCTTGCCGTCGACGGGATTGCCGAGCGCGTCGACCGCGCGGCCGAGGAGCGCCTTGCCGACCGGCACGGAGAGCAGGCGGCCGGTGGTCTGGACCTCGTCGCCCTCCTTGAGCTTCGAGACGTCGCCGAGGACGACGCAGCCGACCTCGTCCTCCTCGAGGTTGAGCGCGATGCCGATGGCGCCGCCCGGGAACTGGACCATCTCGTTGTACATCACGTCGGACAGGCCGTCGATCTTGGCGACGCCGTCGGCGACGGTGCGGATGGTGCCGGTGTTCTTCTTGACCGCCTTGCTGGAGAGCTTGGCGATCTGCTGTTCGATTTGGTCGAGGACGTTGCTCATCGGAAAACGCGGGTTGGGGTCAGTGGTTGGGAAAGGGGATCAGACGGCGGAGGCGAGGGACGCGAGCTGGCCGGCGACGGACGACTCGTAGGTGTCGTCACCGACGCGCACGCGGAGGCCGGCGAGGAGCGACCCGTTCGCCTTCGCGACGGCGCTCACGGGGCGGCGGTACTTGCGGGTCATCGCGGCGGCGATGGACGCGAGCATGGCGTCGTTGACGGAGCCGGCGTGCTCGACCACGGCCTGGCCGCGCGCGACCTCGGCGGCGACGAGGCGGTGGTAGGCCTTGAGGATCGCGAGCGTGCCAGTCGGGCGGTGCTTTTCGAGATAGGCGAGCACGCCCGCGACGCGGTCGGCGGAGAGGCGGCCGTCCACGAGGCTCAGCTTGAAGAACTGGCGGGACAGCTGCTGGATCTGTTTCTTGCCGGAGGCCATGGCGCGGACGCGGGGGGAAGGGATCAGACGTTGGTGAGCTCGCGCGAGGCGGCGTCGTTGTAGGCCGAGCGGTCGGCGTCGGAGAGCTTCTTCGCGAGGACGCGCTCGGTGG
>DAOQKI010000205.1:0-3740 GCA_035334485.1 Opitutaceae bacterium
CGCCGGGCTCGCTCTGGCCGTGGTGGTCCTGCCGGGCTGCCGCCGGGCCGAGGCGCCGGCCCCGGCGGCGCCCGGCCACGACCTCCGCGGCGAGATCGTCGGCGTCGTCCCTGAACGTCGCGTGCTGCTCGTGCACCACGAGGAGATCCCGGGCTACATGCCGTCGATGACGATGGAGTTCACCGCGCCGTTCGCGGACCTTGCGCTCTTCCACGAGGGCCAGCGCATCGCCGCGCGCATGATCGAGGACGCCCCGGGCGAGTTTCACCTCGAAAGCCTGCGTGTGCTCGACGATGCCAAGGACCGCGTGCTCGCGGCGTCCGCGGAGGCCCTGCGACAGGAAACCTCGATCCGCGGGAAGCATGCGTATCGCGAGGTCGGTGAGCAGGTGCCGCAGTTCACCCTCTACAATCAGGACAACCAGGTCGTGTCCTTCGACCGTTTCCGTGGCCGGCGCGTCGTGCTCAATTTCATCTTCACGCGCTGTCCCGTGGCCACCATGTGCCCGGCGTCCACCGCCAAGATGATGGCCCTGCAGGCGGCGGCCAGGGCCCGGGACGTGAAAAACCTCGAGCTCGTGTCCATCACGCTCGACCCGGTCTACGACACGCCCGCCGTCTTGCGGGGTTATGCGCGCGATCGCGGGATCGACACGACGAACTTCTCATTCCTCACCGGGCCCGAGGCGGCGGTCCGCGACCTGCTCACCAGTTTCGGGGTCCTGGTCACGCCCGGAGAGAATATCTTCAAGCACACCCTCGCCACCGTCCTCATCGACGAGAAGGGCAAGATCATCCACCGCGCCGACGGCTCGGCGTGGACCACTGAGGAATTTCTCAAGCGCCTCTAGCACCACTCCACCCGTTCCTGAGGCCCGACGCATGGACCGCCGCCGCGGCCGGGCGATGGAGTTAGGTTTTTGATTCACAGAGGGCACGGAGGAGGCACCGAGGTCACCGAGGATCAGCTCTAGCGCCCAGAGCGAGATTCCTGGCTCAGTGACCTCAGTGCCTCCTCCGTGCCCTCTGTGGCGAATCTGCCCTCCGCTTCGCGTTTGCCTCCGGCGTCGGTCTGTCGCCTGATGCGCCAGCCCCGATGAAACGTTCCCCGCGCCGCTCTGCTCCCGCGTCTTTTCCGAACTCGAATCGCCCGCTGCAGATTGTCCACGGGCTCGACCAGTGGCCTGACACCACGGACGCGGGGCTGCGCGAGCGGCTCGGCGCGCTGCAGGCCGCGGGCCTCGGCGGTATCGTCACCAATGTCAGCTTCAAGCGCTACCTGCGCGATCCCGCCGCTTGGGAACTTCTCGTCCGCGGGGTGCGCCTCGCCCACGCTGCCGGCCTGCGCGTGTGGATCTACGACGAGGAGGGCTACCCGAGCCCGGCGGCGGGTGGACGGGTCCTCGAGGAGGCCCCTTCGACCGAGGCGGTCGGGCTGGTGCGCCACGCCGATGGCCAGGGGCGTCCCCGCTACGAGGTCACGCGGCTCTACGAGGCCACGCACGCCACCGAGAATTTCTACCAGAAACGGGCCTGCCCAAACCTCCTCGATCCCAAGACGACCTCGACCTTCCTCGCCGTCACCCACGACGAATACGCCCGGCTGCTCCGTCCGATCGCGCGCTGCGTCGAGGCGTTCTTCACGGACGAGCCCTCGCTGATCGCCACCTACATCCCGAAGGACCGCGACTATCCGCTCACGCTGCCCTGGCACCCGCGGCTGCCGGCCGAGTTCCGGGCGCGCAAGGGCTACGCGCTCCGGCCGCACCTCGAGCGGCTGTTCGTCAACACGGGCCCGCTGGACCGCCGGGTCCGGTGCGATTTCTGGGACCTCATCGGCGAGCTCTGCGCCGAGGATTTCTTCGGCGGCCTGCAGCGCTGGTGCCGCCGGCACCGCGTCGCCTCCAGCGGTCACCTCCTCGGCGAGGAGACGATGGTCTGGCAGACGATGTTCAACGGCGAGCCCTTCGGCTGCTACCGCCGCTTCGACATCCCGGGCATCGACATGATCACGTCGGATCCGGAGAAGATCATGGCGAAGGACTACTTCATGGTCGCCAAGGTCGCGGGCTCCGCCGCCAGGCTGCAGGGGAGTCGCCGCGTGATGTGCGAGATCAGCGACTTCTTCGGGATCATGGACAAACACCATGCCTCGATCGAACGGATGCAGTGCACCGCGGGCCTGCTGTTCGCCGGCGGCATCACCGATCTCTGCTCGTACTACACGCTTTCCTTCAAGCCCGAGGCTGAGCTCAAGCCCGGCGAGTTTCCGCCGCGCGAGTACCGGCGGTACACCGAGCACGTCACCCGGCTGAATGCCCGGTTCACCACGGCCACGATCACGAACCGCGTCGCCGTCCTCTATCCGATCCGCTCGCTCCAGGCCCGCTACACGCCGTCGCACCGCTCGATGTACGAGCCGCATCCCGACGCCGACGTGCGCTTCCTTGACGGGGCCTTCACCGATCTCTGCCGCAGCCTGCTCCAGCATCAGGTCGACTACGATGTGGTCGACGAGGCCAGCCTCGCCCGCGCCCGCGTGGTGGGAAAGTCCCTCGTCGTCGGGACCCGCCGCTACGCCGCTCTCGTGATACCGCCGGCGGACACGGTGCGTCGGTCGACGTTGCGGACGGTCAGTCGCTTCGCCGCTGCGGGCGGCGACGTGGTGGCCCATGCCCGCGCGCCCCGGTTCGCCGCCGAGGGCGACGTTCACGATGCGTCCGTGCAATCCGCCTGGCGACGGATTCAGCAGGCCCCGTCATTCGCTGAGGCTGGCTCGGAGCCGGACGCCTGCGCGGTCCGATTGCAGGCGAGGGGCCATGCTCACTGCGAACTCGCGCCGCGCTCATCGTCGATCGTCGCCGTGCGCCTCGCCGCCCGACCGGCGACATCGTTCTTCCTCGTGAACGCTTCGGCTCGTCCCTACGCGGGACGTTGCCGTCTGCCGGCACGCGGCCGGGCCATGCTCCACGATCCGGCCAGCGGCCGGAGCCGTCGACTTGCCGCGCATCGCACCTCCGGCGACACACTTTCAGTCGCGCTCAAGCTCGCCGCCTTCGGCTCCGCCTTCATCGAAGTTCGCTAGGCCGTCAGCCTCAGCCCGCCGCTTCACGCTCTTCGTGGGCTTGGTGGTGAGACTGAGCTGCCCGTCCGCGTGAACACCTAGATCCGCGCATGGCGCGCGATCAGCTGCCGCAGGTAGGGCACCTCGATGGCATAGTAGTGGTCGAGGTCGCGCGCGGGCACGTGGGGCTCAAGCGTCAGCCAGCCGTCGTACCCATCGCGGCAGAGCGCCTGGATGATCGCCTCGACGTTGAACGCCGCGGCGGGCAGGGGCAGGTAGCCGATGTGGGCGTCGGTCCGGTCGCGCATGGTCGAGCCCTGGTGGACGCCGGGCAGCGCCGGGTCGAAGTGGCAGCCCCCCTTGAGGTGCACATACCGGATGTGCTGCCAGATCTTCTGGTACGCGGTGGGGAAGGGCTCGACGTAGGCGTGGTAGTAGTTGCAGGGGTCGAACTGCGTCGCGAGTCCGGCTGAGCCCACGCGCTCGACCGCGGCGGCCACGTCCTCGGGCAGCGCGGACTCGTCGTGCGCCTCGTTCTCCAGCGTGATGACCACGCCGCGGCTCGCGGCGTACTCGGCGGCGGGTTTCACCGCGGCGGCCCACTCCGCGAGCGGGAGGCCTTTGTTGTAGGTGTTCACGAGCCGGGCCCCGAGCGCCCCGGCCGCGTCGACGGCGCC
>DAOQKI010000206.1:0-3691 GCA_035334485.1 Opitutaceae bacterium
AGCCATTTCAGCAAGGTCTTCCGGCGGGTCGACGGACTGTCGCCGGCGCATTACCGCGACGCCCTGCTGGCGGGTCGACAGGAATAAACGCCAACAGCTGCGCGTCGCGGCCATGGCTCGGCGGATGACAGCGGGGCCGGTCCCCACATGTTGGGGCTCCATGCTCACCCCAGCCCAAATCGCCGAATTCAAGGCCAACGGTTATCTCCGCGGTTCCGCGGTCCTCACGGACGCAGAGGTCGAAGCCCTCCGCTCTGAGGTCACGCGCGTGATCGACCAGCGCACGCGGAAGGACATCCCGCAGCCGGTCCTCTGTCACAATTTCACCGGCAACGACGCCGCCCCGGTCTGGCAGATCGTGAACATCTGGGAGGCCAGCCAGCCCTTCGCGAAGCTGATCCGGAATCCGATCATCTGCGAGGAGATGGCCCAGCTCACCAGCGCCAAGGCCCTCCGCATCTGGCACGACCAGATCCAGTACAAGCCCGCGGCCAACGGCGGCGTGAACATGTGGCACCAGGACGCGCCGCTCTGGCCGATCATCGCGCCGATGACCGAGGTCACGGCGTGGGTCGCGCTCGACGATGTCGACGTCGACAACGGCTGCATGAGCATGGTCCCGGGTTCGCACCTCTGGGGCGACCACATGAAGTACCTCGCGACCTGGAAAGACTTCGTGGCCGATGTCCCGAATGATTTCCAGGGTCACAAAGTCGAGGTCCGGAAATGCCCGGTGAAGAAGGGCGAGGTCCACTACCACCACTCGCTCACCTGGCACGGCTCGCACGCGAACACCAGCGGCCGCCCGCGCCGGGCGATCGCGCTCCATTTCATGACCGACGAGACCCGCTACGTGGCCTCGGGCTCCCACTGCATGAAGCAGTTTGTCACCGTCGCCGACGGCGAGAAGCTGCAGGGAGAGCACTTTCCGCTGGTGTGGGGCAAGAACTGAAGCGACGCAGTCGCCTCAGTTCTTGCGGGAGTTGGGAGCTAGGAACTGGGAGATGGAATTCCCGGGCGAACGCCGAACGTCGGACGCCCAACGCCGGACGTCGAAGTAGGGTGGGCCGGAGTGGGTTCGCGGATTCCTCAAGCGTGGCGACCTAACCTGTCATTCTTCGCTGCGTTCAGAATGACAAGCTGGGCTTGAGGACGCGCCTCTAGCGCGCAGCGCGTTCCGCGCGCTTTGCCAGCCAGAAACGGCAGTCGTCCGAGAACTCGCGGACGGCGCGGGGCTCGACGGCGATCTCGGGGCGCATGGCGTCGAAGTGATGCTGCCAGCCCGTGGCCGCGAGGTCCTCGAGGATCTCCGTGCGGTCGGGCAGGTGCATGAACGTGCGGCCGGTGCCCTCCTCGCTGAAATAGCGGTCGCCGAACTCGCGCAGGCGCGGATCGCGCTCGCCGCGGACCCAGCGTAGCGCCTCGAGCCGCCAGAGCGCCTGCTCGGTCGGCGTACTGTCGCGATCGTGCGTCGTGAACAGCAGCGGCGCCCCCGGCCGGCAGACCGCGTGGAGCGCGCGCAGCGCCTGCCGCCGGCTCCGCCGCAGCGGGATCTGCATCAGGCCGTTGAACATGAACAGCGCACCGTCGAAGCGGGTGTCACGGATTGAGTGACACGCGCCGAGGCGGGTGGCGTCGGCGGTGAAGATCTCGATGGCGGCGCCGCGCTCGGCGGCGAGGCTGCGTGCCTGAGTGACGAGTTCCGCGGCGAAATCGAAGGCGTGCAGGCGGCGGTACCCGAGTTCCCACAGGGCGACGCACACGCGGCCGGCGCCGCAGCCCGCCTCCAGCAGTTGCGCCCCATGGTCGGGAAAGAACCGCGCGATCAGCGCCTTCTCCGACTCCCACAGCCCGAGCCGGTGCGCCGCGCGGGTGTAATGCAGCACCGCCTCGACGTCGTTGAAGTCGTCGCGAACCGTCGCCTTCGAGATCCGTGGCGCGGCCGACGCGGTGCCGCCGGCGCGTTTGGCGGAACCGTCCACCGTCACGATCCTTTCCGTTTCCAGCCGGCCAGGAACATCCCGTTCGCGTTGTGCTCGTGGGGCCAGAGGGTGACCCGCGACGGGTCGGTCGCGCCGGGCGCGGCGATCGGCAGGGGCCAGGGCTCGAGCTCGGGATGGGCCGTGGCAAACAGGTCGGCGACGCCGGTGGTCTCGCTGCGGGTCAGCGTGCAGACGGAGTAGATGAGCCGCCCGTTCGGTTTCAGCGAGCCGGCGACCGTGTTCAGGAGATTGAGCTGGGTGGCCTTGAGCTCCTGCACGTCGGCGGGGCTCGTGGTCCAGCGCGCCTGCGGGTTCCGCTGCCAGGTGCCGACGCCGCTGCAGGGGGCGTCAACGAGGATGCCGTCAAACCGGGTCTTGGTCGGCAGGCGCGGGCCGCCGTCCCAGGCCGCGGCGCGGTAATTGAAGATCTTCGCCCGGGCGGCGCGCCGCTTGAGGGCCTCAAGGCGGCCGGTGTGGCGGTCGGAGGCCCAGATCAGCCCGCGGTTGCGCATCAGGTCGGCGAGGTGGAGGAGCTTGCCGCCCTCGCCGGCGCAGGCGTCCCACCAGGTTTCGCCGGGGGCCGGCGCGGCGGCGTGGCCGACGAGCTGGGAAGCGAGGTCCTGGATCTCGAAGGCGCCGGCCTGGAACGGCGCGGACTTGTAGAGATCGACGGTGCCGGTGTAGGCGAGCGCATCCGGCACCTTTTCGGCGGGAACGCAGCCGGCGAGGACCTGGGCGAGCTCGGCGGCGCGGCCGGGGCGCGCGCGGAGCCAGAGGGTCGGTTCGCGCTGGAGCTGCCGCACGTAGGCGGCCTTGGCGGCGGCCGGGTCGGCGGCGCCGGCGAAATCGAGTTCCTCCCACACCCAGGCGGGCACGGCGCGCGCGACCAGGGCCTCGGCCTTGACGGCCTTCACGTCGGCGGCGAAGCGAGCCTGGAGCTCGGTGGCCTGCTCGATGCGCCGCTGTGGCGCAGCCTTCGGCTCGAGCCATTCCAGCCAGCGGTAGTAGCTGAAGATCGCCTGGCTGATCTGCCGGCGCTCGGCCGGGCTCAGATAGCGGTGGGAGTCGAAGTAGAACCGCAGCGCCGTGTCCGCGCGGAGGTCCGACGTGATGCCGGCGAGGACCTGGGCGGCGTGGTTGAGCGTGGCTTGGGCGGGCATGTCGGGTCCACCAAGCACGCGAATCCGCCCGGGCACAAACCCCGAATCGCCGACCGCGGCGGCGCCATTCGTCTTGGCTTCCGGGCCGATTGCGATAGTTGAACCGGATGCAACGATGGGGCCGCCGGCTCGTTGATTCGATCGCGCACGATGAATCGGTGTCGCTGCAGGTCCGGCTCTTCCGGCTCTGTTGCGTGACGGCCTTCGTGATGTGTCTGGTCGTCATCCTGCCGGTCAACCTGCTCCAGAACCTGCCGTGGATGGTGAATGGGGCGGACATCACCATCGGCCTGATCGCCGGTTTCTGCTACTGGGATTCCCTGCGCGGCCGGCACCATATCGTGCTGTTCCTGTGGGCGATGCTGGTGCTGCTCAACCCGGTCTGGTTCTTCAACGCCGGGTCGGATGGCAGCATCTCGTATTATTTCTTCCCGGTGCTGCTGCTCCCGGTGGCGGTCCTCGAGGGCCGGGCGCGCTTCTGGATGACCCTGGTGGTCGGGCTGAACCTCGCGATGCTGCTCGACCACCAGGGTCATCCAGAAGCGCGCC
>DAOQKI010000207.1:0-3560 GCA_035334485.1 Opitutaceae bacterium
CGACCTTCAGGTTATGAGCCTGACGAGCTACCAGGCTGCTCCACCCTGCAACAAAGGGAGGCGGACCCTGCGAGCCCGATTCGTGCGTGTCAAGCGCAAGAACCTTTGAAGGAACTCGTCGCGGAAAAACCGCGCGCAACGCGAAGGGCGACGCAGATTTTTTGCCCACTGAACACACGGAACACACCGAAGCGGATCTCCGATCAGTTTATCTCGAATCGTGGGTCTGGAGTCTGCTTCCGCGTGTTCCGTGTATTCCGTGGGCGGACCTGGATTTGGATCAGTTGTTTGTAAGTGAATGGTTAGGAGTTGATTATCTCCGTCGCCCCATCCCAGGCTCTCGCCCTTGGCACTAACTCGGTTCCCTTCTGTGGGGCTTTTCCGAAGTTCTCGCTTGCAAGCGGCCCCGGCGATCCCTGTTTTCGACCGCTCTGTCAGTTAGCAACCATCAACCATAACCTCAGTCACGATCGCAAGGCGGCCCATTGGCCGACCTGTGTTTCGAGAAACATAGATCACCATGAACATCACTCCCAAGGACCTGCTCGATGCCGGCGTGCATTTCGGGCACCAGACCAAGCGTTGGAACCCGCGTTCGAAGGGTTTCGTCTTCGACCACCGCCAGGGCATTTCCATCATCGACCTCGGCAAGACCTTTGAGGCCCTCGAGAAGGCCACGAAGTTCGTCGAGGAGACCGTCGCCAACGGCGGCAACATCCTGTTCGTCGGCACCAAGCGCCAGGCCAAGGAGATCATCCGCGAGGCCGCCAGCGCCACCAACATGCCGGTCTGCGTCGACCGCTGGCTCGGCGGCACGCTGACCAACCACGAGACCGTCAAGCGCTCGATCGCCAAGTTCAAGCGCTACCAGGCCATGGAGACCAGCGGCGAGCTGGCCAAGCTCTCCTCCAAGGAGGAAGCCGCCATCAAGCGCGAGATGGTCCGCATGCAGCGCAATTTCAGCGGCATCGTCGACATGGTCGGCCTGCCGTCCGCCATGTTCGTCGTCGACGTCAACCACGAGAAGATCGCGGTCGCCGAGGCCTCCCGCTGCGGCATCCCGTGCGTCGGCATCGTGGACACGAATTCCGACCCGACCTCGCTCTCGCACCCGATCCCGGGCAACGACGACGCGGTGAAGTCGATCCGCATCATCGTCGAGTCGATCGTCGCCGCCGTGCAGTCCGGCCTGGCCCAGCGTGACACGCGCCGCGCCCAGCGCGGTGCCGCCGACCTGAAGGCCGCCAGCGGCGAGACCGCCCCGGCTGCCGCGGGCGAAGTTGACCTCTCCAAGGTCGAGCTCCCGGCCGACGTCGTCGCCGCCGTTGAGGGCGAGTCCGAGGCGGCCGCCGTGGCCAAGAAGAAGCCGGTCCGCGCCAAGAAGGCCCCGGTCAAGGCCGAGTAATCGTCACACCGAAATCATTCCGCAATGAGCATCACCATCACCGCTCAGATGGTCAACGACCTCCGCCTTTCCACGGGCGCCGGGTTGCTTGACTGCAAGAAAGCTCTCACCGAGGCCAACGGCAACGTCGAGGAGGCCACCACGATCCTGCGCAAGAAGGGCGCCGCGTCGGCCGCCAAGAAGGCGGACCGCGCGACCAAGGAAGGCCTGATCGACAGCTACATCCACGTCGGCGGCAAGGTCGGCGTTCTCCTCGAGGTCAACTGCGAGACCGACTTCGTCGCCCGCAACGATGACTTCAAGGCGTTCTGCCGGGACATCTGCCTCCAGATCGCCGCGGCCAATCCGCAGTACGTCTCCCGCGACCAGGTCCCCGAGGCCGACCTCGCCAAGGAGCGCGAGATCGCCGCGTCCCAGGTCCAGGGCAAGCCGCCGGCGGCCGTGCAGAAGATCGTCGAGGGCAAGATCGACAAGTTCTACTCGACCATCGTGCTGCTCGACCAGCCGTTCGTGAAGGTCCCGGAGAAGACCGTGAAGGAGAAGCTCACCGAACTGATCACCAAGATCGGCGAGAACATCCAGATCCGTCGCTTCACCCGGTACCAGCTCGGAACCTGATACGGCGCGAAGGCGCCGTGGTAGTTGGTAGCTACGAACGCGCCGCGGGTTTCTGCGGCGAAGAATTTCAAAGGCGTCCCTTCGGTGGGGCGCCTTTTTGTTTGGTGGTGAAAAAGGAATCGCCGCGGGGTGGGGGACGGCGTTGATTGGCGGGGATGAAAGTGACGCGAGTCGAGATCGTTGCCCGGGGCCTGACGAACCGCTGCCCGAACTGCGGCCAGCACACGCTGTTCAAGCCGGGCACCTTCTTCGAGGTGAACAAATCCTGCACGAACTGCGGGCTGCGGATCGAGCGGGACGAAGGCAGCTTTCTTGGGGCGATGTCGCTGAACTACGGCGTGACCCTGATCTGTTTCGAGCTGCCGGTGCTCCTGCTCTGGTACTACCAGGTGGTCGGCACGACGGTCGCCGGCGGCCTGGCCATCGGCGGGGCGCTGATTTTCCCGGCGCTGTTCTACCGCTCGTCGCGCAGCTGGTGGCTGATGAACTACTACGCGTTCCTACCGCATCACCTGCCCGCGAACCAAGGCGAGCGCACCGACGGCGACGACGAGAACGACTAGGATTGTCGGCCGGGAGGGCGTGGTCGGCGCGGGAAAACCAATCCGTCGCACCGGATTGCAGACCGGCGAGTGGCGCGGGGATTTGGTCGGATCGACCTTGAAGCGAGGTGCGCGCCGTAGTGTTCTGCCGGAGTTCCATGAGAGCCCCGACATGGATCAGGCGCTTGTGATCGTGGGGCATCACCGTTACCCCGCATGAAAACCACGCTGCTGACCCTCGTCCTCGCCATGACCCTCACCGCCCAAGCCGGAGACAAAGCCCCGGCGTCCTCGGATCGCGACGAGGTCGTCGCGATCGTGAACCGCTTTTTCGCCGCGATCAGCTCGCGGGACGTCGAAGGGTATCGCCAGGTGGTCGTCCCGGGCAGCCAGGTCACGGTGGCGCCGGTGCCGGAGCGCAAGGCGGCGATGCGGCGGCGGGTGGTGGAGGATGACTACAAGTGGCTCGCCGAGAGTCGCGAACCGCTGCTGGAGCGGCCGACGAGCATGACGGTGCACGTCGAGGGCCGCATCGCGGTGGTCTGGGCGCCGTACGAATTTCACCGCAACGGCGCGCTCACGCATACGGGCGTCGACGTGTACACCCTGCTGAAAACCGACGACGGCTGGCGGATCTCCGGCCTGGCTTATTCGGTGGTGCCGGCCGCGCCGGCGAAGTGAGGCGGTGGGTATGAGGGTTAAGGTGTAAGGTTTATGGGGTAAGGGTTAAGGACGTGGAGGTGGGGAAGTGCGCCCGGTGGGTCAGGGATGGTGGAAAGGACTGATTGGCTGGGGAGATCGGGGCTGGAAAAAATCTGCTTCCGTTTTTCCGGTCAGGACCTACGTTTCGCCCTTCCTGAACGGAGAGGTGGCAGAGTGGTCTATCGTACCTGACTCGAAATCAGGCGTGCCGGAAACGGTACCGTGGGTTCGAATCCCACCCTCTCCGCCACTTTCGGTTAGGTTCGAACCGAGCGCGATGGCGCTAAAATCGA
>DAOQKI010000208.1:0-3556 GCA_035334485.1 Opitutaceae bacterium
GACCGGCCCACCGACCCTGCCGCGGGCGCCCCGGAAAGTCGAGCCGCCGGCCGCGCCCGCCGGGCAGGTCGCGCCGTCGCCGCGGTTTGCGGCAGTTTCTGTTTGCACCAGTTGGTTACTTTTCCACGCTCGCGGCGCATGGCACGGGCACCGGACATCGCGATCATCGGGGCGGGACACAACGGGCTGGTGGCGGCGGCCTACCTGGCGCGGGCGGGACTCTCGGTCCACGTCTACGAGCGGCGCGGCGGGCTGGGCGGCGCCACGCTGTCCGAGGAGCTCTGGCCGGGCTACGTCTTCTCGACCGGCGCCCACCTGCTCCATGCGGTCCCGGCCGCGCTGGCCCGCGACCTGCGCCTGCGGGAGCGCGGGCTGCGGCTCGTGCCGCGCGACGAGGCCTGCTACGTCCACGCCGACGGGACCTACCACGCGAACCCTGCGATCGACCGCCCGAACAACCTGCTGGCCCGCTCGCGCCTGACGCCGGCGGAGCAGCTCGGGCTCGAGGGCTACCAGCGTTTCAAGGCCGACCTGCTCGGGCTGGTGCGGCCCTACCTGCTGCGCCCGCCCCCCACCCTCGCCGAGCTCCGGCAGCGCGCCGCCGGGACGCCGGCCGCCGAGGCGCTGCAGCTCGCCACGACGAGACGGCTGTGGGAGGTCCAGGATCATTTTCTCCCGACGGCCCGCCTGCGCGAGGCGTTCGCCACCGAGGCCTCCGCGGTGGTGGAGAACCCGCTCGCGCTCGCGCTGGCCTACGGCGCGATCGACCTGCCCGACCCCGTCACCGGCGAGCGGCCCCTCCACGGCTTCGTGCGCGGCGGCATGGTCCAGTTCGCCCGCTGCCTGGCCGACGCCGCCCGCGACGCGGGCGCGGTGTGCCACGACCGGCAGCCGGTCGAGCGCATCCTCGTCGAGCAGGGCCGCGTCACCGGGCTCCGCTTCCGCGACGGCCGCACGGTCGCCTGCGGCGCCGTGCTGTCCTGCGCCGACCCGAAGGTCACGTTCCTGCACCTGCTCACCGACGCCGACGTCGGCGCGCCGCTGCGCCGGCGCATCGCGGGCCTCGTCACCCACATCAGCTGCTGCAAGCTCCTCGCCGCCGTGAGCGAGCTGCCGCGCTGGACGGCGTGGGACGGGCCCGATCCCGACGAGCCGTCGCGCGGGTCGATGCAGCTCGACATGACCCGCGAGATCGTGCGCGAGTGCTACGCGGACCTGGCGCGCGGCGCGCCGCCGCGGCGGCCGATGCTGAGCTTCAACGTGCCGTCGGCCCTCGACCCGACCCTGGCCCCAAAGGGCCGGCACACCGCGTCGATCTACATCTACCCCGCGCCGGCGCGGCTGGCCGAGGGCACCTGGTCCGTTCGCAAGCGGGCGGTCGCCGAGTCCGTGATCGACTACATCACCCGCTTCGCGCCGAACTTCCGCCGCTCGATCCTGCACTACGAGTTCCGGACGCCCGAGGACCTCGAGACGCGGCTGGGCCTGACCGACGGCTGCATCTGGCACCTCCAGCACACCCCGGAGCAGCTGCTGGCCAACCGTCCCCTGCCCGAGCTCGCCAACTACCGCACGTCGGTGCGCGGCCTATATCTCGGCGGCTCCGGCCAGCACCCGGGCGGCGAGGTCAGCGGCATCCCCGGCCACAACGCAGCACACGAGATCCTCCGCGATCTCGGGCAGACCGGGAGCTCGTAATCCGTTTTCAGGCGGTCCCGGACCCGTTCGGCGTCAGGCCGGCGCCTAGATCCGCAGCGTCACGGACACCGGCACGCCGACCTTCGGCAGCGGCAGGGTCACGACCAACCGGCCTTCCTTCGGCTCGGCATGGCCGTCCGCCGTGTACGGATTGTGCGGCAGGATCGGACCGGCCGCCCGCGCGGTCGCCGGCACCGCCAGCCGCCAGCGCTGGTGACGTACCTCGGTAACTCCGGTCTTGTCCCAGCGGGCGCCGCCGAGGTCGGCCACCGTCCCGTCGGAAAACTCCACCGGCGATTCCGGGTAAGGCAGAAAGGTGAGATGCACCGCCGCGGCCCGCCCGTCGGGGGCCGCCTCGAGCAGCTGCGCGGTGAGCGTGATCTCGCGGTCGTTCACGATCGCGCAGGCCAGCTCGGCGGTCGCGCCGCCGGCGACGACCCGCAGCGTCCAGCGTCCCGGCCCGGGCTCGCCCAGCGTGCACCGGTCGGGCGTGTAGGCGAGCGGCACCTCGGGCGCGAGGTTGGTGTCGCGCTTGGCGCCGATCGGCGTGAGCAAGCCGGTGTCGCCCACCGTGAACGTGCTCCAGAGCGGCTGCAGCTTGGTGTTGCCGCCGCCAAGGATGAGGCCGGCGTCGCGGTGATAGACGCTGAGGAGATTCTGCCGGTCCTGAATGAACCGGTTGCCGGTGCGGGGACAGCAGTACGCCGACAGGCTCACGAGCCACGGGTCCTCGCGTGCGACCAGCGCCTCGGCGCCCATCCGGAACCGCGCCGCCGGCGCGCTCCGGTAGGTCAGCTCGGTCGCGCCCGGCGGCAGGAACAGGTACAGGAACTCGGCCGCGTCGAGCTCCGCGGCGTCGCGCGCCATCACGAGGGGTAGCTGGTGGCCCAGCAGCGCACGGCCCTCGTCGGTGAAGTAGAGCCCCGGGTGAATCGCGACGTGGGCCGGCAGGTAGGTGCGTTCGCCGTGGGCGCCGCGGACCAGCTTGACCGGCTCGTACGGGTTGCGCTCATCCACCGTCTCGATCGCGGCGCCGTCCGGATAGGTGTAGTTGAGGTGGTAGCGGTTGCCGCGCTCCAGCGCCGGCAGCACGCCGTCATCGCCGGTGAGCGCGAAATAGACGCCGAGCGCCTCGAGATACACGCGGTTGTAGAGCACGACCGGGCCGGAATGCTCGGTCCACCACCCGTGCTCGGACTGCGCGGCGACCACGAGCCGGATGTACTCGCGCGCCTGCTGCTGCCACTCCGGGCGGCGGAACGCCCGGCCCGCGATGAAGAGACCCGCGGCGTGGTGGCACGGGATGTTGTGGATCCACGGGATGACCTCGCCAGGCTTGAGGGGCGGATGACCGGTGAGCGGGCCGGGATAGATGTTGCTGCGGGAGGAGAGCTCGGTCGCGGCGATCCCGCCATAACCCAGCTGCAGGCCCTCGGCCCAGATGGCGCGGTCGGCGGGCGCGAGGTCGGCGGCGATCAGGTCGTAGGTGATCATCCACCGCAGATAGGTCCACGGCATGTAGATCTGGCCCCAGTTCGAGCCGTCCTTCTTGTCGAAGGGCCACATCCCCTTCGCGTCCTGGCGCGACCGAAGGTACCGGCCGGCCGCGGCGACCGCCTCCAGCACCTCGGGGTCGCGGTGGTGGGGACCGGCCTCGTCCCGGTACAGCAGCGCGAGCGTGAGCATCACGTCCTGGTCCCGCACGATCCACGGCAGCGTGCCGAACTGCCCGCTGGGCCGCGCGCTCGCCATGATCGCGTCGTGCTTGGCGGCCAGCGCGCGCCGCAGGTAGGCGCGCAGCTCGGCGAGGTCCACCCGTCCCGCCGGTTCCCCGGCCCGGGCGGACCGGGGCAGGGCC
>DAOQKI010000209.1:0-3423 GCA_035334485.1 Opitutaceae bacterium
ATCCGTCCCGCCCGCTCCGTCACGAGCCGCGAGATGCGCTCGAAGGGCCGTTCGCCCGTCGCGGCGACCTCCGCGGGATCGTAGAAGACCGTGACCGTCGCATACGCCGGCACCACGTCGACGACCCCCGGCAGCCGGTCCTGCTCCAGCGCCGCGGTGAGCGCCCGCACCCGCGCCAGCACCTGCTCGTCGATACCCTCGCCCAGGGCAATCACGACGGCCGAGTCGCCGAGGGCGGATAGAGTCATGTCCACGTTATCCCGACCCACCGATACCTTGGCAAGTCAGCGTCACGCAATAGGTGACACAAGCGCAGGCCCTACGGAGGATTTCCAGACGAACATCGAACACCGAACATCGGACATCGAACACCGAAGCACTGGGAAAGATCGGTCCGGCTCCCCCTTCGATGTTCGGCGTTCGATGTCCGATGTTCGGTGTTCGCCCGGCCTCGTTCCGGGGACCCTAGGGTCCGCGGCAGTTTGGGTTGCGGTTTCCGTTAATCGGGCCTGCATTGCCGCGTTCATGTCTCGCCGTCGTCCGATCCCGCCTCGTCTTTTCCCGTCCGCCGCCCGCGCCCTGCTGGCGGGCACCGCGCTGGTCCTGCTCGCGGGGTGCCGCGACGCGAAGGTGGCCCACTACCGGGTTCCACATGAGAACGTCGACGAGGCCCCTCCAGCCCCGGCGGCGGACATGGCCGCGACCGCGGTGCCGACCGCGGCGGGCGACGGGCTCAAGTGGACCGTGCCCGGCCACTGGCGCGCCAAGCCGGCGGGGGCGATGCGCAAGGCCAGCTACGCCGTGCCCGGCGACGGCGGCGAGGGCGACTTCTCCGTCACGGCCTTCCCCGGCGATGTCGGCGGCGAGCTCGCCAACCTCAACCGCTGGCGCAGCCAGATCCACCTTCCGCCGCTTGCGTCGGCCGACGTCGCCCAGGCGGTTACCCGTTTCGACGCGCACGGCCTGAAGTTCACCGTCGCGGAATTCGCCAACACCGACGGTCCCGCCGCGGTCCGCGTGCTCGGCGCCATCGTCCCGGTCGGTGACGCCACCTGGTTCTTCAAGCTCTCGGGCCCCGATGCCCTCGTGTCCCGGGAAAAGGAGGCGTTCCTCGCCTTCCTCCACACCGTCGAGGCCCCTGCCCCCGCCGCCCCGTGAACGACGCCCTTCGCCAACTCCGCGACGCGTTCCTGTCGCTCAAGGTCACGGTCGCGCTGCTCGTGCTCGCGATGATCCTCGTGTTCGCCGCGACGCTCGACCAGGTGAACCTCGGGGTCTGGGCGATCCAGGAAAAGTGGTTCCGCAGCCTCTTCGTGCTCTGGAACATTCCCGGCACGTCCATCCCGGTCCCGGTCTTCCCGGGCGGCTACCTGCTGGGCGGGCTGCTCTTCGTGAACCTGGTGATGTCCCACCTCTACCGGTTCAAGCTCACCTGGCGGAAGTCGGGCATCTTCCTCACCCACCTCGGCCTGATCCTGCTGCTCGTGGGCGAACTGCTGACCGGGCTGTGGCAGGAGGAGTTCAAGCTCCAGCTCCGCGAGGGCGAGTCGCGCAACTACGCGGAGAGCTACCGCCGGAACGAGCTGGCGATCGTCGAGGACACCGACCCGAAGACCGACGCCGTGACGGTCGTGCCCGAGGAACGGCTCCGTTCCGGCGAGGCGATCCAGCATCCGGAGCTCCCGTTCCGGATCGTGCCCAAGGTCTATTTCCCGAACGCCGCGCTGGGCCTGCGGCCGGCCGAGCGCTCCGGCACGGCGGCGCTGGCCACACAGGGCGTCGGCCCAAAGATCGATGTGCAGGCGGTGCCCTCGACCTACAAGCAGGACGAGCGGAACTGGCCTGCCGCCTACGTCGAGCTCGTCGGCCCCGGCGGTTCGCTGGGCACGTGGCTCGTCGCCACCCAGCTGTCGGCGCCGCAGCGATTCAAATACGGCGGACGCTCTTGGCGCATCAGCCTCCGGCCCGAACGCTCGTACCAACCCTACTCGCTCACCCTGCAGAAGGTCACCCACGACCTCTACGTCGGCACGGACATCCCGAAGAACTTCTCCAGCCGCGTGCGCCTGACCACGCCCGACGGCCACGACGACCGCGAGGTCCTGATCTACATGAACAACCCGCTGCGCTACGGCGGGCTCACGTTCTACCAGTACCAGATGGACAGTGAGCACGGCACGTCGGTCCTGCAGGTCGTGCGGAACCCGAGCTGGCTCCTGCCGTACATCTCCTGCGCTCTCGCCGCGCTCGGCCTCGTGATCCAGTTCGGCATCCACCTCTTCGGCTTCATCGGCCGGCCCGCGTCTCCTGGCCAGTCTGCCAGCGCCGCTCCGGCTCCGACCGCCCCGACCGGGCTCCGTCGCCTCCTCCCCTGGGCGGTTCTGGCCGGCGGGCTTGTCGCGCTGGGACTGGCCCTGCGGCCGCCCAGCGACCCGGGCGCGTTTCACATCGCCGAGTTCGGTCGATTGCCGGTCCTGGTGAACGGCCGGATCAAGCCCTTCGACACGGTCGCGCGCACCACCCTGCTCATGCTGCAGAACCGGCAGCGGGTCGGCGCGCCCGACAGCGACCTGGATCTCTCGCCCAACGCGTGGCTGCTCGACGTCCTGTTCCGCGGCGACAAGGCCGACACCTACCCGACCTTCGCGATCGACAATCCCGAACTGCTGGGACTCCTGGGCAAGACCGACGACCAGCTGGTGATCCGCTACGCCGACCCGGTGAAGCGGGTGCTGGCGCTCTTCGGTTTCCTGCCGAGCCGCTACCGCCGGTTCGCCTACGCGGACCTCGCGCCGCACCTCGACGAACTCGAGCGCCAGGCGCGGCTGGTCGAGCCGGTCGACGCCGCGGTGCGCACGCCGTTCCAGAAGGCGGTGGCGAGCCTGCACGCCAACCTCGTCCTGTACCAGCGCCTGAAGCTGAGTCTCGCGGACCCGGAGAACCCGGACTTCCTCGGGACCCTGATTGCGTTTCACACGGCGCTACCGGCCGGCGTCGAGGCCGTGCGGGCGCGCGAGGCCGGCAAGCCGCACGACGAGGCCGCGGCGCAGCGAATGATCGAGACCGCGCAGCATTTCATGCAGATGGGACAGTTCGGCTACCTGCTCGCCGTGCCGCCGGAGCAAGGCGAGGCGGACGCGGCCGGCTGGCGGACCGCGGGCAACGCCCTGCTCGAGACGTTCCAGACCGGACGCTTGAATCCCCACGTCCTCGCCTATGCCGGCCTCGCCTACACGTGGCGCGCCAATCGTCCCGTGGAATTCAACGAGGTGCTCCTCCGCTACCGGGCCGACCTTGAGAAGCGCCTGCCCGCGGCGCTGGACAAATGCGCGGCGGAGCAACGGTTCAACACCGCCGAGCCGTTCTACCTGAGCCTGGAGCTGTACGCCGTGGCGCTCGCGCTGGCGATCGCGTCGTGGCTCG
>DAOQKI010000210.1:0-3407 GCA_035334485.1 Opitutaceae bacterium
TGACCCTGGTGGTCGGGCTGAACCTCGCGGTGCTGCTCGTCCTCGAGCATTTTTTCCCGTGGTGGACCGTGCCCTTCAAGTCGCCGGTCGACCGGCTGCTGGACCTCGTCAGCGGTGCGCTCTGCGCCAGCATCGCGCTGGTCGGGCTCGCCCGGCTGATCCTCGGCACCTACGAGCGCGACCGACGCCAGCTGTCGACCTACGCGGACCGGCTGGCGGCAAGCGAGCGGAACTATCGGGAGATCTTCAACGCCACGAGTGACGCCCTGCTCATCCACGACGGCGCGGGCCGGCTGGTCGATGTGAACCAGATGATGTGCACGATGTACGGCTACGACCGCGAGACCGCCCTGCGGCAGACGGTCCAGAGCATCAGCGTCGGCGTCAGCCCTTACTCGCAGGTGGAGGCGGACCAGAAGATCACCCTGACCCTCACCGAGGGGCCGCAGGTGTTCCGCTGGCGCTGCCGGCGCTCGAACGGCGAGCTGTTCTGGGCCGAGGTCGCGCTGCGGGCCGGGGAGATCGCGGGCGAGCGGCGCGTGATCGCTTCGGTCCGGGACATCACCGAACGCGTCGCGGCCGAGGAGGCGGTGCGCGAGCAGGAGGAGCGCCTGCGACTCGCGCTGGAGGCGTCGAACCAGGGTTGGTTCGAGCTCAATCTCGTGTCGGGCGACGGCCGCGTGAGTTCCGAGTACGCGCGGATGGTGCACCGCGACCCGTCGGACCAGCGCGTGACCGTGCCGGAGTGGCTGGAGTGGATTCACCCGGAGGACCGGGCGACGGCGGCCGCGGCCCTGGCGGACTGCAAGGCCGACGGGCGCAGCCGGACGGTCGAGTACCGTCGCCGGGCGGCGGACGGCAGCTGGCGGTGGATCCGGATCGTCGGGAAAATCGTGGAGTTTGACCGCGACGGGAAGCCGCTGCGGATGCTCGGGACGCACGCGGACATCACGGCGGCGAAGGAGATCGAGGCGCAGCTGCGCAACAACCAGCGCCTGCAGGCGGTCGCGACCCTCGCCGGCGGCGTGGCGCACGACCTGAACAACCTGCTCACCCCGATGCTCGTCGCGGGCAGCCTGCTCCACGACAAGGTGCAGGAGGCCGAGGACCGCGAGCTGCTCGACTCGCTGGAGGCCGGCGCCAAGCGCGGCGCCGCGATCGTCCGGCAGCTGCTCACGTTCAGCCAGAGCCTCGCGCAGGAGCGCGTGAAGATCGACGTCACCCGGTTCCTGGAGCAGACGGCCGAACGCATGCGAAAGGTTCTGCCGACCAACATCACCATCGAGGTGAAAGTCCGGCCCGACATCTGGTCGGTCTCGGCGGACCCGCGGCTGCTCCAGCAGGTTTTCGATAACCTGTGCGCGAACGCCCAGTCGGCGATGCCGCGCGGCGGCACGCTCCGGCTCGCAGCCGACAATACCTACCTCGCGCGCCGCGCCGCCACCCGCAACCCGTGGGGCAAGGACGGCCCCGTGGTCGCGTTCACGGTGTCGGACACGGGCGACGGGATTCCGCCCGCGATCATCGACCGGATCTTCGACCCGTTCTTCACCACGAAAGGGGTGGGGCAGGGCCCCGGCCTCGGACTTTCCGTCGTCTACGGCATCGTCAGCGGCCTCGGCGGCGTCGTCTCGGTCGAGAGCCCGCCCGGGCAGGGCGCGACTTTCCGCGTCCAGCTGCCGGCCACCGGGGTCGAGATCGGACGCAAACCGGCCTGAGTCGGTCGCGGGTTTCGACCAATTGCGGTGCGTGCCAGTCGGCCGGGAGGATTGGCTTGTGCCGCCGACGAAAGCCGTCAGGTTGGCCGCGCACTCAGGGTGCATCCGGGTCCGCGGAAAGGGCTGAGCCCACCTGTCAGTCGTAAACCACGCAGCAACCTTCACGCTGCCTGCCCGCGGACCACAGGCACAAGCATGGAGGTCATATGAGCAAGCAGTTGCCCGAGCGTCCCGATTTGGGGCAGCTCAAGAAGCAGGCCAAGGACCTGCTGAACGAAGTCCGCGCCGGCCGTCCCGAGGCCGTGGCGCGCGTGCCCGAGGCGGAGCGGCCGGAGTTTTCCCTCGCCGACGCCCAACGCATCATCGCCCGCGAGTACGGGTTTCCCAGCTGGCCCAAGCTGAAGCTGCACGTGGAAACGCGCGACCACGCGATCGCGATGGCCCGGCTGGTCGGCGCCGCGGTCAACGGCGACGCGGCCACGGTCGCGGCGCTGTGCCAGGAGCGGCCGGGCCTCGCGCGCGAGTCGGTCTCGGCCTGCGCGGCCCTCGGCGATCTCGAGGGCCTGGCGGCCTGGGTAAAGCGCAACCCGGAATTCGCCCGGGCCCAGGGCGGGATCGCCCGCACCGAGGCGCTCGGCTACGTGTGCCTCGGGCGCGTTGGGGCCGACGACGCCGGTCGCGTGGCCTGCGCCGACCTGCTGCTGGCGGCCGGGGCGAACCCCAACGCGACCTGGGCGGCGGGCGAGTCGCCCGAGGAGGCCATGCCCATCCTCTACGCGGCGGCGGGACGGAACAACCTTCCGCGGCTCACCGCGCGCCTGCTGGCGGCCGGCGCGCAGCCCAACGACGGCGAGTCGATCTACCATGCCGCCGAGCATTACCATCCGGAGTGCCTGGCGGCGCTGGTCGCGGCTGGGGGCGACATCAGCCGGCGCGACGAGAAGTGGCAGAACACGCCGCTGTACTTTCTGATCGGCTGGGAGCCGGGCGCGCGCAACTCGGAGCGGGCGCGGCAGGGCATCCTCTGGCTGCTCGAGCACGGGGCGAACCCGAACATCCCGTCGTACGAGGTCGGCGAAACCCCGCTCTTCGGCGCGATCCGCAACGGCTGGGACCTGGAGTTGATCGAGGCATTCGTGCGCCACGGCGCGGACGTGCAGTTCCGGCGGACCGACGGCCGAAGCGCGTGCGCGGTAGCGGTCCGGTACGGGCGGACGGACGCGGTGAAGTTCCTGCTCGCGCAAGGTGCGCCCGACGATGCCAGTCCCGAGGACCGCTTCCTGGGTGCGCTGGCGGCGGCGGATGAGACCGAGGCCCGGCGCTGGCTGCGGGAGAATCCGGGCTGGAAGGCCCGGCATACCGGCAAGATCGCCAAGGTGCTTCTGCTGGCTGCGCGCCGCGGCACGACCCCGGTGCTCGCGCTGGCGGCGAGGCTCGGGCTGGACTTCGACCGGCCGGACCGGACGGGCCAGCGGCCGCTGCACGGCGCGGCCTTCTACGGGCGCGCCGAGGCGGTGGCGAAACTGCTGGAACTGGGTGCCGACTTGGAGCGCCCGGACGACACGTACCATGCGTCGCCGCTGGGCTGGTGCGTCTACGGTTCGACGCATTGCGCGGCGGTCGGCGCCGACTACGGCGGCGCGGCGGCGGCCTTCCGGGCGGCGGGGGCGGTGATCCCGCCGGTCAGTC
>DAOQKI010000211.1:0-3405 GCA_035334485.1 Opitutaceae bacterium
CGCCGTCTGATTCCCCGTCCTGTCCGACCGCCCCGATGCAACCGTCCGGTCGTCCCGCCAAGCAAGGTCTCTACGACCCGTGGTTCGAGCACGACGCCTGCGGCGTGGGTTTCGTCGTCGACATGCACGGCCGCAAGTCCAACGCGATCCTCCGCCAGGGCCTGCAGGTGCTGACGAACCTCGACCACCGCGGCGCCAGCGGCTCGGAGCCGAACACGGGCGACGGCGCCGGCGTGCTGCTCCAGATGCCGCACAAGTTTTTCCATGAGGCCGCCAAGAAGGCGCGCATCGCGCTCCCGGCCCCCGGCCAGTATGGCGTCGGCGTCATTTTCCTCCCGCGCAATCCCACAGTGCGCCGCCGCATCGAGGAGAAGTTCGCGCAGATCGTGCAGTCCGAGGGTCAGGTGTTCCTCGGCTGGCGCACGGTGCCCACCGACAACTCTTCGCTCGGCGAGACCGCCCGCTCCTGCGAGCCGTCCATCCGCCAAGTGTTCATCGGCCGCAGCGCGTCCGTGAGCGACGACATGGCGTTCGAGCGCAAGCTCTACATCATCCGCAAGCGCGCCTACACCGAGATCCGCACGTCGACGATGAGCGGCGCCGAGTTCTGGTACGTCGCCAGCATGTCCTGCAAGACGATCGTCTACAAGGGCATGTTGCTCACGGATCAGCTCGCGAAGTATTTCCCCGACCTGAACGACCCGCTGATGGAGACCGCGCTGGCGCTCGTCCACTCGCGCTTCAGCACGAACACCTTCCCCAGCTGGGACCGCGCGCACCCGTACCGCTACGTCGCGCACAACGGCGAGATCAACACGCTCCGCGGCAACATCAACTGGATGCATGCCCGCGAGGCGCTATTCGAATCCGAGGTCTTCGGCGACGACATCAAGAAGGCGCTCCCGATCGTGAACCCGAACGGCAGCGACTCGGCGATGTTCGACAATACCCTCGAGCTCCTCGTGCTCGCCGGCCGCCCGCTGGCCCACGCGGTCATGATGATGATCCCCGAGCCGTGGTCGAACGACCAGCAGATGGACCCGGCCCGCCGCGCCTTCTACCAGTATCATGCCTGTCTCATGGAGCCGTGGGACGGCCCGGCGGCCATCGCGTTCACCGACGGCACCCAGATCGGCGCCATCCTCGACCGCAACGGTCTGCGTCCGTCGCGCTACTGCGTGACGAAGGACGGCCTCGTCGTAATGGCCTCCGAGTCCGGCGTGCTCGACATCCCGCCGCAGGATGTCGTGAGCAAGGGCCGCCTGCAACCCGGCCGCGTGTTCCTCGTGGACACGGCGCAGGGGCGCATCATCGAGGACGAGGAGATCAAGTCCCAGCTCGCGAACGAGCAGCCGTACGGCGAGTGGATCAACCAGTACCTCGTCCACCTCGAGGACTTGCCCGAGGCGCCCGAGGTGCCGCGGCCGGACCACGAGACGCTGCTGCAGCGCCAGATCGCGTTTGGCTACACGCACGAGGACGAGCGCATCATCCTCACGCCGATGGCGCGCGACGGCGTCGAGGCCATCGGCTCGATGGGCAATGACGGCGCGCTGGCGGTGCTCTCCAACAAGCCGCGCCTGCTCTACGATTATTTCAAGCAGCTTTTCGCGCAGGTCACGAACCCGCCGATCGACTGTATCCGCGAGGAGATCATCATCTCCGCCGAGACGCGTCTCGGCTCCGAGGGCAACCTGCTGCACCCGCAGCCGACCGCCTGCCGTCGTGTCGAGCTGAAGTGGCCGATCCTCACCAACGAGGAGTTCGCCAAGATCCGCCGCACCAACCTGCCCGGCCTCAAGATGGGATTGCTGCCGATGCTCTTCCGCGTCGTCCGCGGCGAGCGCGGGCTCGCGAAGTCGATGGAGGAGATCTGCATGATGGCCCGCCGCATGATCGAGGAGGACGAAATCAACGTGATCATCCTCAGCGACCGCGGCGTGAACCGTGACTTCGCCCCGATCCCGGCGCTGCTCGCGCTGGCCGGCCTGCATCACTATCTGATCCGCGAGGGCCTCCGCACCCGCGTCAGTCTCGTGGTCGAGACCGGCGAGGCGCGCGAGGTGCACCACTTCGCGCTGCTGATCGGCTACGGCGCGAGCGCCATCAATCCGTATGTCGCGTTCGAGACGATCGACGACATGATCCGCGAGGGTTCGCTCACCGGTATCGAGCACAAGGCCGCCTGCAAGAACATGGTCAAGGCCGCCTCCAAGGGCGTGATCAAGGTCATGTCGAAGATGGGCATCTCCGCGATCCAGAGCTACCGCGGCGCCCAGGTGTTCGAGGCGCTCGGCCTTCGCCAGGACGTCATCGACCACTACTTCACCTGGACCGCCTCCCGCGTCGGCGGCATCGGACTCGATGTCATCGCCCAGGAGGTGCTCACGCGCCACCGCGCGGCTTACCCGGAGCGCGCGGTCGAGCCGCCGGTCCTCCCGGTGGGCGGCATCTACCAGTGGCGCGCCGGCGGCGAGGCCCACCTGTTCACGCCGGAGTCGATCCATCTCCTCCAGAAGGCGACCCGCACCGGCAGCTACCCCGCGTTCAAGAACTACACGAAGGTCATCAACGACCAGGGGAAGAACCTGTGCACGCTGCGCAGCCTGCTCGACTTCAAGCCGGCCACCGCGATCCCGATCGAGCAGGTCGAGTCGGTCGACAGCATCGTGAAGCGCTTCAAGACCGGCGCCATGTCGTACGGCTCCATCTCGCAGGAGGCGCACGAGACGCTCGCCATCGCGATGAACCGCCTCGGCGGCAAGTCCAACACGGGTGAGGGTGGCGAGGACCCGGCGCGCTATCAGACGCTGCCGAACGGCGACTCGAAGAACTCCGCCATCAAGCAGGTCGCCTCCGGCCGCTTCGGCGTCACGAGCGAGTATCTCGCCAGCGCCCGTGAGCTCCAGATCAAGATGGCCCAGGGCGCAAAGCCCGGCGAGGGTGGCCAGCTGCCCGGCTCCAAGGTTTACCCGTGGGTGGCCAAGACCCGGCACTCGACCCCGGGCGTCGGTCTCATCTCGCCGCCGCCGCACCACGACATCTACTCCATTGAGGACCTCGCGGAGCTGATCCACGACCTCAAGAACGCGAACCGCCATGCGCGCGTGAGCGTGAAGCTCGTCTCCGAGGTCGGCGTCGGCACCATCGCCGCCGGCGTCGCGAAGGCCCACGCCGATGTCGTGCTGATCTCCGGCTACGACGGTGGCACCGGCGCCTCGCCGCACACCTCGCTGCAGCATGCGGGCCTGCCGTGGGAACTCGGCCTCGCCGAGACCCACCAGACGCTCGTGCTGAACAACCTCCGCTCCCGCATCGCGGTCGAGACCGACGGCCAGCTCAAGACCGGCCGCGACGTCGTCATCGCCGCGCTGCTCGGCGCCGAGGAGTTCGGCTTCGCCACCG
>DAOQKI010000212.1:0-3382 GCA_035334485.1 Opitutaceae bacterium
CACGAGGTCGTCCAGCCGGCTCCAGTAGTAGA
Source organism: Opitutaceae bacterium (assembly GCA_035334485.1). Taxonomy (GTDB): domain Bacteria; phylum Verrucomicrobiota; class Verrucomicrobiia; order Opitutales; family Opitutaceae; genus Opi-474. Next base: position 33 of record DAOQKI010000212.1, read on the forward strand.
ACTGGATCATCACAAAATTCCCCGCCACGCCGACGCCGAACGCCAGGGCCACCGTCTGGGCCGGGGCCACCGGCGGGCGCGTCCGCCACCAGCGGATCGCCACGACGGCCAGCCACGCGAGCCCGGCCAGCCCGAGCACCGAGAGATACCACGAGTTCGCCAGCGTCGGGCCGAAGTTGAAGAAGAAGTGGAACGCCCCCTCCAGGTTGGTCCGGAGATAGGCGACGCTGAACCGCGATGTCTGGCCCTCCTGCAGCTGCCACAGCACGGGGGTCGCCGACAGCACGCGGTTGTGCCACGCATACGGCACGAGCAGCATTGGCGTCACGACCGTCGCCCAGGGCAGCAGCACCGCGCCCGCGCGCCACCAGCCGAGCAGCACGATGACGGCGACCGGGAGGACATAGATCGCCGACTCGTACCGGCTCTGCGCGAGGAGCACCGCCCCGAGGCACAGCAGCGCCAGGCGGTCCGGATCCGGGGCCCGGAGATACAGGAGTGCGAGACACATCACGAGCAGGAGCATCGTGAGATTGTGCATCTCCATCCCCGCGCAGGTCGCGTTCTGCCCAAGCAACGGCATCGACGCCAGCAGCGCCACGGCGAGCAGTCCGCCCGCGCGGTCGGTGAGCTCGCGGCCGAACCAGTAGGTCAGCGCCAGGAACGCGGCGGCGAGCGCGGAGTTCAGGATGAAGGCGTTCGCGATCCGGTAGCCGGTCAGGTCGTGCAGGAGCGAGAGCAGAAACGTGAAAAAGTACGGCCGTTTGTCGAGGAACGTGTCGATCGGCAGCCACGTGCCGTCGAGGCTGTAGGCGCGGATCACCGTGCCGACCTCCTTGGTCGCGTGCATGTGGAAGCCGGTGGCCTGCAGCACATACTCGTCGAACAGGATCTTGTGCTGGTAGGTGTCGGACCAGAGCGTGAACGCGGTCGCGACCAGCAGGGCGAGGCCGACCCAGCCGGGCGCGCGCAGCCAGGCGAGCCACACCGCGGACCGCGCCCGCGCGACCCGCCGGGCGTAGTAGACGAACGCGGCAAACAGCCCGAGCATGTAGTAGTAGCCGCCGAGCCGGATGAGGCCCTCGGCGGTCTTGGGCGAGACGAGGACGAAGCCGATCGCGATCGCCGCGACGGAGCTCAGGCCCAGCCAGAGGAGGCGTGGGCGCGTCGTGGCGTCGGTGGTGAGGCGGTGGAACAGCGTCATCGGGCCGCGGACCGGCTTACGGGAGCTGCTTCAGGAAATTCTCGAGGTAGGCCTTGCGCCGTTTCTCGACCTCCTCGCGGTCGCGCGGCACCACCGGCGGTTTTTCTTCGGTCGGGGCGGTCAGCGAGACCGGGCCCTGGCGGATCTCCTTAACGCGGCTGATGCGGTCGAGCGTCAGGGTCTGCAGGCGCTCCTCGCGCACCGGCTCGAGCACGAACGCGGGCCCGAGATCGTCGCCATCGCGCAGGGTCATCGCGCCGTTGGCCGGATCGATGTTGAAGCGCTGGAAGACGTAGACGTTCGAGAAGGTGTGGTTCCGCATGTGGAACACGATCGCATCGCGGCGGCGGACCGCCTGCACCACCGGAGTGGCCGAGACCCGGTGCGCGACCCAGAGGATCGAGTCGTTGTCGATCATGAGGTAGTCGCTCCGCGGCTGGTCGGCCATGAACTGCCGCCGCCACGCCGTCTCGCGGCCCGGCAGGTATTCCTGGTTGTACGCGTGGGCGGCCATCGACGGGATCCCGCTCACCAGCGCGCCGAACGCCGCCACCGCGAGGAGCAGGCGCTGGAACGCCGTCGACGCGAACTGGGGCAGGACCGTGAGCACCGCCACGACGAGCCAGAGGTGGGTCGGGAGGCTCAGGCGGCGGATGATCGGGTCGTCGAACTTGCCCCAGAAATAGCACATCATGAGGAAAAACTGCCCCACGAAGCCCAGCGTGAAGATCACCGACGCCACCACGATCGGCGGCTCGGTGGCGAGGGTGCGCACCTTCTTCACCACGAAGAGCAGGCAGAACGGGACGGCGAGCCAGCCGAGGATCGAGAGCGTGAGGGACGCGGGCTGGTTGGCCACGTCGGAGAAGAAGAAGCTCTCGGCATGCGCGAGGTTGTCGGAGATGTACGACAGCGAGAATGGCTTCGAGTACTCGGGCTTGCTCGCGAGCTGCCACGCCGAGGTGCGCAGCTCGAAAATCCGGTTCTGCAGCGGGTACGGCAGGAGCAGCAGCGGCGCCACGATGACGGGCCACGACAGGATGGCGCGGCGCTCGCGGAACCAGACCCACAGGACCATGACCACGACCGGCAGCGCGTAGACGAGCGACTCGTAGCGCGTCTGGCCGAGCAGCAGCGTGCTGTAGCAGAGCGCCGTGAGCGAGACCTCGTCGCGACGGTCGATGAACCGCGCGCCGAGCAGCAGCGTCGCGATGATCATGACCATATTGAGCAGCTCGAACCCGCCGCCCGTCGCGTTCTGCCCGAGGAGCGGCAGGCCGGCAAACAGCAGCACGCCCAGCCAGCCCCCGCGGCGGCCGGCGAGCAGCTGCCCGCAGCGGTTGACGAGCCCGAGGAAGATGAACGTCAGGATCGCGTTCAGCAGGAAGGCGTTTTCCGGTCGGTACCCGAACAGGTCATGCAGGACGGAGAGCAGGAACGGGAAGAAGAGCGGCCGCTTGTCCATGATGCCGTCGAGCACCACGAACACCCCCTGGATGTCGTTGCCGCGGACCGGCGTGAGCACCAGCCGGTCGAAGTGCATGCTCATCGAGGTGCCGAGGAGCATGATCTCGTCCATGACGATCTTGAACCCGAAGGTCTCGTGCACGAGGAGGACCAAGCCGCTGAGCCCGACCACGGCCACCGTTGCCCAGTCGATCGTCCGCCAGTGCAGCGCCCGCAGGTCGTCGCGGAACGCGCGCCAGAGCGACCAGGCAAAGATGAAAAAGGCGACGAGCTCGAACCAGTAGCCGGTGTCGGACACGAACACGATGGCCATGACCCCGGGGATCGCGTAGAAGCCGAGCAGTGCGGCGAGGGCACCCGAAAGGCAGAACAGCCAGAAACGCTTGTCCGAAACCAGGAACGAGAGGGCGGTCGGGGTCATGCGCGCGAGAGCTTGCGGGGTTGTGCCGGGAATTGAAAGCCCGTTGGCGCCGCCGGCGCCGGGCACAAAAAAGCCGCCCGCGGTTGGCGGGCGGCTTGGCAAATCCTAAACTACGATCGTGTGATTACGGGGCGTAGGTGATCGTGCGAACGCCGGCGATGCCGGTGATCGTGATCGTCTCACCCTGCGTGTAGCCGCTCGGATAGGTCTCGTTGGCGACCAGGTTGAGGGCCTTCACGTAGTTCGCGGAACCGACGA
>DAOQKI010000213.1:0-3215 GCA_035334485.1 Opitutaceae bacterium
TACCCGCCGCACCTCACGGCCCGCCGACTCATCGCCGAGGGCCGGATCGGGCAGCTGCAGGAGGTCCATTTCTACGACGGCAACCGCGGTCCGATCGCGGACCACCGCAATGTCTATGCGCCCGACCCGACGCTCGCGGCCAAGAAGAAGAATTGGTTCTACGCCAAGGTCGGCGGCGGCTCGCTGATCGACTACCTCGGCTACGGCGCCACGCTCGGCACGTGGTTCTTCGACGGCCGCAAGCCCGACGAGATCACGGCCGTCACCGGCGGCGCCAAGGGCGTCCCGGTCAACGAGCAAAGCGTGACCGTCGCGCGCTACGGCGAGTGGCTGTCCACGTTCCAGACCCGCTGGGGCACGTTCACCAGCCCCTGGAACCACCAGCCCCAGCCGAAGTGCGGCTTCGTGCTCAAGGGCACCGACGGCACGATCGCGAACTACGATTACGAGCCGACCATCCGCCTGCAGACCAAGCAGCACCCGGAGGGGATCATCGTGCCGGTCGACAAGCTGCGGTCCCCGCGCTCGAACCCGGTCGAGTATTTCCTCCACTGCCTCGAGACCGGCGCGCCCATCGAGGGCCCGATCTCGGTCGAGACGAGCCGCATCGGCCAGCAGATCGTGGACACGGCGACCCAGAGCGCCCGGCTCAGGAAGCCGCTCAAGTTGATCACAAAATAGGGCCCCGCCAGCGGCGGGGAATTTCCAAATGCCAAAGCGCCAAACGCCAAACGGCTGGCGGCTGAAGCTCCCAAGCCTAAACCGCCAAGAGCCACAGTAGCCTGCCCGACTCGCCACCTGCGGGCCACCTTCGTACTTCGAATTTAACTCTTCGGATTTCGATTCACCATGCACACACCCAAACTCGACTATCTTCCGCGCGGTCCGCGTTACCCGCGGCGCCACAAGCTCGGCCTCATTGGCTGCGGGGGCATTTCCGAGCACCATCTGATCGCCGCGAAGTCCTTCGGCGTCGAAGTGGTCGCGATGGCCGACATCAATCGCGCAGCCGCCGAGGCGCGGCGGGACACGTTTTTCCCGCAGGCCGCGGTTTACACCGACCATCGTGAACTGCTGGCCCGCCCGGACATCACGGTCGTCGACGTCGCCACGCACACCGAGATCCGCCCGGGCCAGGTTCGCGACGCGCTCCAGGCCGGGAAGCACGTCCTCAGCCAGAAGCCGTTCACGTTCGACCTCGCGGAAGGCCGGAGCCTGATTGCTCTGGCCAAGAAGCGCGGCGTGAAGCTGGCGGTGAACCAGAACGGGCGCTGGGCCCCGCAGTTTGCCGGCCTGCTGGCCGCGGTGCGCGGCGGGCTGCTGGGCGAGATCTACACGCTCGATATGGTGATGGAGTGGGACCACACGTGGACGCGCGGCTCCAAGTTCGCCGGTCTGCACCACCTCATCCTGAACGACTTTGCGATCCACTGGTTCGACATCGCGGCCAACGTGTTCGCCGGCCGGCCCGCGCAGAGCGTGTTCGCCAATGCCGTGAAGGCGCCGGGACAGGACATGAAGATCCCGATGCTGGCGAATGCCGTGGTGAACTTCGGCGACGGGCTCGCGACGCTGGGCTTCAGCGCCTACGAGTCGCTGGCGCCCCACGAGTACCTCTGCTGCGTCGGCTCGAAGGGCACGCTTCGCGGCGCGGGCAATCTCTGTAACCTCACGCAGCTCGAGCTCACCACCAAGCGGGGCACGGCGACAGTCGACCTCGAGGGCAAGTGGTTCTCCGACGGTTTCCGCGGCACCCTCGGGGAGTTCCTCCGCGCCATCGAGGAGGACCGCGAGCCGAGCATCAGCGCGAGCAACAATCTCCGGAGTCTCGAACTCTGCTTCGCCGCCCTAGCCAGCGCCGACACCGGCCGCCCGGTCAAGCCGGGCAAGGTGCAACGGACCAAGGGTCACTGATTGGGCGCCGCAAAGAGGCGCAAAAGGCGCAAGAAAGGCGACCAGGATTGGGGCTGCGGATGGAGCTGATCGCGGGGTGGCGTGCTTTTTTTGACCACGGAATTCACGGATCGCACGGAATCCGGGCGAATCCTGACGGACTGAAGTTCTGCCGACGGCAGAACTTCAGTCCGTCAGGCTTTGGGGAGCTGAAGACCTGAGACCGTCCGCTGGCGACATGGTGAGTTTCGTGATCGGTTCGCAGACTCTGCCAATGTCACTGTCGGCTGGCTCCCTTGAGCCCGCACAGACCGAATGTCAGGTCTTCAGCTCCACCGCCTACGCGGGACCAAGGCCGAGCTAAGCTCGGCCTCGGTCCCGCGTAGGATTCGCCCGGATTCCGTGCGATCCGTGAATTCCGTGGTCAAAAAAATCCACCCAGCCCACCCCAGCGTCCATCAAATCCGCACGACGATCTTCCCGAACTGGCCGCCTTTTTCCATCAGCGCGAAGGCGTCGGCGGCGTGGTCGAGCGAGAAGACGGCGCTCACCACGGGTTTCAATTGGTGCATGCTCAGGTACTGCACCATGGCCGCGAACTCCGCGGGCGAACCCATCGTCGATCCCAAGACCGAGATCTGGCGCCAAAACACCTTTCGCATGGCAAACGACGACGGGTTGCCGCGGGTCGCTCCGTAGCTCACCACGCGCCCACCCGGCAGCGTCAGGTCGATCAGGTCCGAGATGCCGTCGCCGCCGGCGCCGTCTACCACCACGTTGAAACCACCCGAGCGTTTCAGGAGGTCCGCTGCCCAGCCGGGCTTGGAATAGTCGGCGCCGTCCTTCGCCCCGAGCGAAACGGCGCGCGCGATCTTGTCCGCGTGGCTCGACGTCACCCACACCTCCGCCCCGTGATTGACCGCGATCTTGAGCGCCAGCAGCGCCACCCCGCCGCCGATCCCGGAGATCAGCACGCGCTCGCCCGGCAGGACGGCGCCCCGCGTCACCACCGCCCGCCAAGCCGTCAAACCGGCCAGCGGCAACGCCGCGGCCTCCTCCCACGAGAGGTGCGTGGGCTTCGGTACCAGCTGGGCCGCCGGGACCGTCACCCGCTCCGCCAAGGTCCCGTCGCGCGGGAGCCCGAGGATGGAGAATTTCGGCCCCTGCGCCGTGGTGTTGCCGCCCCAGTCGAGTCCCGGGTTGATGATCACCTCGCGGCCGAGCCACGACGGATCGACACCCGCGCCGATCGCAGCCACGGTCCCGGCGCCGTCGGAGCCCGGGACGCAGGGCCACTTCACGCCCGCGTAGACGCCGGCCTT
>DAOQKI010000214.1:0-3210 GCA_035334485.1 Opitutaceae bacterium
GGATCTCTGCGCCCGCCTACCACCATTCCCGGAACAAACCACCCCCCGGTGGCATCTGGACGGCGAAATCAGAAACCGCCCAGACCAGTTCTGAAAGTAGCAGCGGGGCGAGCGCAGAGAAAATTGGAGTCAGGTTGGGTTAGAAGAGAACGCCCCCACTCTGCCCGCTCCGTCACAGCCGCGAAACAACGCCGCTTACCAATCTTTGGGTAATCCTACCAAAATTCAGGTATCGCTGCCGGTCGGCGCCTGACCGCTCGGCGTCTCCGGCTTCGCCGCGGATGCCGGCGGGAACGGACTGCGCGTCTGATCAAAGCTGGGACGGATCACGCGGCCGTCGGTATTGATCCGCACCATGCCCATGCGGATCGCCTCGCGCACGAGTTTCGTGCTGCTGGAAATCCCGAGCTTGTGCATCAGGTTCCGCCGGTGCGTCTGCACCGTCGCCTCGCTCAGGCCCAGGTCGCGCGCCGCCTCCTCATTGTCGCTGCCGTCGCCGATCGCCGCGAACACGCGGATTTCCGCCGGCGTCAGCTTCTGCCACACCGAACCCACCGGCGAACGGTCAACCACCGAGCCGCGGAAGACCTGGCTCACGTAGGGCTCGCCCGCCGCCACCAGTCGGAGCGCCAGCTGCAGCGCCTCGATCGGCTCTTCCTGCGTGTCCAGCAGGCCGTCAAACTGCGCGTCCCGCAGCGCGAGCAGCGTCCGCTCGTCCCGGTGATGCGCCGCCACCAGCACGCGCGTCGCCAGCTTCTCCTGGGAAATCCGCTTCAGCAGGTCCGCGCCATGGATGTCCGGGTACACAAGCGCCATCAACAGCACGTCCGCCCGCTGCGCGTACAACGCCGCCAGGACCTCCGTCCCCGTGCAGCCCACCACCACTTTCGCCTCCGGGAAGATCTTCCGGCAAAACTCCTGCAGCACCTCCGCATACGTCCGGCCCCATTGTCCCACCACCACACGGCGCACCTGCGCCACGGCACTGACCGTGGCCTCATTCGAACCAGAGGGAGATTTCTGGGGAGCCTTCTCGGGGGGCATGAACGGGCTTCTGACGCTGCTACCTGAAGATAAGTAACATCGCTCTGACTCGAATTGAAACCCCTCCCGTTCACTCAGTTTACTCAAATTTAGGTAGGCCCAGCGCCGGGACGCTGTTTTTCCACGTTGGTCCGCAAATGGCGGCACGCCCGGCCGGAACCAGATCCGCAGGAAGTCCCCGATGGGTTGTGTTTGCCTGCCCTTCGCCGCCGCCCGAGGCTCGCGGCAATGCTGCCGACCAATCCCCTGCTCCAACTCACTCCCCTGCGCACCCAGCGGGGTGTCGCCCGCCTTGCCGAGCTCATCTGGCACGACCCGCGCCCGCTGCGCGTGGAGGCCACGGCCGCCCGGCCGGAGCACCTCGGGCTGGCCGCCGCCGCGCGGCTCCCGCGGAAGCCCGTGCGCGACGGCGAGAGCTGGGGCCGTCTCTACGACCAGCGCTGGTGTCGCGTTGCCATCCCCGTCGGCACGGGCCGTTGGCTGCGATGGGACGAGCAGGGCGAGGCCACACTCTTCCTTAATGGCACGCCGTTCTACGGCTTCGATGTCGCCCACCGTACCTGCGAACTCCCTGCCGGCGTGCGCGAGGTCTGGGTTGAGAGCCTCTGCGTCCAGTCGGCAATCTGGCATCCCGACGCGAAGGGTCTCGGCGCCGACGGCAACGTGTTTCGCGGCGCGCAGCTCCTCCGGCGCGATAACGAGGCCTGGGCCGCGTACCACGACCTGAACTGCCTCTACGAATGGATGCTCGACCTGCGGGCGCGGGAGTTTCCCGGCGTGCCGCGCGAGCTGTTCAGCCAGACGCAGCAGCCCGCGCTCGTCGATGTCTCGCCGCTCTACCGCCGCCTGCTGCGCGGGCTCGACACCGCGCTCGACGCCTTCGACACCGCGGGGATCGCCGCCCTGCGGCGCGAGCTCGCCCGGCTCTACCGGGAGCTTCGCGACCCGCGCCCGCTCAGCCGCGCGGCGCTCACGGGCCACTCGCACCTCGACCTCGTCTGGCTCTGGACCGAGCAGGTTGGCGAGGGCAAGGCCGTCCACACGTTCGCCAACGTGAACCGCCTCATGGCGCTCTATCCCGAGTTCCGCTTCGCGTACTCGCAGCCCGCCAGCTACGAGGCCGTGCGCCGCCGCTCCCCCGAGCTCTACCGCGCCGTCCGCGCCCGGCTGCAGGCCGGCCAGTGGGAGGCGACCGGCGGCACCTACGTCGAGAGCGATTCCCACGTCGCGTGCGGCGAGGGTCTCGCCCGCTCGTTCCAGCTCGGACAGGAGGGCTTCCGCCGGCTCACGGGCCGCCGCTCGCGCTCGCTCTGGCTTCCCGATCTCTTCGGCTTCAGCGCCTGCCTGCCGCAGTTGATGCGGCTTAGCGGCGTCGACTATTTCTTCACCACCAAGACCACCTGGAACACGGTCAACCGCTTCCCGCACTCGAGCTTCGTGTGGCGGGGCCCGGGCGGCCACGCGGTCGTCAGCCACGTCACCCAAGGCGTGCAGTTCAACAACACCGTGGCCGTCGAGCAGCTGCGCGCCGCGTCACACCAGCACCAGCAGGGCGACCTCCACGCGGAGTTCCTCATGCCGAACGGCTGGGGCGACGGCGGTGGCGGCCCGAGCGAGGACATGTGCGAGCGCGCCCGCCGGCTCTCCGCCCTCCGCGGCCTGCCCGAGCTGCGCTGGGACCAGCCCGAGGCGTTTTTCGACCGGCTCGCCGCCAAGCGCGCCCAGCTCCCCGCCCTCGATGGCGAGATCTACCTCGAGTACCACCGCGGCACGTTCACCACGCAGAGCCGCGTGAAGTCGCACTTCCGCGCCCTCGAGCGCGCGCTGCAGCTCCGCGAGGCGGCCCTGGTCGTCATGCGCGGCTCGGCCGACGCCGCGCTCGACCACGCCTGGCGCCGTCTGGTTTTCGCCCAGTTCCACGACTACATCCCCGGCAGCTCGATCCCGGAGGTCTACGTCAAGGGCCTGCCCGAGCTGGCCGCGATCACCGCGGACCAGGCCGGCACCGCGACCCGTTCGCTGGCGGACTCCCGCGGCGGCGAGGCCTGTGTATTCAATCCGCTGCCGCTGGCGCGGCGCTGCGTCGTGCAGGGTCGCACGCTCGACCTGCCGCCGCTGGCCGGGGTTCGCGTCGCCGACGCCGTGGTCCGCGGCCTGCCCGCGGTC
>DAOQKI010000215.1:0-3201 GCA_035334485.1 Opitutaceae bacterium
CCGGTCGGGTTGCCGTCGCTCGCATAGGTGTACTCGCGCAGCAGCCCGCTGATTTCGCGCTGGGCCTGGGCGTTGGCGGGGTTCTCGGAGTCGGGCGTGAGCGTGACGACGATCCGCGACGGCTGGGTGAGGCTGCCGATGTAGGCGCGGGTCTCGGCAGAGAGGGAGAAGCGGTGCTGGTGCGTGAGGTCGAAGCGCCAGGAGTGATTCCGCGCGAGATAGTTCAGGCCCCCGAACAGCGTCAGGAACAGGATCGCCTGCAGCACGAGGTTGAGCGTGCGGATCCAGCGGGCGGTGCGGAAACTGTCAGGAGACATGGTTTAGGAAACGCCAAACACCAATTGCCAAACGCCAAAATCGAGCGGTCGGGACGGACGGAAGGAGGGCAATTGGGTGTTGGTGGGCACGAAAGGCGGTCGCACTTAATTTGGCGTTTGGAATCTGGCGTTTGGCGTTTTCACGCGTGAGAGAGGCGCTCGCACTTTGTTTGGCGTTTGGAAACTGGCGTTTGGCGTTTCTTACGCATGAAGCAGCTTCGCCTCGACGCCGAGGATGCTGAAGATGAGGGCGAGGACGGTGCCGCTGAGGTAGAACAGCAGCTGGCGGGTGTCGACGATGCCGCGGGTGAAGTCGTCGCGGTGGGTGAAGACCTGCGCGTACTCGAGCGCGACCCGCGCCGGCTGGAGCGCCTCGCGGTTGAGGGCGGTGGACCCGGCGAGCCAGCTGAGTCCGAACATCAGGCCGAACAGCATCGTCGCACAAAAGATCGCCGCCACCGCCTGGTTGCGGGAGAGCGAGCTCGCGAACACGCCGATCGCGATGAAGAACAACCCCGACACCGCGATGAACAGGTAGCCGCCGGTGAGCGGGCCCGGGTCGAGGAAGCGCGCGTCGCCGGAGAACTTGCGCAGGATGTAGAAGAAGCCGGTGGTCGAGCCCCAGAGCGTGAGGTACAGCAGGTAGGCCGCGGTGTACTTGCCGAGGACGACCTCGGTGGTCGTCACCGGCGTCGTGAGCAAGGTCTCGATCGTCCCGAGTCGCCGCTCTTCCGCGAGGCATTTCATCGTCAGCATCGGCACCATGAAGAGCACCGGGAACCAGAACAGCTGGAAGAACACCTGCGCCGGCGACATCTCCTGCGGGGCCTTGCTGTAGCTCTCGAGGATGCTGGTGAAGATGAACCCCATGAAGGCCAGGAACAGCATCGCCGCGATGTACGTGCTCGCGCTGACCAGCAGCATGCGGATCTCGTGGCTGAGGAGGGTGAAGAAGTGCTTCATGCCTTTGCGGGTTGCGGATCGCGAATTGCAGTAGGGACGGCTGGGCGCGAGGGAGCCGTCACTTCTTTCGGACGTCGGTGGTCTTCACGTCCCAGCTGCGCCGGGTGGCGGCAAGGAAGACGTCCTCGAGCGTGGGGTGGGCGCGGCTGAGGCCGCGCAGGCGGTAACCCGGCAGGGTGAGTGCGCGGAGGAGCGCCTCGCCCAGGTCGTCGTCGCGCTCGGTCGTAAGCGTGAGCCGCCGGAAGCCGTCGGCGTCCGGCTCGCCCTGCGCGCTGATCTGCAGCGTCGGCTCCACCGCCATCAGCAGGGTCGGGATCGCGCCGAGGTCGCCCGCGAGCTCGACCAGGTAGGACGTCCGGCCGAGCACCTCGCGGCGCAGGTCGGCCGGCGTGCCCTGGGCGACCACGCGGCCCTGGTTGATGATGAGCACGCGGTCGCAGGTCATCTCGATCTCGGGGAGGATGTGGGACGAGATGATGACGGTCATCCGGCCGCGGAGACTGCCGATGAGGTCGCGGACGATGAGAATCTGGTGGGGATCGAGGCCGATGGTAGGCTCGTCCATGATGATCACGGGCGGCTCGGCGAGGATGGCCTCGGCGATGCCGACGCGCTGGCGGTAGCCCTTGGAGAGCTGGCCGATTATCTTGTGGCGGACGCGCTTGAGGTCGCAGAGCTCGAGCACCTCGTCGATGCGCGGGCCGAGCTTGCGGCGCGCGAGTTCCTTCAGCCGGCCGCGGAAATAGAGGTACTCCGAGACCCGCATGTCCTCCGGGAGCGGGTTGTTCTCCGGCATGTAGCCGATGTGCCGCTTCACCTCGTCGGGCTGCGACGCGACCGGCACGCCGCAGATCCGGACGCTGCCGGACGTCGCGGGCAGATAGCCCGTGAGGATGCGCATCGTGGTGGATTTCCCGGCGCCGTTGGGGCCGAGGAAGCCCAGGATCTCGCCCCGGGCGACGCGGAAGTTGATGTCATTGACGGCCGTTACCCCGGCGTAGGACTTGACCAGGTGGGTGACTTCAATGGCGGGCGTATCTGACATCGGGCAAAGGCTTAATCATCAATAGACACGAATAAACTCCAATGTTTCGGCCGAAACCACCCCGTCCGACGGCTTTTCTGGAGCGTTTTTCAGGGCAAAAACAGAGTCCGGAGCGATCGTCGCCACCAAGGTCACGAAGAGCACAAAGCCAAGACGGTTTCTTCGCGAGTCTAGCGGCCTTCGCGGTAAAATCGGATTCGATGCGATTGGGTTCACCGCCAAGTCCGCCAAGACCGCGAAGCTCTGATCCTCAAACTTCGTGCTCTTTGTGCGCTTCGTGGTGAATCCAAACCGCGATCCCGCCACCGACCCCGCTTGCTACGAGGCTTTCTCCAGGGTGACCTCGCCCGCCAGGAAGCGTTGGGGGCGGCCACCGGCGGCCGGACGGACGAGCAGAGAGCCGCTGTCGTCCACGCCGGCGCCGATGCCGGAGAAGCGGCGGGAGCCCTGCAGGACGGCGACGGGTTTCCCGCGGAGCAGATCGTGCCGGTTCCAGAGGTCGGCAAAGGTGTCGAGGTGGGATCCCTCGAGGAATTGCTCGTAGGCGATCCGCACGCGGCCAATCAGGGCGGCGGTGAATCGGTTCGGGTCGAGCGGCTCTGCGGTTTCCTCGGCAAGCGAGACGGCGCGGCGGGCCAGGTCGGCCGGCCAGGAGCCGGCGGGACTGTTGAGATTGAGGCCGAGACCGAAGACGAGGTCGCGGATCTGGTCGGCGTCGACGCGGGCCTCCGTGAGCATGCCGCCCGCCTTGCGGCCGTCGAAGAGGATGTCGTTGGGCCACTTGATGCCCGGCGCGGTGCGGGTGAAGTTCGCGATGAGCTCGCAGATGTTCACGCCCATCCAGAGCGTGAACGTCGGCATCCGGGCCGGTGGCAG
>DAOQKI010000216.1:0-3152 GCA_035334485.1 Opitutaceae bacterium
CTTGTCAGGGGCGGGCTTGGCGGCGGCCGCCGCGGCGGCCGGCAGCGGCACCGCGGTCACGAGCATCAGCAACACGGCCAGCATCCACGGGGGGCAACGTCTCATGCCCCGACGCTAGCGGCCCGCGGCGCTTTGAAAAGCGCGAAGGTTCCGGTTACCGCCGCTCGCGCTCGAGGTTGAGCCAGGCCACTTCCTTCGGGGTGAGCGTCACGCCGAGGCAGCCGAGCGAGTCGGCCGTCTCGCTGATCTGGCGCGGGCCGATCAGCGCGAAGGTCGGGAACGGCTGCGAGAGCACGTAGGCCGCGGCGACGTTGATCATCGACACGCCCTTCTCCTTCGCCAGCTGCGCCGCGCGCTCGCGGCGGGCGAAGTTGTCGTCGGCGTACCAGCACCGCACCAGCTCGCCGTCGTCGAGCCGGTCCCGGCCCGCCCGGTCCGTGAAGAAACCGCGCGCCTGGCTCGACCATGCGAGCAGCGGGGTCTGGGACTGGCGCAGCCATTTCCGCGACGCGGCATCGCTCGCGGACTCGCAGCCAGCCCACGGCGGCGCGACCATGCGCGCGAGGCTGAAGTTGTTGCTCAGGACCTGGAAGCCCTGCTTCGCGTGGCGCGCGGCGTAGCGGTTGGCGGCCTTGAGCCGGGCAATGGACCAGTTCGACCCGCCGAACGTCCGGATGCGGCCGGCCGCCACGTGCTCGTTCAGCACGTCGACGAACTCGCCCACCGGCACGTCAAGGTTGTCCCGGTGCATGAGGTAGATGTCGACGTGGTCGGTCTGCAGCCGCTCGAGCGAAACCAGCAGGTGCTCGGTGAGCCCCTCCGGCGTGCAGAACGGCGTGTGCGCGCCCTTGCCGATGACGACGACCTGCCCGCGGATCCCGCGGTTGCGGATCCACTGCCCGAGCAGCTGCTCCTGCAGCCCGTTGTAGTAGACGTACGCGGTGTCGAAGGTGTTGCCGCCGCGTTCGACGTAGTCGTCCCACACCGCCGCCGCGTGCGGCATGGTGGCCTGGTTGTCGCAGCCCATGACGAGCCGCGCGACGGGCTGCGCGAGTCCGGGCATCGCGGCGTAGGTCATCGGGGCGTCCGGCCGGTGTCGCAGCGGCCGCCGGGCGTGGGTGTGGAGGAAATTCGCGGGCTTCTCCGCCTCGTAGGTCAGGCCGATGGCGGCGCGCCACTGGTCGAGCGTGCCGAGGTTGCCGAGCGTGTCGGCCACGGACATCTGCGGCACGTCCCGCGCGCCGGCCGCCAGCGCGGCGGCAAACGCGTCCGCCTCCAGGCCGTACAGGTGATCCGGCGTGCTCGCGTCGATGGTCTCGGGCGCGGCGCCCGCGCGATGGAGCGTGAAGGTGCACGGGGCTCCCTCCCCCGCCGGGATCCACGGCGACGGCAGGTGAATCCAGCCGTTCGTGCCGTAGACGCGGGCGGAGCCGTCCTGGCCCACCCCGACGCCGGTCGCGACCTGCGCGACCATCCCGTTCGCGAATTTCAGCATGGCCGCGGCATGGACATCAACGCCGGTCTCCGGGTGCAGCTGGCCGGCGCCGCTGACCGCCACCGGGTCGAGGAACGGCACGCCGGCCGCGGCGCCCGCGACCAGGCGCGAGAACGAGACGGGATAACAGCCGACGTCGAGGATGCCGCCGCCGGCGAGGGCGTTGTTCCAGATGCGCGAGGCGGGATTGAACGGCGCGTTGAAGCTGAACGTGGCCTGGACGACCTTCACCTCGCCGATGGCGCCGCCGCGGATGAGCTCGACGAGCTTGGCGATCTGCGGGTGGCAGCGGTACATGAACGCCTCCATGAGGAGCACGTTGCGCTCGCGGCAAACCTGCGCGGCGACCATCGCCTCGGCGCGGTTGAGACCGAGCGGCTTCTCGCAGAGCACATGCTTGCCGGCCTCGGCGGCGCGGATGATCCACTCGAGATGCTGCGGGTGCGGCGTCGCGATGTAGACGGCGGTGACCGTCGGGTCGTCGAGCAGCGCCTGGTAGCTGCCGTGCGCCTTGGGCACCTTGTGCGTCGCCGCGAACTGGTCGGCGGCCGCCTGCGTGCGGCTGCCCACGGCCACGACCCGGCCCAGCTTGGACCGGGCGACGCCGGTGGCGAAGACGCCGGCAATGCGGCCCGTGCTCAGGATACCCCAGCTCAGCGGAGTGCTCATGCCGCCCACCTTGGCGGATTTTCCCGCCGCGACGCAAGCGGCCCGCTGCCGAATATTCCGAGACAAAAGGTCGGGAGGAACCGCTAATCATCACTAATCCCCGCTAATTCGAACGCGACCAATTGGGTCGATTAGTGCGAATTAGCGGTTCCCACCTCCGATCTATCCCCACCGCGTCGCGCGCCTTGCCATGGACGGCGCGGCCGGATGAAGTGCGGCCATGCTGACCAAAGCGGAGATCCAGCGGCTCCGGTCCCTGCGTGAGAAGAAACACCGGGAGGAACTCGGCCTGTTTGTCGTCGAGGGCGAGAAGGTGATCGCCGAGCTGCTGGGCGCGGGCTTCGCATTCGCGGAGGTGTACGCGACCGAGGGCGGCGCGGAGGTCCTGCCGCCCCGCCACCGCGTCACGGCCGTCACGCCCGAGGAGATGGCGCGGATCAGCCACTTTCCCACGCCGTCGCGGCTGTTCGCGGTCGGCCGGATCCAGCGCACGCCGCTGGCGCCGCAGGCGCTCGACCGCGGCCTGACCCTGGCGCTCGACGGCGTGCAGGACGCCGGCAACGTCGGCACGCTGCTGCGCATCGCCGACTGGTTCGCCCTCGACCGCGTCGTGCTCTCGCCCGACTGCGCCGACCTGTTCCACCAGAAGGTGATCAACGCCAGCATGGGCTCGTTCGCACGGGTCACGGTCCACACCGCCGACCTGGCCGCCGCGCTGGCGGCCACCACGGCGCCGGTCCTCGGGTGCGACCTGGCCGGCGAGAACGTCCACGCGCTCCCGGCGCGGCCCGACGCGGTGATCGTGATCGGCCGCGAGGGCTCCGGGCTCTCGGCGCCGGTCAAGGCACGCGTCACGCATTACGTGACGATTCCCCGGTTCGGCGGCGCGGAGTCGCTGAACGCGGGCGTGGCCGCGGCGATCGTCTGCGACAATCTGCGGCGGGCGCTCGGCGGCTAGCCGGCGCGGGTCACTCCTTGCCGGCCTTCT
>DAOQKI010000217.1:0-3033 GCA_035334485.1 Opitutaceae bacterium
ATGTTGCAGTTGCGCAGAATGTATTTGGGCATCTCAGACATGGGCGGCTCCATCGGCGGGGACTTCTGCTCCGCGGCCGGCGCGGCCTTGGGTTCGGCCGCCGGGGGCGCGGGCGGATTCTCCTGCGCGAAGGCGAGCAGCGTGCCAGCCAGGCTAAGGGCGATGGCCGCGCTCAGGAAAAGATTGCGGGGGTAGTTTTTCATGGCGAAGGGAGGATTGAACTAGCGGTTGACGTAGAGGGTGCGGTAGGCGGCGGCGCCGATCCCGAACAGGGCGAGGTACATGGTGGCGACGAATGCGATGCCGCCGTAGAACCAGAGCGGCGGGATGCCGCGATAGACGGCGCCGCCGAACGCGACGAGGTGGTCCACCGCCGCGGCCGCCGACTCGATCCAGGCGACCTGGCCGCTGAAGGCATTGGACACCTCCGAGCTGTCGAAACCGGCCATCGCCCAGACGGTGGCCATCAGCACGACCTTCGCGAGGCCGGCGGAGAGGAGCACGAACGCGACCCGGGCGGCCATCGGCCACCGTCCGAACGACTGGCGGTACCACGGCAGCGCGGCCTGGGCCTCGAGGGCGGCGAGCACCCGGGCCTCGAGCGAGCGCGGGGCCCGGTGGGCCGGCAGCGACCGCAGCGTCTCATGGATCAGCTTTTCGAGTTTTTCAGGAGAGGGATTCATGGCGGTCAGCGGTTGATCTCATCATGGTGCTTGGCGTGGCGCGCGAGAATCTGGGCGAGGGCGGCCCGGGCGCGCAGGATGTCGGTCTTCACCTTCGCGAGCGACACGCGAAGCTTCCGCGCGATCTCGTCGTAAGGCATGTCCTCGAAGTGGAACAGCACGAGCGGCACGCGCTGGTGCTCGGGGAGCTTCGCGAGCGCCTCCTCGACGAGCGTGCGGCGGTCCTCCGCATCAACCCCGGCGAAGAACGTGTCCGGCGCCGCAAACTCGACCTCCGGCTCGTCATCCCCGGCATCATCGCGCCGAAACTCGGAAAAGAAGCGCCACCGGTTCCGGTAGCGCGACAGGTGGTTGAGCGACAGGTTGATCGCCACGGTCTTCAACCAGCCGCCGGCCGTCGGGCTCGAAGCCAGGCGGTCGTAATGCTCATGCGCCTTGAGAAACACTTCCTGGGAAATGTCCTCGGCCTGCGCCTCGTTTTTCACGAGTCGGACCGCCGTGGAATAGACCATATCCTGATAGGCGCGCATGAACGTGGTGAAGTCAGCCGGAGGGATCAGCCCCGTGGGTGGTGTTTGCACTGGAGGTTCATCGTTCATGCCCAAAACACGGCCCCGGCCGGAAAGTCGCAGGATTTCACCATTGCCCGACCACTACGCCGGGAGCGAGCGCATAAGCCGTTCAGCCTATTGCGGCCGCAACCGGGCCAATCGCGGGAGCCCGTCCACGCCATGCGCTTACGCCACGGATTAGGGGTCGTATTGCTCCATTTGGAGTAGGGTGCGACCCTTGCCTATTCCGGGCCCCCGGAGGAGAATCGGCGAAAAGGTTCCCCATGGCTTCTTTCCTAGCCCCCGACCCCAAGATCGAGTCCGCCGTCCGCTCCAAGGGCGAACAGCTCTTCACGCTGATGGACCAACAGCCCCCGCCGGCGCTGTTCTCCAAGAAAGGGGCCTACGCCCGGATCATGGAGTGGTCCATGAAGGACCCGGTCTTCAAGACCCAGCTCTTCCGCTTCGTCGACGTCCTGCCCTCCCTCAACTCGTCGGCCGAGATCGTCCGCCATCTCCAGGAGTACCTCGGAGACCAGGCCGTGGCCCTCAACCCGGCCCTCAAGGCCGGCCTCGCCGCCTCGTCCTTCGCCCCCGCCCTGGTGGCGGGACCGGTCAAGGCGCAGGTCGTGGACATGGCCGGCCAGTTCGTCGCGGGCGAAACCGGCGACGACCTGATCAAGCAGATCAAGCGCAACGCCAAGCTCGGTCTCGCCACCACCATCGACCTTTTGGGCGAGACCGTGGTCTCCGACGCCGAGGCCGATGTGTTTCTGCGCCGCAATCTCGAGGTGCTCGACTCGGTCTCGAAGTTCTTCGCCGCGGAGCCGACGCCGGCGTTTTCCGACCTCGGGCCGAAAGGGCCCCTGCCGCGGCTTAATCTCTCCGTGAAGATCTCGGCGCTCACGCCCGACGTGCACCCGGCCGACCCCGAGGGTTCCATCAACGCCCTGAAGGAGCGGCTCCGTCCGATTCTCCGCCGCGCCAAGGAGGTCGGCGCGCTGGTGAACTTCGACATGGAGAGTTACAAGCTGAAGGACCTCACGCTCGCGCTCTTCAAGTCGATCTTCGAGGAGCCGGAGTTCACGGAGCAGCCAGCCATCGGCATCGCCATGCAGGCCTACCTGCGCGACTGCGAGGCCGACCTCCGCGACCTCGTCGCCTGGGCCCGCCAGCACCGCCGCCCGCTGAACGTCCGCCTCGTGAAGGGCGCATACTGGGATTACGAGACCATCCTCGCGCAGCAGCGCGGCTGGCCGATCCCGGTCTGGCAGCGGAAGCCGGAGTCCGACGCCAACTATGAGAAGCTGACGCTCTTCCTGCTCGAGAACATCGATCTCATCACGCCGAACTTCGCGTCGCACAACGTGCGCTCGGTCGCCCACGCGATCGCGCAGGCCGAGCGGCTTGGCATCGATCCGCGCGCCTACGAGTTCCAGGCGCTCTTCGGCATGGCCGACGAACTGAAGCTCTCGCTCCTCAAGATGGGCCACCGCGTCCGCGAGTACTGCGCCATCGGCGAGCTGCTCCCGGGCATGGCTTACCTGGTCCGCCGGCTCCTCGAGAACACCTCCAACGAGGGTTTCCTCCGCATCAAGAACATGGGCGAGGCCTCGAAGGAGCAGTTGCTCGGCAACCCGGCTGACGCCATCGCCGCCGCGCCCGAGCCCCTCGCCCGCCGGCCCGTGCCGACCGGCGCGTTCGTCAACGCTGCCAACACCGACTTCTCGCTCGCCGCCAACCGCGAGAAGCAGCGCCGGGCCCTGGCCCAGTACGAGTCCAGCCAGCTCGGCAAGAAG
>DAOQKI010000218.1:0-2887 GCA_035334485.1 Opitutaceae bacterium
CTGCGCGAAGATGCAGGGCCCCCGGTCGTCGATCCAGACCGCGGCCGCCGCGAGCAGGATCACCGGCGAGGCGACCACCAGCCCGAGGCTCGCGACCACCACGTCGCCGATGCGCTTGATGCGCTCGAACACGGGTTCGCGGGCGATGGTGAAGCCTTCCTGGAACAGCCAGGTCTGGTTGAGGCGATAGATCGGGATCTTGCGCCAGTAGAGTCGGTGGAACAGCTCGAGCGTGTAGGTGGGTAGCCCGGAGAAGTAGAGTTCGACGAGTCGCCGGACCAGGTCGGACTCCAGGTCGCGGTTGGTCTCGCGGAGCACCACCGCTTCAACCGTGATCACTCCGGCCGAGATGTCCTGCAGGACGCCCTGCAGCGAGCGCAGTTCCGGCGCGTTCGCCGGCGCGGGCGCGTCAATGCGGTCGTCGCCGGCTACGCAGCAGATGATCCGCTGCGCCACGTGCGCCTGCTCGCATTCGCGCTGGAAGGCGATGCAGCTGGCCCGGTCGCCGAGGTAAACGAAAGTCCGTTCCCCGAGCGCGTTTACTTGCCGCAGTTGGAGCACCCGGCGGTAGCTCAGGGTGATCGGGATCAGCGCCACGTAGCTGAGGGCGATGACCGCGCGGCTGTACTGGAGCTCGTAGCCGGCCGGGATCACGACGAACGTCAGCACCAGGGCGGCCACCGTCGCCGAGAGCAGGGCGATGGTGTGCAGGCTGGTGTAGTCCAGGCTCATCATGTCCGTCCGCGCCCGGTACCCGTCGATCAGGTAGATCGCGACCACCAGCACCGCATACGGCGCCAGCAGCGGGGTCAGCATCAGGTGCGGCGTGCCGCCGAGGCTGCGCAGGTAGGTGACGGCGTTGAACACCCCCAGCACCGCGAGGAGGTCCAGTCCCAGCAGGATAAACAGGGCTTTTCGGCCGGTGCTCATTTGGTCGAGCGTAGTGTCCGGCCCGCCCGCGGCAAGCGTAGGCCGGTCATCCTTCGCGGCCGGTCCAGTCGAGCCATTCGTCCGCCGCGCGTGCTGGCGTCATCCCGGCGGCATGGAACGCCGCCGCCGCCCGTCGAAGCTCCGCCTGCCGGGTCGCGTCTTCCCGCAGCGCCCGGATCCACGCGGCGACCGTCGGCACTTCGTCCCGCGAAAACGCCGCGCCGATGTGGTGGTCCGCGACCGTCCGCGCGAGCTCGCTCGTCCGCGGGCCGATGACGAGGATCGGCCGTCCCACCGCGACCGCTCCGTACAGCTTGCTTGGGAACACCAGGCCTTCGCAGCCCGGCAGCAGCGTCACCAGGTGGACGTCGCCGAGCGCGAGTGTGCGGTTTAGCTGGTCGCGGCGCTGCGCCGGTCGGAACTGCACGTTGCCCAATCCGCGCGCGTTCGCCGTTGCGACCAGGCTGGCGCGCTGGGGTCCGGAGCCGATGAAGACAAACGCCACGGACGGATCGCCCTTCAGCGCCTCCGCCACGTCGAGCACCGGCTCGAGGTCGTGCACGCGGCCGAGGTTGCCGGAATACTCCACCACGAAGCGGCTCTCGAGCTGCCATTCGCGGCGCAGGTCGGCCGCGGCGTCGGAGGGTTGGGGCGCAAGCCCGGCCGGGGCCCAGTTGGCCACGGTGACGATCCTGGAGGCCGGTACTCCCGCCTCGCGGACGTGGGCGGCCATGTCCGCATCCAGCACGACGCAGCCCGCCGCGTGGCGCCACGCCAGGTTGCGGAGCGGGCGCAGCACCGAGAGCCAGGTGTGACCCGTCAGGCGCTCCGCAATCTCAGGGTAGATGTCCTGCACCCAATGCCACACCCGCGCCCCGGTCAGTCGTCCCACCGCCCAGGTCCCGACGCCGAGCAGCGGTGGGTCGGTCAACGCGATCACGCGGTCTCCCTTCCGTGCGGTCATCAGCAGGGTGGCCAGCGCGCCGAGGTGGAAGGTTGCGAAATCGAGGATGCGGCCGACGCCCTTGGACCGGGTGGCGCGAACGCGCCGGATCAGGACCCCGCGGCGCGTTTCGCGGGCGGGCTGGGAGGCCTGGCCGGAGTGACTCGTGATGACCGTGACGTCGTGCCCGCGGGCCGCGAGTTCCTCGGCCAGATCGGTGAGCAGTTGCGCGGTCGCCGGCTCGTCGGGCCAATAGAAGCGATTGAGAAAAATGAAGCGCATGGCTCAGGCGCGCCGGAGGCGGCGAAGCTCCTCCACGGCGAACGCCTCGTAGCGGGCGAGCAGCCGGCAGTAGCGGAATCCCGCCGCACCATCGAGAAAGCCGCCGCGCAGGACGTACTGGTAGAGGAAGCGCAGGGCGGGACGGAAGGGCAGGGCGTAGCTGAGACGCTTGAGCGCGCGGCGTCGGCGGAGGCGCTCGCCCGACCACAGGTCCGACCACGGGATGCCGGCGTCATGGCGCACATGCTCGGCCGCCTCGGCCCGCGCGTAGCGGCGGTGCTTCTCGAGCCACTCCTCCTCGCCGCCGGCCGAGAGGTCGTGGAGGTAGTTCGTGCTCAGATGCCCCAGCTTCTGTCCCGGTGCCTCGCGTTGGCCGTGCCCGACCTGGATGAACCGGAACTGGGGCGCGCGGACATAGCGGGCCTGGTAGGCCGGAAAATCGGTGCAGCGCGGGATCCAGCGGCCGCGGAACATCATCCTCGGTGCCACCATGAATCCGTCCAGGTCCGCCTCCGCCCGGGCCCGGCACTCGGCGATGAGCTCGGGGGTCATCTGCTCGTCCGCGTCGAGGTGAAACACCCACGGGTGCCGGAAGGGAATCTCGGTCTGCGCGTGGTTCCGCTGGCCGGCAAAGTCGTCGAACTTGCGCGTGAACACGCGGGCGCCGGCGGCGCGGGCCAGCTCGACGGTCCGGTCGGTCGAGCCCGAGTCCAGCACCACCACGTCGTCACA
>DAOQKI010000219.1:0-2879 GCA_035334485.1 Opitutaceae bacterium
CCACGACGGCCTCGGCGGCGGCGAGCTCGGCCTGGCGGAGCGCGAGCTGGGCGCGCTGCTCGGCGTCGTCGAGCCGGGCGACGAGCTGGCCGGCGGTCACCCGGTCCCCCTCGGAGACCAGGCGTTCCACGAGCCGGCCGGCGGCCTTGAAGCCGAGCTGCGCGTCGCTGACCTCGAGGTTGCCGGAGAGGACCAGGTCGCCGCGGCCGGCGCCGTTGCGCGAGCAGGCGGGCAGGAGCAGCGCGGCCGCGAGGCCGGCGAGGAGCGCGGCGGGACGGAGGAGATCAGGGATGGAGGTGCTTTTCATGGTCTTTGCGTCCGGCGGGGGTGAGCAGGCCGCCGAAAAAGAGGTTGATGGCGCGGGCGAACATCTCGTCCGGCGTGAGCTGGAGCCGCTCGAGCGTGTCGGGATGCATCAGCGCCTGGATGGCGGGACGCCAGAATTCGATCGCGAAGTCCGGGTCGATGTCGTCCCGCACCATCTTCGCCGCCTGGCCCTGCCGGATCAGCCGGCCGAAGATCAGCGGGATGTTCCGGTGCCGCAGCTCCTCGATCTGCCGGTACATGTGCGGCGCGGAGCGCTGGAGGTCGCGGAAGATGTGCGGGTTGATCCGGAGCCGCTTGGTCATCGCCTCGCTGAACCGGTGGAGCTTCACCGTGAAGCTGAGCGACGGGTCGCCGAACAGCGCCTCGGCCGAGGCGCGGATCTCCGCGACAAACCCCCGCAGAATCTCGCCGACGAGGTCGTCCTTGCTCGGGAAATGGACGTAGAGCGTCTTCTTGCTCATGCCCAGCTCCGCGGCGAGCTCGTCCATCGTCAGGGCCGTGTACCCGTAGGCGAACAGCTGGGCGCGCGCCGCCTGCAGGATCCGGTCACGGCTGGCGGCGGCCGAGGCGGCGGCGGGAGTGGAAGCGGCGGTGGGCATGGGAAATCTTAGGAAACTCCAAAGGTATTTTAAGTTTCCATGCAAGCGGAAATCTGGTCGACGGGTGCGAACGGGCGTCCGGCAGCAGGTTACAACTCTCGGCGCGGCATCAAGGAGGTTGCCTCGGGCGGCGCGGCGCGCAGCATCCCGCCCATGCCGGCCGAGACCGCGAACCTGAAGGCGGAGATTTCCGCGCTGATCAGCAACAAGGACTTTGCTTCCCTGAAGCAGAAGCTCGCGCCGTGGCTGCCGTCGGACCTGGCGCCGATCCTCGCCGAGCTTCCGATCGAGCAGCTGGCGATCCTGTTCCGCAACAGCACGAAGGAGCTGGCGGCCGCGACCTTTTCCTATCTGGAGCACGGCGCCAAGTACCGGGTGCTGAAGATGCTCACGCAGCCCCAGGTGGCGGTGCTGCTCAACGAGCTGTCGCCGGACGACCGCACGGCATTCCTGAACGAGCTGCCGCTCGACTTGGCGATGCAGATGCTCGGGCTGCTCACGCCGCAGGAGCGGCAGGTCGCCCAGTCCCTGCTGGCCTATCCCGAGCACAGCGTCGGCCGGATGATGACCCTCGACTACGTGGCGGTCCGCCCGGAGTGGACGGTGCGCGAGTCCCTCGACTACATCCGCGAGCACGGCTACGACCGCGAGACGCTCAACGTGATCTTCGTCGTCGACGACAAGGGTCACCTGATCGACGACATCCGGGTGCGGCGCTTCCTGCTCTCGCCGCTCGACGCGCCGGTGCGCGACCTGCTCGACGGCAACTACACGATGCTGTCGCCGACGGACGACCGGGAGCGGGCGCTGGAGCTGTTCAAGAAGTTCGACCGCGTGGCGCTGCCCGTGGTGGACGAGAACCGGAAGCTGATCGGCATCGTGACCGTCGACGACATGCTCGACGTCGCGGAGGAGGAGGCGACCGAGGACATCCAGAAGCTCGGCGGCACCGAGGCCCTCGACGAGCCGTACACGACGATCCCGCTGGCGCGGATGGTGAAGAAGCGCGCGAGCTGGCTGGTGGTGCTGTTCCTCGGCGAGATGCTGACGGCGACGGCGATGGGATTCTTTGAGGACGAGATCGCGAAGGCCGTGGTGCTGGCGCTGTTCGTGCCGCTGGTGATCAGCTCGGGCGGCAACGCCGGCTCGCAGGCGGCGACGCTGGTGATCCGGGCGCTCGCGCTCGGCGAGTTCCGGCTCCGTGACTGGTGGCGCATCATGCGCCGCGAGCTCGCGGCCGGCACGGCCCTGGGCGCGATCCTCGGCGCGATCGGCTTCATCCGCATCGCGGCGTGGTCCCTGTTCTCGAACATCTACGGCCCGCACTGGCTGCTGGTCGCCAGCACGGTCGGCGTGGCGCTGATTGGCATCGTGCTGTGGGGCTCGCTGATGGGCTCGATGCTGCCGCTGGTGCTGAAGCGCCTCGGCTTCGACCCGGCGACCTCGAGCGCGCCCTTCGTGGCCACGCTGGTGGACGTGACCGGCCTGATCATCTATTTCACGGTCGCCTACCTGATCATGCATGGAACCTTGCTCTAGGCTGGGCGTCACTTGACCCCCGGACCCGGCGTCTTACCTAGTCGTTGCCCATGTTCCGCTCCCCGCTCCCTCTCTGCCTCCTCGCCGGCCTCTGCCTGGCCGGGTCCGGCGCGGCGCGGGCGGAGGACCCCTTGGCGGGCAGTTCGCCCTTCCTGCCCCCGGCGTCGGCCGGCGCCGCCGCGGCCGAGGCCACGCCGCTGGAGCTCCGCGGCATCATGGTCGACAGCGCGGGCTACCGCTTCAGCATCTTCGACCCGACCCGACACACCGGGACCTGGGCGCGGGTGAACGAGTCCGGCTACGACTTCGTGATCCGCAGCTACGACGCCAGCCGCGACCTCGTGACGCTCGACTACCAAGGCCGCGTCCTGACCCTCGTGCTCCGCACCGCCAAGGTCGCCGCCGCGCCGATCG
>DAOQKI010000220.1:0-2735 GCA_035334485.1 Opitutaceae bacterium
GCGCCTGCAGGCGGCCTACGCGCTGCGCCTCGCGCGGCACCGCGAACCGGCCGCGCTGCGCGAGCTCGCCCGCGTAGCCGACGCCGAGCCGGACGGCACCGCCGCCCAGGCCTATCTCGTCGGCGCCGCCTTCGCGCTCGGCGCCGATCCGGCCCGCCTGGGAGCCTGGCGCGCGCAGCTGGAGCGAATCCAGCTCACCGGCACGGTCGAGTCGCGTTTCGAGGCCGCGAACAGCCTGCTGGCGTCCGCGACCGGCGCCGACTTGCCCCGCGCGGTCCAGCTGCTGGACGGTCCCGGCAGCGACACGCGCATCGGCGCGGCCCATCTCATCCTCCAGGTCCACTACCGTGAATAAGCTCACCCGCTGGGCCCTCGTCGCCCTCGCGCTGGCCGGGTTCACCGGCCGGCTGGCCGCCACGACGCCGGCGCTGCCGCCGCCATGGGACCTCGAGCCCACCGCCGCGCACCCGCGCAGCTCGGAGGGTTCCTTCGCCACGCTGGCCTCCGGCCGAATCCTCTTCTGCTACTCCCAGTTCAACGGCGGCGGCGACGATTCCAGCCCCTCGGCCATCGCGGCCATCCACTCCGACGACGGCGGCCGGACCTGGAGCGAACCGCGGATCGTCGTGCCGACCGGCGACAACCAGAACCTGATGAGCGTCTCGCTGCTCCGCCTGCGCAGCGGCTCGCTCGCCCTGTTCTACCTCGCCAAGAAGAACAAATGGCTCGAGTGCCACCCCTTCCTGCGCCTGTCGCGCGACGACGGCGCCACCTGGGGCCCGGCGATCCCGGTCGGCCATGCCCCCGGCTATTTCGAGCTCAACAATGACCGCGCCGTCCAGCTGCGGAGCGGCCGGCTCGTGCTGCCGCTGAGCTTCTACCGGACGACCGGGACCGCTGACACGCAGGCGTCGTGGGACTCCCGCGCGCTGATCCTCTGGTGCTACTCCGACGACGAGGGCCAGACCTGGCACGAGTCCGACACATGGTGGACGATGCCGGCCGTGAGCCGCTCGGGCCTGCAGGAGCCCGGCGTGGTGGAGCTGGCCGACGGCACGCTGTTCTCGTGGTCGCGCACCGACCAGGGCGCCCAGTTCGGCTTCCGGTCGACGGACGACGGCCGCACCTGGAGCCCGCCGGTTCCCACCGCGCTGCAGTCGCCCGAGTCGCCCGCCGGCATCAAGCGCCTGCCTGGTTCCTCGACGCTGCTGGCCGTCTACAACGACCACTCCGGACGCTTCCCCTTCCAGCCCGGCAAGCGCACGCCGCTCGTGTTCGCGTTCTCGACGGACGGCGGCCGGACGTGGCCGGCGCGCCAGGTGCTCGAGGACGATCCGACCGGCTGGTACTGCTACACGGCCATCCATTTCACGAACGAGGGCGTGCTCCTTGCCTATTGCGCGAGCAACGGCCAGCTTCGCCACCTCTCCCGGCTGCGCCTGCGGCTCGTGCCGTGGGCGTGGCTGCAGGTCCCGCCCGCCGCGGGCCCGGCCCGCTGAACCCTCCCTCCGTTGCCCATGTCCTCGCCGCGTCATCGCCTGCTCGTCATCGGCTGCGGCTCGATTGGCGAGCGCCACGTGCGCACCTTCCTCGCCACCGGCCGCGCCGCCGTCGTCGCCTGCGACAACCGTCCCGCGATCCGCGAGCAGATCGCCCAGCGCTACGGCGTCACCTGCACCGCCGACTGGGAGGCCGCGCTGGCCGACCCCGGCCTCACCGGCGTCGTCATCGCGACCCCGGCGCCGCTCCACATCCCGATGGCCCGGCGCGTCCTCGCGGCGCGGCGCCACGTCCTGATCGAGAAGCCGCTCTCGCTTGACCTCGCCGGCATCGACGACCTCGTCGCCGCCCGCGACGCCTCCGGCTGCTTCGTCGCCGTCGCTTACGTGCTCCACTTCGTTCCCGCCCTCCAGGCGGCCCGCGACTTCGTGCGGGGCGGCGCCTGCGGCCCGCTCCGCCAGATCGTCCTGACCTCCGGGCAGCATTTCCCGCAGTTCCGCCCGGCCTACCGCGAAATCTACTACCGCGACCGCGCCCAGGGCGGCGGCGCGATCCAGGACGCGCTGACCCACATGGCGAACGCGGTCGAGTGGTTCGCCGGCCCGACCACGCGGGTGAGCTGTGACGCCGAGCACCAGGTCCTCGAGGGCGTCACGGTCGAGGACACCGTCAACGCCCACGCGCGCAACGGCGGCGTCCTCGTCAGCTACTCCCTCAACCAGTTCCAGGCCCCGAACGAGACCCGCTGGGACTTCCACGCCGAGCGTGGCTCGGTGCGCGTGGAGGTGCACGCCCAGCGCTGGGGCGTGCTGCCGCGCGGCGCAACGGAGTGGACCTGGCACCCGGCGCCGGTCGCCGACCGCGACCAGCTCTACGTCGAGCAGGCCCGCGCCTTCCTCGACGGCTGCGAGGGCCGGCCAAACCTGCTCTGCACGCTCGAAGAGGGCATCCAGACCCTCCGCTTCAACCTCGCCGCGCTCCGCTCCTGGAGCGAGGGCCGCGCCATCGTCCCATGACCCCCGCTTCCACTCCCCCGCCCCCGACCTTCTCCCTCGCCGGCCACGTCGTCCTGCTCACCGGCGGCGCCGGCCTGTACGGCCGTGGACTCGCGTCGCACCTCGCGGCCGCGGGCGCGACGCTGATCCTGGCCGCGCGCAATGTCGCCGCCCTTGAGACCGTCGCCGCCGAGGAGCGCGCCCTCGGTCGCAGCGTGCAGGCCCGGCGGTTCGACCAGG
>DAOQKI010000221.1:0-2586 GCA_035334485.1 Opitutaceae bacterium
GCGCCCAATGCTGATCTCCTGCTCGGCCAGCCTGCTCGCCCTGGCACTTTCCTTATGTGCCTGCCAGACTGCACCACCTCACCCCCATCAACAGCGCCGAGGCGATTTTTGAGCCGTTCTTCGAGACGAAACTGCGGGAGACCCGGCACTGGGACTTCACCACGCCGGGTGCGACGGGTGTCACGCTGGTCGACGGCTGGGCGTTCGTGACCTTCAACTGGACGATGCCGGCGCCGGACGGCCTTGCGCTCCGGATGCACCGCACCTATCCGCAGCCGGTGGCGTGCGCCGCCTACGACCGGCTCGTCGTGTGCCTCAACCTGCCCGAGGAGACGGTGATGACGATCCGCGCGGAGACCGACGCCGGCCCGCGCGTGCGCACCACGGCGCCGGCCGGCGCAACGCGGCGCGAGGAGGCGGTGCAGCTCGACGGGGCGCGCGAGATCCGGGCGCTGACAATCGAGGTCCGCAACCCACACCGCCGGGCCGGCTCCGGCTGGCTGCTGTGGATCGGGCTCCAGCACGCCGAGCGGCTTACGCACCACCTCGCCCAGTGGGCGGGTTTCGACGAGCGCTGGGAGGGTTACCTGCAGCCGCCCGAGTTCGAGCCGAGCTACGTGCCGAGCTACGGCATCCTCATCAACGCCGAGGAGCTGGCGGCGGTGCGGCGCGAGTTTGCCGGATCACCCGTGATGGGCGAACTGCGCGAGGTGGCCGACCGCGCCCGGGCGGCGACGCCGGAACCGCAGATCGGCGAGAACCTGAATTTCTGGAGCGCGAACGTGTTTCGGCGCGAGCGCGACATCGGGAAGATGCTGTCGCTGCACGGCGGCAACGCGGCGCAGGCCGGCGTGCTGTGGCAGGACAAGGAGCTGTGCCGGCTCGCGGCGCGCTACGCCCTGAGCATCGCGCACTGCGACCACTGGGAGGACATCTTCTTCGCGCACTTCCGCGGCAGCCCGTGGGAACAGCGCGGCTTCGTGCATTCGATCGCGGTCTGGGACTGCGCGGTGATCCTCGACCTCTGCGGCGAGTGGTTCACGCCGCTCGGCCGCGAGCTCATCCTTCGCCGCATCGCCTCCGAGGGCCACGGCAGCATGTGCCAGGCCTCGTGGTGGTGGGAGTACATGTATTACACGAACCAGATGGCGTGGATCTCGCCCGCCCGCATCTACGGGCTGCTCGTCCTCGAGCGGACGATGCCGGTGCATCATGAGAACTACCCGGCGCCCACCGAGTCCCGCGTCGCGCCGCACACCGACCTCGCCTGGGCCAATCTCGCCGAGAACATCGGGCGCGCGCTGCTGCCCGACGGCGGCTACCTCGAGGGCCCGACGTACTTCACGTGGACCGCCCGCCAGGCGATCCTCGGCGCGCAGCTGTACGCCCGCGGCCGCGGCCGCGATCCGCGGGAGTTCGTCGCGCCGGCGCTGCTCCGCACGGGCCGCCTCGCGGAGATGCTCTACTCCACCGACGACGGCCAGGAGATGATCCTCTCCGGCGACGCGGTGATCACGGTCAACGAGGGCGCCGCGTTCCTCGCCTGGCTGCTCCCGCAGTCGCACTGGGTCACGATCTACCGCAAGCAGCTCCAGCGCGCCGGCGCGGCGCCGTTCCTCCTGCCGCTCCACCTGGCGCGCTCGGTGCCCGCAACTGGCCCGGCGTTCACGCCGTTCCTCGAGATGCCCGACACCGGCATGATGTGCTCGGTGCGGCGCCTCGGCTCCGAGCTGGTGAAGCTCTACCTCCAAGGCAACTGCGCCGGCGGCGACCACCAGCACGAGGACAAGGGCAACTTCGTCCTCGAGTGCGCCGGCGACAGCTTCGCGTTCGACTTCGGCGTGGTGGACTACGCCAACCCGGTCACCGAGCAGCTCAAGCACTGCCAGCGTCACAATATGCTCGCGCCGTGGGCCGACGACGTGCGGCCGAAGCCCAAGAACCCGATCTTCGCCGACATCAAGCCGCGCGGCACGGGCGACGCCACTCGATTCCATGCGACCATGGACCTGCGAGCCGGCTGGGAGGACTGGTATGCGCGCTGGGAGCGCACCTGGGACTCGCCGGCGCCCGACACGCTCACGATCACCGACGACTGGGAGGTCGTGCGCGGCCGCGGCGTGGAATTCCACTGGACGACGCGGCTGCCGCTCCGGCTCGAGGGCAACCGCGTCATCATCGAGGGCCGCCGGGCCATCGCCGAGCTGACCCTGCCCGACGGCGTCGAGGCCCGGATCGAGCAGCTTCGGCTGCAGGACCCGCGGCGCACCGCGGTTGAGCAGGGCCGCCGCGACCTCGTGCAGTACGGCTGGGCGCACGCCGAGACCCAGCCACGGCTGACCCTCCGCCAGGCGGGCCAGCGCGGCACCCTCCGCGTCGCCGTCCGGTTCAAGCTCAAGGCGGCCACCTGACCATGCAGCCGCTCCCCCGCCCGCCCGTGCCGATCAACGAGGCGGAGGCCATCATCGAGGCCTTCTGGGACGAACACCTGTCGCCGCTCCGGCGGTACACCCTGCGCGCGGCGCGCGGCGACGCCGCGCCGGCCACCGGCTCGGCGCCGCTCGGTCCGCTGGGCCCCGACCAGGT
>DAOQKI010000222.1:0-2434 GCA_035334485.1 Opitutaceae bacterium
GGCGCCCTCAAGGTGGTGGGGCCGGCGAACCGCTGGCCGGCCGACCAGTGGGGCGCGGTGCACGACGCGGCGGCGCGTGCCCTGCGGGCCGGGGCGCCGGGCCTGGCAGTCGCCTTCCTCAGCCAGCTCCTTGACGGCGATCTCCCGCTGCCGGCGGAGTTGCGGGAAGTCTGGCTCGCCGAGGCGGTGGCGGCGGCGCGGGCGGCGGACGACTCCGCGCGGGTGAGCGACTGGACCCGCCAGCTCGACGAGCTCCGGCTCGGGACAAAAAAATAGCGCGGCCGGAAAGGCCGCGCCACGAGTGAGAGGGTCGACTCAGACCCGGTCGACGATCCGGTCGGCGAGGCCGTACGCGATCGCCTCCTGGGCGTTGAGGTAGAAGTCCCGGTCCGTGTCCTGGTTGATCTTCTCGAGCGGCTGGCCCGAGGCATCGGCGAGGATCTGGTTCAACTCGGCACGGAGCTTCTCCATTTCCTTCGCCTGGATGTTGATGTCGGTGGCCGGCCCGACCATGCGGCCCGAGATGAGCGGCTGGTGGATGAGCACGCGCGAGTGCGGATAGAGGAGCCGGTTGCCCTTGCGCGCGCCGGAGAGAAGGATGGAGCCCATCGACGCGGCCATGCCCGTCACGACCACCGTGATGGGCGACGAGATCAGCTTCATCGTGTCGTACACCGCCATGCCCGCGGTGATCGAGCCGCCCGGCGAGTTGATGTAGAAGGTGATCGGCTGGCCGGGAGCGACGGTCTCGAGGTACAGCAGCTTCTCGGTGATGTCCTTCGCGGAGGCGTCGGTCACGGCGCCCCACAGGAAAATCTTCCGCTCCTCGAGGAACTTCCGCTGGATCTGCTGGCCGACCGGTGTGCCGCCCTTGGGCGAGCAGCACTCCTGCTCGTCGTCATCGTCTTCATCGTCGGCGCGCGGCACCGGCGCGGCGAGCCCAGGCTGGAGGTTGTCGAAATGCATAGGACCCGAAGGTTGGCGGCCTTCCCGGGGTTGGCAAGTGGTTTGGCCGTAATGTTCCGGGCGGCGGCGCGGGCGCCTTGCCAAGGCCGGCGGACGCCGGCTAGAAACCGACCATGAGTGTGCAGCGCATCTCGGGTCGCGTGGTGGATGTGGTCAATCGGGAGGAGTTTCCGGGGACCATCGAAATCGAGGACGGCCGGATCCGCCGGATGGTGCGCGACGCGAAGCCCCGGGGTCGTCACCTGCTGATGCCGGGCTTCGTCGACGCGCACATCCACATCGAGAGTTCGCTGCTGCCGCCCGCGGAGTTCGCCCGCCATGCCGTCGTGCACGGCACGGTGGCGACGGTGTCGGATCCCCATGAGATCGCGAACGTCCTGGGCGAGGCGGGGGTGCGCTACATGATCGCCGACGGAAAGCGCACGCCGCTGAAATTCAACTTCGGGGCGCCGTCGTGCGTGCCGGCGACGACATTCGAGACGGCCGGCGCCAAGCTGAATGTGCCGGCAGTACGACGCCTGCTGGACCGGCCCGAGGTGCGTTTCCTCGCCGAGGTGATGAATTTTCCCGGAGTGCTGAACGGCGACCCGGCGTTGACGGCGATGATCGCGGCGGCACGGCGGCGCCGGAAGGCGGTGGACGGCCATGCGCCCGGACTGCGCGGGGAGACGGCGGCGCGCTATGCCGCAGCGGGCATCACCACCGACCACGAGTGCTTCACGCGCGAGGAGGCCGAGGACAAGCTGGCCGCGGGAATGAGGATCCTGATCCGCGAGGGATCCGCGGCGCGGAATTTCGCGGCCCTGGCGCCGCTGCTGCGGGCGCATGCGGAGCGTTGCATGTTCTGCTGCGACGACCTGCATCCCGATCTCCTGATGCGTCGCCACCTCGACGAGCATGTCCGTCGCGCGCTGGCGCTCGGTGTCGACCGCTTCGACGTCCTCGCGTGCGCCTCGGTCAACCCGGTTCGGCACTACGGCCTCGACGTGGGGCTCCTGCGGGAGGGCGATCCGGCGGATTTTATCGAGGTTGAGAGCTGGCGCCGCTTCCGCGTGAGGCGGACGTGGCTGGGTGGCCGGCTCGTGGCGGCGAACGGCCGGAGTCGGCTGCCGCGCCTGCGGTCCAGGATCGTCAACCAGTTCCGGGCGCAACCCCGCCGGCCGGAGGATTTCTCCGTCCGGGCCGGGACCGGCGAGATCAATGTCATTGAGGCGCTGAACGGCCAGCTGATCACCCGGCACCAGCGCCAGCCCGCGGTGCTGCGGGCCGGCGAGGTGGTGGCCGACCCGGCGCGCGACCTCCTGAAGATCGCGGTGGTGAACCGGTACGCGGCGCGCGCGCCGGTGGCCGTCGGGTTCGTGCGGGGCTTCGGGCTGAAGTCCGGGGCGCTGGCCTCGTCGGTGGCGCACGACTCGCACAACATCGTGGCGGTCGGGGCGGACGACGCGTCGCTCGCGGCCGCGGTCAA
>DAOQKI010000223.1:0-2058 GCA_035334485.1 Opitutaceae bacterium
GCGCGAGGCCCTCGACGATCGCGGTCTTGCCGACGCCCGGCTCGCCGATGAGCACCGGGTTGTTCTTCGTCTTGCGGGAAAGGATGCGGATGGTGCGGCGGATCTCGTCGTCGCGGCCGATCACCGGGTCCATCTTCCCCTTGCGCGCCTGCGCCACGAGGTCGACGCCGTACTTCTCGAGCGACTGGTAGGTGGCCTCGGGATTGTCGGTGGTCACGCGCTGGCTGCCGCGGATCTCCTTCAGGGCCTTGAGCACCTTCGCGCGGTCGAGGCCGAAGCTCTTGAGGAGCTTCTTGAGCCCCTCGGGCTTGGCGACGTCGAGCAGGCCGAGGAACAGGTGCTCGACCGAGACAAACTCGTCCTTGAGCGACTTGGCCTCGTCCTCGGCGCGGGTCAGCACCTCGTTGACCGCCTGGGTGACGTAGATCTTCGAGGTGTCGACACTGCCCGACACCTGCGGCAGCCGCTCCAGCTCGCGGTCCACCGCGAGCTGCACTGCGCTCGTGGTGATGGCGAGCTTCTCAATCAGGCCGGGCACGATGCCCTGCTCCTGGCTAAGCAGCGCGTGCAGCAGGTGCCACGTCTCCACCTCGTGATGCGACTGGCGGCGGGCGTGATTCTGGGCGTCAGTGAGGGCCTGACGCGACATGACGGTGAATTTGGCGAGATCCATGATCGATCCCTTTCGCATACGCCGTTCCAGATTTGGGGAATACTTAGCCCGGGGAATTGGCCCACCCTCTCCAAGCGCGCGTCAAAACGGAACGCCCAGCTGGCACACCCGCGCCAATTTGACGGGCGGGCCCGGTCCCCTGTCGACGGGCTCCGGCAGTTTCTCCTCGCCGTCCCGGGACGCCCTGACCTTGGATCGCCGCCTTCCCGGACGGCTCCCCTTCGCATGATCACCCCGGCCCCAACGCTGGCACGCACACCTTTTCAACCGCGGGCCATCGCCCACGCGCGTCGCGTGCGGCGGCGCGACGCCTGCCTCTCCGGCGGCGAGACTCTCCTGCAGCCTGGCCCCGAGCCGTCGGTCCTCGTGCTCGACTTCGGGGAGGAGCTCGTTGGCGTGCTCGAGCTCACCGTGACCGCCGACGCCGGCACGCGGCTCGAGCTGATCTACGGCGAGGACCTCGAGGAGGCCCTGCTGCTGAAGGATCCCTTTCCTCCGGAGCATTGGTATCACCAGCCGCGCGACTATCTCGACCTGCCGGCCGGCAGCCAGATCGCGCGCCAGCCCGGCCGGCGCGCCTTCCGCTACGCGACGCTAGTCGTGCATGGCCCCGGCGCGCTGCGGCTGCGCGGGGCCGTGATGATGCAGGAGCACGCGCCCGTCACCGACCGCGGTTGGTTCAACAGCTCCGACCCGCTGCTGAACGAGGCCTGGCAGATCAGCCGCCGTACGCTCCGTCTCTGCATGCAGGGGTTCTACGAGGACGGCGTGAAACGCGACGGCATGCTCTGGCTCGGCGACTATCGGGTGGAATTTCTCTGCTCCCATCCGCTCTTCGCGGACGCGACGCTGGCGCGCCGGAGCCTCGAGATGTTCGCGCACTGCCGCCACGACGACGGCAGCCTGTCGGCGGTGGCTTTACTCGCAGGCGGCCACATGCATCCCCGGATCTGGTACCTCGGCGATCTGTCGAATCCCGGCTTCCTCCACCACTGGGTGCTCGCCAACTACTGCGCCGATTTCGTCTCGAGCGTCTGGGAGTACGTGCTTCACACGGGCGATGTCGAGCTGGCGCGCTCGCTGGATGACACCGTGCGCGGCGTGCTGCGCTTCCTCGGCGGATTCGACCTCGATCAGGCGGTGAGCCCGAAGAACTTCATCACCGACAACCAGCCCGAGCAGCAGGACTGGTGGGGCAGCCGCGCGGCGCTCGCCTACCAGATCGCGGCGGCATTCGGTCACGGCGCGGAGCTGGCCAACCTGCTCGGCGACCCGGCCACCGGCGGACAACGTCGCGACGAAAAGCTCCGCCGCACGCGCGCCGCCGCGACCCGGTTCGGATCGCCCGCGACCACGAGACCCAGTTCGCGCTCGAGAACTTCGAG